>JAHFDS010000293.1 GCA_023248855.1 Myxococcales bacterium
CGAGCGCAGGGACACGCCGAGCGGGATCAGCGCGACGAGGCCGAGCCCCACGTACCAGAGGGTCTGCGCGGCATGGAGCACGGTCGCGTAGGCTAGCGCCGGCCCGGCCGAGACCCCGTAGAGCGCGAGCCCGAGCTTGGTGAAGTAGTGGAACTGGCCGAGCAGGCCCGGCGAGTTGGGCAGCGTGATGCCGACGACGATGACACCCATCGTGACGAACGAGGCGGCGAGCGGGACCGAGAGCCCCATGCCGCTCGCGAGGAGCCACATGCCGAAGCCGTTCCAGAACCAGTAGAGCGCGGACAGGCCCGTGTAGGCAGCCAGGTTGCGGACGTCCCCGAGCACGCGGAAGCCCGAGATGATACCGCCGAGGATGCCAGCCACGCGCGCCGCGAGCCTGGGAGAGAACGCCTCGAGGAACGACGCGCGCAGGCAGAAGCGCACGGTGTGTGCGGGCCAGAGGACCCCGAAGACCAGGAACGCCGTCGCCGCCCCGAAAACGGCGAGCGGGACCCAGACCAGCCACCACGGGGCGGAGGGCAGCTGGAAGCACGCGATCGAAACCAGCAGCGACACCATGAGCCCATCCACGATGCGCTCGACGGCGACCGTGCCGAGCGCCGCCGACATGCGGATCCGGGCGCGCTTTCTGGCCAGGTGCGGCCGCACGAACTCGCCGAGCCGCGCCGGCAGCGCGAGGATGGCCATGAAGCCTGCCGACGAGATCCAGAACAGCTCGGCAAAGCGCAGCCTGCCCCCGATGGGCCGGAGCAGGAAGTCCCAGCGCCACGCGCGGAAGAGGTGCATCAGCGCGAGCGTGCCCACGTAGGCGAAAAGGGTCCCGGCGTCGAGCCGTCCGAGCGCCGCGCCGATCTCGACCTTCTGCGCGGGCGCCGGCCACACGAGGTAGACACAGGCGGCCCCGACCACCAGGGACAGGGCGAGGTTGATGAGGAGCTTCACGCGAGCCTCGCGGGAGGAAGGCCGCGTTCGGTGAACATGCACATCGTTTCCAAGGATTGCTCTGACTCTGGACGCTTCGACTCTCGACGGCCGCGCGGAGCGCGGCGAGGCCTACAGCGAGACGATTCGCTGCGGGTTCTGCTTACGCAGCGCCTTGGTGGCGTTGCGGGTGTCCACCACGAGCTGCGACTCCGCCACGACCCGGGCATAGTCGATCTTGCTGTGGTCGGTGACGATGACGACGCAGTCGTACTCGCCGAGCTTCTCGAGCGGCACCGAGCGCTGCGGCGGGATCATGGCCTCGTGGCCCTCGTGGTCGAAGCGCATCTCCGGCACGAACGGATCGTGGAAGTGGACGTCCGCCCCGCGCTGCTTGAGCAGCGTGATGACGTCGATCGCCGGTGACTCGCGGCAGTCGTCGATGTCGCGCTTGTACGCGACGCCGAGCACCATGATCTTCGAGCCCTTGACCGGTTTTCTGCGGTCGTTGAGCGCGTCGTTGACGCGCATGACCACGAACTCCGGCATGTGGGAGTTGATCTCACCGGCGAGCTCGATGAAGCGCGCGTTGTAATGCAGCGTCTTGAGCTTCCAGGACAGGTAGTGCGGATCGACCGGGATGCAGTGTCCCCCGAGGCCAGGCCCCGGGTAGAACGCCTGGAAGCCGAAGGGCTTGGTGGCCGCGGCGTCGATCACCTCCCAGGTGTCGAGGCCGAGCTTCTCGCACATGATGGCGACCTCGTTGACGAGGCCGATGTTCACCGCGCGGTAGGTGTTCTCGAGCAACTTGACCATCTCGGCCGCGTCGGTCGACGAGACCGGCACGAGACGCTCGATGACCTGGCTGTACATGGCGGTCGCGATCTCGGTGCAGCGGGGCGTCGTCCCACCGACCACCTTGGGCGTGTTCTTGGTGTGGTACTTCGGATTGCCCGGATCGACGCGCTCGGGCGAGAACGCGAGGAAGAAGTCCTGGCCCACCTTGCGGCCGTGCTCCGACAGCTGCGGCAGGAGGATCTCCCGGGTGAAGCCCGGAAAGGTGGTGGACTCGAGGATGACGAGGGACTGCTGACGCAGGCGGGGAGCGAGGTCCGTACCCGCCGAGATGATGAAGCTGTTGTCGGGGTCCTTGGTCTTGTTGAGCGGCGTGGGCACGCAGATGATGACGACGTCGGCTTCCTTCATGACGTCGGCGTCGGTCGAGCCGTCGAGCGTCCCGGCCTTGACGAGCGGCGCCAGCTCGGACGTCGGCACGTCGGGAATGTACGAGACGGCGGCGTTGATCGACTTGACCTTGCTCTCGGACTTGTCGTACGCGGTGGTCCTGAACCCGGCCTTGGCCACCTCCACGGAGAGCGGAAGGCCCACGTATCCAGCGCCGATCACCACGACCCTGGCCTTGTGCTGCTTGATCTTCTCCAGCAACGACATGCGTTCTCCCCTTTGAGCGCGAGAATTCGCCCTCGACCTTCCGCCGGGGCCGAAATCCACTGAGCGCGAGAGTCTAGACCTGTTCCTGGTCGAAGGGAACCGAGCGTGCATCGAAGCTGGAAGATGGCCGGCTTCTCGGTGGGACCGCTCACCCCAGATGAGGGCCAGGCCTGGCACGGGGTGGTGCCTACGGGCCCTGACGATCGTGGAAGAATGCCCCAGCCCCTTCGTGATATCGTGTTGATATCCGGTGGGGCCAGCAAGGAATGTTCCTTGCAGCCTTCGCCTAGATCATTCGGAGGCTCGCCCGATGATCGTCGTACGACCGAATCCACCCGACTGGCCCAAGATCATTCTCCTCGGACTGGGAGGCGTGCTGTGTGTCGCGGCACTGGTGCTCACCGTGTTCGCGTTGAATCATCGGGCCGCGCTGGTTCGCCAGGCGGAGCTCACCCGCCAGGAGGAGACCGCACGGGCCAGGGCGGACGCCGAGAAGGCGCTGGCCGAGAAGGCGACGGCCGAGAAGGCCTCGGCCGAGGCGCAGGCTCGGGCAGCCGAGGCCAAGGCGCAGGCCGCTGCGCAGGCGCCGAAGGCCGACGAGTCAGCTTCTCACGCGAGCGCCAAGGACTCTGGCAAGGGGAAAAAGGGCAAGAAGGGGAAGAAGGGCGCTGGCGCAGCGAAGGTCGCGAAGGCCTCGCCGGCCGCCGCCACGGCCAAGAGGCCCGGGAAGTCCTCCAAGAACGATCCGTTCCTCAGCCTGATCAACCACTGATCGACTGACGGACTTGCGCGTCTGACTCTGGAGCGCCCCGATCTCGGGGCGCCATGAGGCCTGTTGCCGCCGGTGGTCCGCGCCGTTGGCACGAGAAAGAAGGTGTGCTAACGATGTACTCGACGTCAGGCAAGGGTAGTTCCCGTCCGAACGGGCGAGCGCAAGGAGAATCGATGGCGGAGCGCCGGGACAACTCGGTCCTTTTCTCGCTGAGCGAGCTGAGGCAGATCGAGGAAGAGCGAGTCCAGCAGGAAGTCGCCGGCGAGCAGGCCCGAGTGGCGGCCGAGATCAAGGCGAAGGAAGACGCGGAGCGGCGGGCGCGCGACGAGGTGGACCGCCGGTCGCGGGAGGAAGAGGAGCGTCGGGTCGCCGAGGCGCGTCGCCGCGAGCAGGACGATCGCGACGCGACGCTCCGCTTGCAGGAGAGCGAGCGTCGTGCCCGGATCGAGGCCGAGACCAAGCTGCGCTCCGAGCAGATGCGCCTCGAGGTCGAGGCCAAGGCGCGCGCCAAGAAACTCCCGATCCCGCAGATCGTGGCCGGTGTCGTGGTGCTGCTCGGCATCGTGATCGGCGTGAGCTACAAGTTCTACAGCGACGCGCAGGCCGAAAAGGCCACGATCGCCGCGGAAAACGCTCGCATCGCCAAGGAGAACCAGGAGAAGCAGGCGCAGATCGAGGCCTCGATGAGGCAGCTGACCGATCTGCAAAAGCGGCTCGAGCAGGCATCGAGCGCCGAGGAGAAGGCCAAGCTCCTCGCCGCCATCGGTAGTCAGACCGAGAACCTGACCAAGCTGCGTGGGCGGCCTGCGACCAAGCGCTCCTCGAAGGGTGGCAGCGGCGACTCGGACACCGGCGTGGCGAAGCCGGCCAAGTCGGACAAGCCCGAGAAGAAGGTCAAGATCAACGACAGCGTGCTTCCGGATCTCTAGCCGGAAGCCGGTTCCCTGGTCGTCGCGAGCGCCGCGGTGGGATTACCCCCCGCGGCGTTTCGTTTTTCCGGCCCGTGCTCGGAGCCGAAACGGGCGAAGATGTGCGCGCGTGCGTGCCCTCATCGTGCATAGCGACGACTTCGGGCTGTCGCCGCAGGTGAATCGTGGCGTCGTCCGCGCCCATCGCGAGGGAGTGCTGACCAGCGCCTCGCTCCTGCCCAATGGTCCGGCGTTCGACGAGGCCACCCGGGCGGCGCACGCTCTTCCGGGGCTCGGGGTCGGGATCGAGTGGAACCTCGTGCGTGGTCGCCCGCTCTGCGCGCCCGATCGGGTGCGCTCGCTGATCGGCCGCGGCGGTTGCTTCCCCGGCGAGGCGGGTCGCGTGCTCGCGCGGGGCCTCTTGGGCCGGCTCGATCCCGAGCACGTGGCACGCGAGCTCGAGGCCCAGCTGGCGCGCGTACGCGACGCGGGCATCGCCCCCACGCATGTCTGCGGCGAGAAGCACGGGCACTTGTTCCCCGGCGTGGCGGAGGTCGCCGCGCGCGTCGCGGCCCGCTCGGGCCTGAAAGCGTATCGCTCGATCGTGCCATTCTCGCCCGCGCGGCGCGTGGAATCGAGCCCGGCCGAGCGCGGCAGCCTCGCGGGGCGCGCCCGAGCGGAGATCGTGACCGCGTGTGCGCGGGCGGCGCGGCGTCACTATGCCGTGGCTGGGCTGGTCGGCCCGGATGGCTTTTTCGGTCTCGCACGGACGGGTGAGGTGGACGCGGCCCTGGTGGAAGAGGCCGCGCGCGCGATCGGAGAGGGTGTGCACGAGCTCATGACCCACGTCGGCGAGACCGGATCCGAGGTGTCGACCGACTGGGGTCGCTACCGCATCGACGGCGCGCGCCCGCGCGAGCTCGAGGTCCTGTGTGCGCCTGGCCTGCGCGAACGCATCGCTTCCGCGGGGGTCACGCTGGTGCACTTCGGGCAGCTGCTCGAAATGCGCCACACCGCCGCGCCGGTCCAGGCGGGGCCATGATCGCCCTGTCCGTCGTGGTGCCGCTCTACCGCGAGGCCGACAGCGTCGCGGAGCTCACGGAGCGCCTCGGCCATGTGCTCGACGCGATTGGAGAGCCCGCCGAGATCGTGCTCGTGGACGACGGCTCGAGCGACGGCACCTGGGCCGCCATCGCTCGGGCGTGCGCGCGCGACCCGCGCGTCGTCGGGGTGCGGCTCACGCGAAACTACGGCCAGACCGCCGCGCTGCAGGCGGGCTTTCGCGAGAGCCGCGGCGAGATCGTGATCGCGATGGACGGAGACCTGCAACACCGCCCCGAGGAGATCCCGAGGTTCCTGGAATGCATGCGTCAAGGCGAATACGATCTCGTCTCGGGCTGGCGCCGCGATCGCAAGGACGCGCTGCGACGCACGCTGCCGTCGCGCGTCGCAAACCGGCTCGCGCGTTGGCTCTCGGGCGTCCCCATCCACGACTTCGGCACGACGTTCAAGGCCTACCGGCGCTTCGTGGTGGATCACCTGGAGCTGTTCGGCGAGATGCACCGCTTCGTGCCCATCGTGGCGAGCGCGGTGACGACCCGCATCGGTGAGGTCCCGATCGTCCAGGACCGGCGCAAGCATGGTCGCTCGTCCTATTCGCTCGGTCGGACGCTCCGCGTCGCCTTCGACCTTCTGACGGTGACGCTCCTGCAGCGGTTCGTGGCTCGTCCGCTGCACGGCTTTGGTCTAATCGGGCTGGCTGCTGGCGGGTCGGGCGTCGCGATCCTCGGGGGCCTCACCATCCAGAAGTACGTCCATGGCGTGGAGTTCGCGCGACACACCTATCTCTTCCTGCTCGGCGTGCTGCTCGCGATTCTCGCGGTGCAGATGCTGGCGCTGGGCCTCGTCACCGAGCTGGTCTCGAGGGTCTACCAGGCGGCCTCCGGCCGGCCGTTCTACCGGGTGCGCGAGCGAATCGGCGAGGCGAGCTTGCCGGCAAACCGGGAAAAACCTTGATACACATGCGGGTTCGCGACTACGATTCACCGACCTTTTCGATGACCAGGACCCAAGGAGGAGCGATGCGAAAGCTTGCCATGATGTTCGTTGCTGGTGCCTTCTGCGCGGCGTGCGCTTCGAGCGGCACGTCGAACACGCCGCCTGCGGGTGGCGCGGCGGGTGCGCCGGCCGGGCAGCCTGCGAAGGGTGCGCCGGCGGGTCAGCCCAAGAAGTAGCCTGCGAACGTCCTTGGGCTGACGGCTCGAGAGGGGGATTGCCTTCGGGTGATCCCCCTCGTCGTATCTGCTCATGAGTCGCGTGTCGAGGTCGGTCGTCTGGGGTCGGGCCCTGCTGGTGGGCACGATCGGTCTCGGGTGCGCCTCCGGGCCGCGCGCGCTGCCCGATGAGGCGCTGCTGCCGTCCGGGGTCGACCTCGCGGTGTACGGCGATCCGTTCTATCCGGACCCTGCGCACAGCATCCTCGAGGCGTTCGCCGCGAATTCCGTGGCGATGTTCGGGTACCTCTTCATCGGCGACGAGCTCTGGCCCAAGCATCTGCTCGACCTGTGCGCGCAGGGTCGCAACGCGCTCATCGATCTCGATCGGGGTCCCGGGACCGCGTGGGAGCTCGGGCTGGTGGGTGCGGCCTGGGACGCGCACACGCACACGGTGGCGCTCACGAACCCGTTCGAGTGGCTCGCGGCCCCCCTCGAGGGCAGCCGGTGGCTCGGCACCTGGGGCGTGGTCTCTGACGGCGAGACCGAGCGGCTTCGCGCGGCGTCGCGCGTGCGGATGGGGCAGGGGAGCGCGGCGGATCGCGAGGAGCTCGGGGAGCTCGTGCGGTGGCTCGGCCGGCGGCCGGGCGTGCCGAGGGACCTCGTCGCGGAGGCCGCGAGGCGCCTGCAGGGCGCGCTCCTGACGAAGCTCCTGCGCGTGGCTGGTCGCTTCGAGATGTCGTTCGAGGGGTACGCGCTCGGTGATTCCCAGGCGGAGCGGTTCATGCCTGGCGCCCAGCCCGCGCCGGCCATCGAGCCGGTGCGCGATCGCTGGTCGTGGCTGACGTCGCTCGATGGCGATGCGGCGCAGCGTGACGCCCGGGTGATCGCCTTTGCCGACGCGCTCGAGCGGGTCGCGGAGGGCCGCGGCCGGCTGTTCCCGTTCCGTCGCTTCGACGCGTTCCGGAGGCGGGTCGTCGCCGCGTTCGACGACGCCAGGGCTCCGAGCGCGCTCGCGCAGAAGCGCCGCGAGGCCCGCGTGGCCTGGGTGCTGTTCGGCGAGGAGCCCCCGGCGGAGGTCGCGATCGACAAGGCGGAGCCGAGGCTGGCCGCGCTGCGCAAGCTCGGCGAGGTCGAAGGGCGACTGGTCGAGGACGCGCGCGACCGCCTGAGCTTGGCCGCGCGGCCGGAGTTCGCGGACCGTGTGCGACCCCTGGTCGAGCGGGTCACCGGCAGCGTCGAGGCTCCCCTCGTGGCGATGGGCGCCTTCTACTTCGCGACGCGCCACCTGGCCGAGACGCGGAGCGGCTTCACACACGTCTCGCTCGCGCGGCGCCTCGAGCGGCCGGCACCCGCGCGCGTCTGGGACGTCGAGCAGGTGCTCGGCTACTTCTATGCGAACCCGCTGGCGGAGATCGTGGTGTCCGCGCCAGTCGAGGCGGTGGCGCTCGACCCGCGCATCGTCGGCGCGTCGCGTCGCTATCGCTGGCTTGCCGTTCGCGTGCCGGTGCGCTTCCAGGTGGCGGCTGGCAAGACGGTCGCGCCGATGTCGCTGCAGAACTTCTTCATGGATCTCAAGCACCGCCTGCGACAATGCCCGCGCTATTCGACCTCGCCCGGCTTCTACTACAGCGCGATGTCGTGGATGACGAACAACTCGCACGATCGCGCCGTGCTGGCGCCGTACTGGCGCCACGCGATGCATCGGGGCTTTTCGTATCCGACGCTGATCGATCCGCCGGGGCTCGATGGCCTCAAGGGGAAGGTGCTGCTGGTGCCGGTGCGCGAGCACCCCGAAAGGCCCGTGGGCGGAAAGTGCCCGCGCGCGGCTACTTGACGCCGAGCTCGCTCATCAGGAACGCGTAGGCGTCGGCCGAAGACTCGACGGCCTGGCGGACCATGTCGGCGCCGCCGTGGCCGCTGTTCTTCTCGATGCGCAGCCACACCGGGTGCGCTTCGGGCGCGCCCGAGACCGACTGCAAGAGCGCGGTGAACTTGCGCGCGTGCATCGGGTCCACGCGATCGTCGGAGTCCGCAGCCATCATGAGAAACGACGGGTACTTCGTGCCGGCCCTGACATGGTGGTAGGGCGAGTAGGCGTGCAGCGTCCTGAACTGCTCGGCGTCCTCGGCCGAGCCGTATTCGCTGATCCACGTCTTGCCCGAGCCGAACAGGTGGTAGCGCACCATGTCGAGCAGCGGCACGCCGCAGATGACGGCGCCGAACAGGTCCGGACGCTGCGTCGTCATGGCGCCCATGAGCAGGCCCCCGTTCGACGCGCCGCGCACACCCAGGCGCGACGGCTTGGTGTAGTGACTCGCGATCAGCCACTCGGCCGCGGCGATCATGTCGTCGAAGACGTTCTGCTTTCTGGCCAGCATGCCGTCCTCGTGCCACTTGCCGCCGTACTCGCCGCCGCCGCGCAGGTTCGCCACGGCATAGACGCCGCCCTTCTCCAGCCACGGGACGAGCGACGACGCAAACGAGGGCGTCTGGTTGACGTTGAATCCGCCGTAGCCGTAGAGCAGCGTTGGGCTGTCTCCGCTTAGCTGCAGGTCCTTGCGATGCACGAGGAACATCGAGACCTTGGTGCCGTCCTTGGACGGGTAGAACACCTGCTCGACGGTGTAGGGCGAAAGGTCCGCCGGCACCTCCACCTTGGCCCAGAGCTTGGTCTGACCCGACTTCACCGAGGTCTCGAACACCTGGCTTGGCATGGTGAAGGTGCTGAAGGTGAAGTAGGCGCGGTCCTCGTCCTCGTTGCCGAGGAAGCCGGACGCGGTGCCGATGGCGGGCAGGGTCAGCGCGCGCACGGGCTTGCCGTCGAGCGTGGCCAGGCGCAGCTCGGAGGCGGCGTTCTTGAGGTAGTCGAGGGCGAGGTGCCCGCCCACGACGGCGAAGCCCGAGAGCACCGCGCTCGCGTCCTCGGCAACGATCGGCTTCCATTTTTCGCGCTCGGGCTGCTTCG
This sequence comes from Myxococcales bacterium, assembly GCA_023248855.1. Taxonomy (GTDB): domain Bacteria; phylum Myxococcota_A; class Polyangia; order JAHFDS01; family JAHFDS01; genus JAHFDS01. The sequence continues at coordinate 9,256 of JAHFDS010000293.1, forward strand.
GATCGACCTTGAAGATGCGCCAGCGCGGCGCGTCGAGGTTGGTGTGCACGTAGAGCTGGTTCTTCCACGCGGCGACGTTGAAGAGGGCCTTTTCGCCCACGGCCAGCCTGGTCCAGCGGCCCGCCTTGACGGCCCTTGTGTCCTTGAGGTCACGGAACCAGCAGTCGCTCGAGGTCCAGCCGTGCGAGACCTCGAGGAGGAGCCATCGGCCGTCGCGCGAGACGCTGGCGTGGAGGAACTTGCGCGGATCGCCGAGCTTGTCGTGGACGATGGTGTCCTTGCTGGGATCGGCGCCGAGCTTGTGGAAGCGCACCTCGGAGTAGCCGGGCAGCTCCGAGGGCGGGATCGACGGGTCGGTAGGCAGCCACGTGTAGTAGAAGCCCCTGCCGTCGGGCGTCCACGAGGGGCTCGCGTAGCGGCAGCCCTCGATGACGTCGTGCTCCTTGCCGCTCGCGACGTCCATGACGTAGCAGGTCGCGTGGTCGGAGTTGTTCCGCTTGCGCGTGAAGGCGAGCCACTTGCCGTCGTGCGACACCGAGGTCACGCCGAGGGACACCGAGCCGTCGGTCGACCAGCCGTTCGGGTCGAGCAGCACCTTCTCCTCGCCCGCCTCGCCCTCTTTCCAGTAGAGGATCGACTTCTCCTTGTCCTTGTGCGTGCGGCGGTAGAAATAGCGGCTGCCGCGGTGGATCGGGGGCGAGACCGAGTCGAGGTAGTAGAGCTCGCGGAAGCGCGCGGCCAGGGCGTCGCGGCCGGGGAGCTTGGCCAGGCGCGCGCGGGTGTACTCGTCCTGGGCCTTCATCCAGGCACGGACCTCGGGGGACTTGACGTCCTCGAGCCAGCGAAAGGGGTCCGCCACGGTGACGCCGTGGAGCGTGTCCTTGACGTCCTCGCTGCGGCTCGGCGGGTAACCCGGGCCCGGCGGCGGCGCGGGCGGCGCGGGCGGCGGTGCGGGTGCCTGGGCGTTGGCGGCAGGCGCGGGT
>JAHFDS010000294.1 GCA_023248855.1 Myxococcales bacterium
ACGTCGAGAAGTCGAGCGTCTACGCGAGCACGCTCAGCGCGGATCCGCGCAAGGTCGTGCTGGTCGCCATCAACAAGACCGGCGCGCCGCTGTCCGCGGCCATCTCGGTGGCGCACGCGACGCTGCCCTCGCGCGCCAAGGTCTTCGTGCTTTCGGCCGCCAGCGCCGCGCCCCGCCCCGCCGCCGACGTCGTCGCCAGCATGCCAGGCGCGTTCACCTACACGATGCCCGCCATGTCCGTGAGCACCCTCGTCATGGAATGACAAGAGTCAGAAGCTGCCGTCGCGCCACTTGCGCTCCTGGCGTGCCATCTCCAAGCGGCCGATGAAGTCGCGGGCAGTCTGATCGTACCAGCGCCCCGACCACCACATCCCGAGGCAACCGAGCGCGTCACCGGGCGCGTAGCCGCTACCCGGCTGCGGATCTTCGATCCAGGTCCAGTAGCCCTCGTAGCAGGCGCGCCACCAGCCGATGACGTAATCCGCGTTGAAGGGCGTGCTACGCCCCGCCCAGTCCTGCGTGCCGCCCGCGAACTGCGGGTTGATCCCGAAGATGCCGAGTGAGCCGCTGCTGCTGTGGGTCTGCCGCCAGCCGGTCAGGACCAGCGCATACGCCCGCACGAGATCCTCGTCGAGCCCCCAGCGGCAGGCCGCCCATTGCAGGATCTCGTCGGTCGTACCGGTGAAATGGCCGCCAATGCGCGGCCGGATCCTCGCATTGACCAGGGGGTTTCCGGCCGGCCAATCCGGGAGCGAGAAGCCGGCGGGCGGCTCGGTCGCATTGGCCGCGGCGTTCTCCGGCCGCGGCTCGAAGCCGCGCCGTACCAGCTGCTCGCAACGGCCGTCCGGCGGGAACGCGGTGCCGACCGGCGCCGTATCGAAGCGGGGATCGGCCGGGTCCGGCAGCCCGTCGGCGTCCGTGTCGGCAGGCGGCGGAGCCTCGAGGACCAGGCGCGCCGTCCGGTCCACCCCGGGCGCGACGTCGAGATCCGTGTAGCCGAAGGCGACGCGCGCCCCGGCGCGCTCCCCCGACACCAGCACGCGCACGGTCTGTCGCCGGCCCGAGGGCTCGATCGCGAGCCGACCCGGCAGCCGCGCTGCCATCGCTTGATCGCGCACCAGGACGGCGCCGTCGTCCGGGGAGATCACCGACACGAGCAGCCGGTCCAGCGGCACCGGGCTCGCGCCCACCTCCACGCCGAGGCCCCCGGGGGCGTCCGCGCCGCACCCGAGCAGAACGATGAAGGCAAGGCACGGCGTCGCCGACGGTTTCCTCATGGCGAGCCGGTGCTGCGCGACCGCAGGCCGTGCCGACCGAGGAGGCGGCGCAGGTTCGGTCGGTCGATGCCGGACAGGCGCGCCGCGCTCGAGATGTTGCCCTTGGTCAGCTCGAGCAGCGCCGCGAGGTAGCCACGTTCGAACCTCTCCCGCGCCCTCCGGTAGGGCTCGACCGGCGCGGTCCCCTCGGGCGCCACCCAGCGCGCCGTGACCGGGGCCGGCAGGTGATCCGGCTCCAGCGTCTCCCCCTCGCACAGCGTGGCCGCGTGCTCGACCGCGCTCTTGAGCTCACGCACGTTGCCGGGCCAGGCGTACGCCGTGAGGGCCTGCATGGCCGCGTCGGAGAAGGTCTTCGGCTCCTCGCCCGTCCGTGCCTGGTACCGCTCGAGCAGGTGCCGCGCGAGCAGCGGCACGTCCTCGGTGCGCTCGCGCAGCGGGGGCACGTCGATGCGGAAGGTGTGCAGCCGGTGCAGGAGGTCCTCGCGCAGGCGCCCCGTCCGCAGCGCGTCCTCGATCGACGCGTTCGTGGCCGCGATGAGCCGCACGTCGACCTGGACGCTCTCGACGGCTCCGACCGGGCGCACCTCGCCCTCCTGCAGCGCACGCAAGAGGCGCGCCTGCGTCTGCAAGGGCAGATCGCCCACCTCGTCGAGGAACAGGGTGCCGCCGTGCGCGGCCTGGAAGAGCCCCGGATGGCGCCTCGTGGCGCCCGTGAAGGCGCCCTTCTCGTGGCCGAACAGCTCGCTGTCGATGAGGGTCTCGGGCAGCGCTGCGCAGTTGATCGCCACGAAGGGGCGGCCCGCGCGCGGTGAGCTCGTGTGGAGCAGGCGGGCGACCAGCTCCTTGCCCGTGCCCGTCTCGCCGAGCACGAGCACCGGTCCCTTGCCACGCGCGATGCGGCGGATGCGGTCGCGCAGCGAGCGCACCCCGGCGCTCTCGCCGATCAGCTGGGGCGTGTCCCCGATCGCGTCGAGCCGATGCTTGAGCGCCTCGTTGGACTCGCGCAGGCGTTTTCGCTCGACCGCGGCCGCCACGCGACGCTCGATCGCCCTCGGATCCGCGATCGGTTTGGCCAGAAAGTCGAAGACCCCGAGGCGCATGGCCTCGACCGCGAGCGGGAAGGTCGCGTGGCTCGTGATGACGATCGACTCGCACGTGGGTCGCACGGCACGCAGGTGCTTGAGCAGCGACAGGCCGTCCTCGCCCGGCAGGCGCACGTCGAGCAGCGCCACGTCGAGCTGGGTCTGCGAGTCGATGACGGCGCGCGCGGAGGGACCATCGCTGGCGACCAGAACCTCGTGGCTCGGCTCGAGCAAGGCGCGCGTGGCCGTGCTGACGAGCCTATCGTCGTCGACGATGAGGACGGTGGGACGGTTCATGTCGCCGCGCCCGCCCGGCGCGCCACGCAGGCCCGCGTCCTTGCCAGATGGCCCTGATGTTGCCTCACCCTGGTTCATCTTAACCCAGGGTGCAGCTCCAGCCACTCACGAGGTCCGCCCTGCTGTGTTCCCTCGCGTTTTCAGCCGTCCAGACGATCTGCGAGCAGGGCGAGGATGGCCCGATTGGTTCGATGGAAAGCACCATCGTAGTGGCGTTTTTGGAACGAGCCCGAGTAGAGATTGGCCTCGACCAGCATCGGCCCCTCCTCGGTGAGAGCGACGTCCCATCCGACACACAGAACGTCCGGGGCGAGTCGCCAATGGGCCTTCCGGCACAACGCGGCCGCCTCGTCGAAACCCGGGACGCGCGCGCCACGGAAAGGCGCCTGGGCCCCCGGCGCCTGGGACACCTCCACCACCCTCGCCCTGGGCGCCATGGCGTTTTCGATGCCGACGTCGAGCGCCCCGGTGGCGGGGTCGACCTCGAGCATGAGGCCCCCCGCCGACAGGTTGTCGACGATCTTCTTCGAGGCGCCGACGCGCAGGAACGACAGCGTGAGGCGCGGCTCGAGCGATGGCGCGTCGAGGGTGGTGAGGATACGCAGCGTGGACAGCGGCGGATCGGGAGGCAGGATGGGCAGCAGCGCCGGATGGTTGCGCAGCCGACGCTGGATGATCACGTCCGCGTCGGGCGGCAGGTCGGCAAAGGCGCGCTCCCCCGACACGAGCCGGATGCCCTCCCCCTTGTCCACCCTGGGTGCCTTGACGATGAACTCGCCCCCCTCGCGCATCGCCTCCTGCCGCGAGATGTTCCGGACATGAGGCAGGCCGGCTCGATCGGCGCGCTCGGCAAAGGCGCGCTTGTCGTCGATCTCGTAGCTGCTCGAGCGTCGCCGGGCGTGGTCGAACGAGGCGAAGATCGCGTCGAAGACGTCGGATCGCGCCTCGTCGACGGCCCGCTCGTCGAACGACTTCGCCGGCTGGGCGAGATAGAGATCGGGGCGTCGCAGCGCCAGCCGCCATTGGCGCCGCGCGTCGAGTCCGTGGCGCGCGGCGAGCACGAGCGCAAGGGCGGGCCAGAGGTAGGGCACGACCAGGAAGGCGCTGCGGTAGCGCAAGAAGCGCAGCGGCAAGGGCAGGTCGGGGAAATCGGCGACGTACTGGCCGAAGGTTCGGCCATCGATGCGGCACACCCGATCCCAGAGCCGATAGGGCTGCACGAGGAACCAGAACCGGAGCTCGTCTTCGTCGCGTGGCACGTCGTCGGAGCGAAAGGCCCGCGTCAGCCCCACGTAGAATTCGCGTAGCGGGCTCATGCGCGGCCCCTGAAATCCGAGCGCGCATGCGCGCCGTGAAACTCGGCCAGGTGAGCGAGCACCGCGGCGCGTGTGATGGCGAACGAGTCGTGGAACCGCCGCATCTCGAACGAGCCTGCGAACACGTTGCATTCGACCAGGACCGGCCCGGCCGGCGTCAACGCGATGTCCCAGCCGATCGAGATCAGATCGGGGGCGAGTCGAGCGTGCGCGTCCCGACAGAGCGCGACGGCCTCGCGCAGCTGGGGGAGCTGGCGCCCGACGAGCTCGCTCGCCCCTCCGATCGCGCGCACTGGCTGCACCGGCGCGCGACCGTGGAGCATCTCGTGGGTCAGGCCCGCGTCGAGGCGGCCCGTGTCGAGATCGACCTCGCACAGAAGGCCGCCCCGGCTGACGTTGTCGACCACCGAGCCCCGGTTCCCGATGCGGAAATAGCCGACGTGACAGACGAAGTCACGCGCGCCACGCCGCGTCGTGAGCAGACGCAGCGTGCACAGCGGGGCGCCCGTGGACACGATGTCCGAGAGCGCCGGATGGTTCTCGAGGCACGGCTGGATCAGCTCGTCTGCCGAGACCTCGAGGGTCGCGAGCGCGCGCGGATCGGCGAGACGCCTCACGCCGAGCCCCATATCGAGATCGGCGCGTTTGACGATGAACGGCCCGGCACGCCGCGCGGCCTCATCTCGGGACAGGACGGGCACGCACGGGATCCCCGCGGCGCTCGCTCGCTCGAAGAAGACGCGCTTGTTCTCGATCGCGTAGGAGTCGGATCGCCGCGCGTGGTAGTCGTAGGCGTTGTAGATCGCGACGAAGACATCGGCGCGGCGCTCGGCGACCGCACGCGCGTCGAAGCAGATCTCCGGGAACGTCGCGTACAGATCGGGTCTTCGGAGCGCGTTTCGCCATTGCTCGAGGGCCAGACCACGGTGGCGGCGGGCGACCAGACACGCGAGCCCGGGCCACGCGTAGAGCGCCGCCATCACCACGAGCCGCGATCGCATCGACCACGGCGGGAGGCGGACGCCCGAGCGCGCGACGTAGCGGGCGAACGTGTCCCCCTCGATGCGGCATGTGCGGTCCCAGAGTCGAACCGGTTGCGCGAGGAAGAAGTAGAGGAGATCCGCGTCGGCGGCGGGCCCGCGTCGGCTGGCAAGCGCGCGCGTCAGCCCTGCGTAATAGGCCAGCAGCGCACGAAGGGACGTGGGCTCGGACACGCTGGACATCAGGCGCTCGCGACGCAAGAGGTCCACTGCTCGATGAGCGACACCGCGCACCCCACGCCGTCTTCGGCGCGCAGGGCGGCCCCGAGGCGTGCCGCCGCGCCCCGGTGGCGCTCGTCGTCGAGCGCGTCGCGCATGGCGTCCCCGAGACGCGACGCCGACAGATCTCGCTCTTCGATGGCCGCTGGGCCGCACCCGAGCTCGCGGACGCGCCGCCCCCAGAACCGCTGGTCGAACGCGTGAGGCACGATCACCGACGGAACCCCGGCGCGCAGGGCCGCCGCGGTCGTGCCCGCGCCCCCGTGATGGACGGCGACCCCGACCCGCGGATAGAGCCAGTCGTGCGGCGCCTCGGGGAGGACGAGAATGCGTCGGCCCGTCGGATCGAGCTCGCGCATGCCCCCCCAGCCCGAGAGGACGACCGCTCGCTCGCGAATTCGCTCGAGCGCGCCGCGAAGCATGCGAGCCACCCGCTCGGGGCGAGTCGACTTCATGCTGCCGAAGCCGACGCACACGGGCTTCGACCCGGCCGCGAGGAACTCTTCGAGCGCGCGCGAGGGCTGCCAGTCTTCGACGGCGTCGAGGAACCAGTAGCCGGTCACCTGGACGCGCTCTGGCCAATCGCAGGGTCTCGGAACGACCCGCTCACTGTAGGCGTAGATCGTGCCCGCCAGCTGGCGCTCGCGGTGGGCGACGATCTGGTGTGGAAGGAGAGCGCGTAGCCCGAGGCGTCGCCGGAGCCGCGCAATGACGGGATAGGACAGCTGGTGTGTGAGGTGCGACTCGCACGAGTAGCTCCAGCGCGTACGCAGCGCCCCGGCGGCTCGACCGTCGCGCGGGACATAGAGCGGGTTTTCGAACGCATTCGTGGGCGTGTGTGGGACCGGAAACGCGGCGATGCAGGGGATCTTCAGCGACTCGGCGATGTGGGGCACCGGGAGCGCCAGGCGCGTGAAGAGGACGGCGTCGGCGCCTTCGCAGGCCGCAATGAATCGCTCCTCGACGGGCGCAATGAGCGTCGGAAAGACGGCCCAGAAGAGCGCGCGACCGGGCACACCCGAGAATGACGCCGAGCTGCCACCACGCTCGCTCCCGCGCCTCGCGCGAAAGCGTTCGGGAAATGCGCCCAGATAGGCGAACGTCAGCCCCGCAGCCCGGACGTCGTCGGCGAACGGATCGAGCGCGGCGACGCGCACGGAAAGCCCGGCGCGAACGAGCCGGCGCCCCAGGGCCAAATACGGCTGCACATCGCCGCGCGAGCCCACCGCAATGAGCGAGAGCTTCATCGGGCAGCTGCCGTCTCGTGCCGCCCGGATCGGATCCGGCCTGGCATTTGCGATACGAAGTTGACCGCGAAATTCGCCGCCAGCCGGGTCCTCGAGTACAGGTAAATGTACACGTTCGCCTGCGTTTCGGGCGCGGCCGACCGCCCTTCGTAGAGCAGCTCGGGCGCCGCGACGCCGTACATGTCATTGGCCTTGTTCTCGAAGCCGAGGCCGAGGATGTATTTGCGGCCGCTCACCATGCAATCGAAGATGATGCGCGGCCAGCCGACGGCGCCGAAGCTCGCCTGCGAGATGCCTCGATTGCGCCAGATGCAGGTCAGCTCGCTGAGATCGTGCACGGAGACGTCGCGAAGGACCTGCGAGCTCGCACGAACCTCGGGCGGAATGGCGCGCAGGCAACGAAACTCGGGGCCGCTGCGCAGGACGTACCCTGCCACCAGGGTCCCCGCACGATCGAAAAAACCCATGGTCCGTGAAGAGGCGAGATAGTCGTAGGGCAACGACAGACGAAGCTGGTTCGACGACCGTCTGGCCACGTTCTCTTCGTACTCGGACTTGAAGCGATGGAGGTCTGTCGAGGAGGAGAGTGGCCGCAGGGAGTATCGCATGGCGTCCCGTCGGTACGCAGGTTCCAGACCAGCCGGCCAAGCTCGCCAAGGTACTGGTATTCAAAGGGGTTCTTGTTCGGCCACGTGACTACTCCAGTAGCCGGAGCCGGGGTCGTGGCGACTCGAGTAGCCAGGGCGTCCCCTACCGCAAGGCCGCACGCGCCTTGGCGAGGTTCTCGACGAAGAGTGGCCGCGTCGGCGCGAGCTCGACCGCTCGCTGGAGCGACGGCAAGGCCTCGCGCACCCGGCCGGTGTTGAGCAGGATCGCGCCCCGGTTGTGGTGCGCGTCGGGGTTCTTCGGGTCGAGCGCCAGGGCGCGATCGAGCTCGTCCATCGCCTCGGCGACCCGGCCGAGCTGGAAGAGAGCAGCGGCGTGGTTGGTGCGCATCTTCGAGAACACCGGGCCGTTGTTGCCGGCGGGGACGCGCTCCTGCAACACGCGCGCATAGTGCTGGTCGGCCAGCGCGACCTGTCCGCGCCCGAGCAGCGTCTCGCCGATGTTCGAGAGCGCGATCGGGTCCCCTGGCCGCAGCACGAGCGCGCGCTGGTAGCAGGCCATCGCCTCGTCGGCTCGGCCAGCGGTGGCCAGGGCTCGCCCGAGGTTGTTCTCGGCCGCGTAACTCGCCGGGTTCGCGACGAGCACCCGCGAGAACAGGGTGAGGTCATCGCGCCAGCTGCCCGCCTGCACCAGGCTGGCGGCGGAAAGCAGGGCCACGACCGCCCACGCGGCCCACCGAAGGGGCCTCGCCGGCCAGCGTGCGAGGGCGGCCGCGACCAGGAGCGCCGGGCCGAAAAGCGCCAGGTACGCGTAGTGGTCGGCGACGGTCGAGTAGCTCTGGTACGAGAAGGGCACAAGGCCCAGCACGGGCGCGAGCGCGAAGGCGAACAGCAGCGCGGCGGCCGGTGCGAGCGGCAGCTTCTGGCGCAGACCCACGGCGAGGGCGGCCGCGACCGCCGGGACGAGCCAGGTCCAGGTGGCCTGGCCGCTGCCAAGGACCTGCGCGGGCGACCGGCCGTGGTCGGCGACGAGCCCGATCGGCAGGAGCAGCTTGCCCGTGTAGAAGGCGAGCGCGTCGAGCGCGATGACCGGCCGGAGCAGCAGCGCGACGTCCACGCCCACCTCCACCGTCGGCTGGAGCGCGCGCGTGATGATCACGGCCGGCAGCGCGAGCACGGTCGCCGGCAGCGCAGAGACGATCGCCGTGCGCGTGCTCGTGCCGAGCACCAGCCGCGCGAGCACGAACGAGAGCGCCGGAAGCGCGACCGCGCTCGGCTTGCAAAGGAGCGACAGCGCGCCGAGAGCCGCGAGCACACCGAGGCGCGCCGGACGGATCGCGAAGCGGCGACCGTCGAACGCCCCGAGCCAGACGTGCAGGGCCCCGAGGAGCACGGTCGTGCCGAGCAGGTCACGCAGCGCCGAGATCCAGGCGACCGCCTGCACGGCGAGCGGGTGCGCCGCAAACAACGCGGCCCCGGCGAGCGCGGCCGACGCGACCCCACGCCCCTTGCCGAGGAGGCGCCGCAAGAGCCACAGCACGAGCACCGCATTGGCGGCGTGGAGCGCGAGGTTCGCAAGCACGAAGGCGCCGGGCGAGACGCGGCCGAGCAGCGCCACCGACGCGCGCGCCAGCAGGGCCCAGGCCGAGTACGCGACCGGGACGTAGAGGTTGAAGATTGGCGCTCGCCACAGGTCGGGCAGCTTGCCCAGATCCGGCGGCACGATGAGCGGGTTGTCGAGGATGTGCGTGGTGTCGTCCCAGCTCAGGAAGCCGTGGCCGAGGCACCGGCCGTAGATCGCGAAGACCAGGGCGCACAAGAACAGGACGTACCAGCGTGGCGCCACCTCCGCCGCGCTGGCGAGATCCGGCGCAGGAACGGGCGACGGGGCGGCTCGCGCACCGCCCGACGGCCGGTGACGCGCGCGCCGGCGGGTCATGGCGCGGCTCCGAGGACCTGCCGCACGACGGGCACCAGCGGGTCATCCTGCGGTGCGAGGTCGAGCCAGCGCCGGAACGCCGCCTCCATGCGCGGTCGCACGGCGGGATCGTGGGGCAAGAGGCGCTGGTAGACCGCGCCGAGGTTGCGCACGAGCGCGGGCGTGGTCGATGGATGGCGCGCCCGCACGTCCTCGAGCACCGTGGCCGTGGCCCGGAGCGTCGCCGCATCCGCGTGTCGCTCCGAGTACACGAGCAGCGCGTCCGCGCGACGCGCGAGGTTCTTCCAATAGGTGTGGACGGCCAGTCCCTCCCACGAGCGGTCGCGGGGCCGCGGCAACCGCGCGGGGTCGAACCGGCGGAAGCCCTCGTCCGAGCGGCGGAGGTACCCGAAAAGGTCGAACGGCTGCCCTCGCGAAACCAGCTCCTCACAAAAAGCGTGCGGCCACGCGTCGCGACCCGTCTCCTCGTTCGGGTAGAGGAAGCTCACGAGCACGGGGCGATCGCCCTCGGCGGACAGCAGCGCGGCGAGCGTCACCGGGGCGTCCGCCGCCAAGAGCCGCACGCCCGGCGCGTGGCGCCTTGCGGCCTCGCGCATCCAGGGAAAGCGCAGGAGGTCGACCGGCAACGCGCGCACGTCCGGCCGCTGCCCGAGGACATTGACCTGGTAGCGCACGGCATTGACGAAGGCGTCGCCGCGCGTGAGCAAGAGCGCCCCCTCGGGCGCCGAGGCCAGCGTCGACGCGCCGACGTCGGTGTAAAAGCGTCCATCCGCCTGGCTCTCGGCGCGCGCCGACAGCCTGAGCTGCACGGCGACCAGACCGACCGCCACGACCGGCAAGACGCGCCGGCTCGCCCGCCAGCGTGCGCAGAGCGCCTCGAGGCCGACGCCGAGCCAGACGCACGAGAGGACGATCGGCATGATCCAGAAGCGCGAGACGACCTCGAAGTGGACCGGGTCGGCCAGGGAGAGGTTCGCGAGCGCCGTGAACACGAGCAAGTAGCCGAGGGCGCCCGCGGCGAGCGCCCAGCCGAGCCCGCGCGGCCCCCGGCGCAGCGACACGAGGAGCCCGAAGAGCCCCACGGGCGCGCCGGCCCACAGCAAGGCGCGACCGATGGCGGCGGCACAGGCGACGAGGCCCTCGCCAGGCCTGGCCGGCGCGGTCCCCGCGGCGAGCTGGAACGTGCCGTAGTCGCGCCGGAGCACGTGGTCG
>JAHFDS010000295.1 GCA_023248855.1 Myxococcales bacterium
TCGAGGCCGGCGGGCGCGCGCTCCGCATGGCCCGGGCGGCGGGCCTGGCCGGGCGCTCGGCGCCGCGCTTTCTGCACGTGGTGCGCGAGGGGTTGTGGATGCACCTTCAGTATCGCCTCCACGCGATCAAGACGGCGGGGATGACGCCCGAGGCGGCGCGGGCGGCCCGCGAGGCGCTCGACGAGCGGGCCGCGGAGCGCGCCTATGCGCTTTGCGTGGAGCTGCGCGGCGGCGTCCTCAAGCTCGGCCAGTTCGTCTCGAGCCGCGTGGACCTCTTGCCCGCGGCCTGGGTGACGTCGTTGTCGCGGCTGCAGGATCGCGTGCCGGCGGTGCCGTGGGACGCGGTGCGCGCGCGCATCGAGCAAGAGCTCGGCGCACCGGTCGAGGCGCTCTTTTCGTCGATTGATCCCGAGCCGATCGCGGCGGCGTCACTGGCGCAGGTGCACGCGGCCACGCTCGAGGACGGCGCCCGCGTCGTGGTCAAGGTGCAGGTGCCGGGCGTCGAGCAGAGCGTGCACGCGGACCTCGAGGCCTTCGCGCTGCTCGCGCGGGCGCTCGAGGGTGCGCTTCCGCAGATGGACCTTCCGACCATCGTGACGGAGCTGTCGCGCGCGGTGCGGCTCGAGCTCGACTACCGGGTCGAGGCGGACAGCGCCGAGGAGCTTGGGCGCCTGGTCGGCGGCGGCGACGTGGTGGTGCCGCGAGTGGTGCGCGCGCGTTCCACGGGGCGCGTGCTCACGATGCAAAGGCTCAACGGGGCTCGGCTCCTGGAGACGCTCTCGACGATGGTCGAGCGCGGGGAGCCCGCGGCGCGGGATCGCGTGCTCGGCATCCTGCTCGAGACGTTCGTCGTGCAGGTGCTCCGACACGGTGTTTTTCACGCCGATCCGCATCCGGGCAACTTCCTGGTGCTCGAGGGTCCCGCGGGACCGCAGCTTGGGCTGCTCGACTTCGGTTGCGTGGCGCGGCTCGAGCCGATGCGCCGGCGAGCGTACGCCGGCATCGTCGCGGCGGTGGTGGCCCGCGACGCAGACAAGACGCGGGGGCTCCTCGAGACGCTCGGCTTTGCCGCGCGGGACCCCGAGGGCGAGGGCGTGCGGGCGTACGCGGAGCTCCTGCTCGACGCCTTCCGTGGCGGCGGGACCTTCGCGGACAGTGGGCTCGCCCCCGAGGCGCAGCTCCGACGCGCGCTCGAGCTCGCGCGCGACAACCCCGTCGTGCGCGTGCCGCACGACTTCGTGCTGCTCGGCCGCGTGATGGCGACGCTCGGCGGGCTGTTCCTGCACCACAAGCCGGCGCTGAGCCCGCTGGCGATCGTGCTGCCGCACCTGGCAGGCGTCATGGCGGCCTGATCGCGGCTCCGCCTCCCAACCTAGCTAGCGATCGATCGGCAGCGGCTCGCCTTCGCACGCGGCGGGCATCGGAAGACCCAGGCGCCGCGCGAGCGTGGCCGCCACATCGACCATCTCGGCGGCGCCCCGCCGGCCGGGCACCACGCCCTTGCCCAGGAACACGAGCGGCACGTCGGTGTCGTAGCGGTACGGGCTGCCGTGGGTATCCCCCCAGTCCTTCTCTCCGTACTTGCCCCAGAACGAGAACGGCGACTGCAGAAGCACGACGTCGCCCGAGCGCTTCGGCACGTACGACCGCGCGACCGCGCGCGCGATCGGCGTCGGCGGCAGCCACCCATGCAGGAGCTGCGTGCGCGTGAAGTACCCCTGGATCCCCTCGACGGTGCTGGCGGCCTCGCCGGCCGTGCGCTCGACCTCGGCGTGATCGAGACGCTTCTTGTCGATGAGGGCCCAGTCCAGGTAGACGCTCGGGTCCTCGAGCGCGAGCACCCATTTGCCCTCGCCGAACCGCGCGGCGAGGGCCTTTTCGATCGCGTCCTTGAGCTGTGCCTTCTTGACGCGGTGACCGTCGAGCTTGTGCTCCGCGCTCCATTCTGGCACCGGCGTGGCGCCATGGTCGGCCGCCAGCACCACGAGCACCTCGCCGCCGAAGCGACGGTCGAGCTCGCGCAGGAAGCGCTCGAGCGCACGGTCGGTACGCACCACGATGTCGTGCACCTCCTGCGAGTACGGGCCGAATGTGTGGCCGACGTAGTCGGTCGGCGTGATCGAGATGCCGAGCAGGTCGGTCACGCCGCGCTGGCCAAGCTGCTCGCCGTCGAGGGCCGCGCGGGCAAACGCGAAGGTCAGGTCGAGCCCGTACGGAGAGTGCTGGAAGACGCTGTAGAAGTCCGGGCCGGGCGCCTTGAGCTTGCCCGTCAGCCTGTGCGGGAAGGTGCGGCCCATGCCCTTGAGGTCCCCCTCGTTCGGGTGGTCGTCGCGCTCGGGGTAGCGGTCCGCGGGCAGGGCGCGCTCCCAAAGCTTGCCGAACGCCTGGTCGGGCAGCTTCTGCGCGTTGAACGCGCGTGCCCAATCCGGCACGGCGGGCGCGTAGTAGGTGCTCGCGATGAAGTCGCCGTTCTGCTCGGACTGGAAGTAGGCCTGCCCCATGCGGCCGCCGAGCAGGATCGCGCCCCGGTCCTTGAGCGCGAGGGCGACCACCTTCGAGCGCGGCGACGCGAGCAGGAGCTCGTCGCCCACGGTGGAACCCTGGAAGTTCCGCGGCGAGGTCTCGTCCTCGGCCGCGTGCGAGCCGTCGTGGAGCACGGCCTTCGGATCGAACAGCATCGATTCGCTCTGGCCGGTGGTGCGGTTCCACCACTTGTTCTGCATGATGCCGTTCATGTACGCGTAGCTGCCCGACGCGAGGAGGGCGTGGCCCGGCCCGGTGTACGTGTTCTGCTGGCCGTAACGCCCCTCGAACACGGCTCCGTCGCGGAGCATGCGCCGAAAGCCGCCCTCGCCGAAGTCTCGGGCGAAGCGCTCGAGGTAGTCGAGGCGGAACTGATCGATGACGAGCAGCACGACCAGCTTCGGCCGGCCGGCGTCGGACTTCGCTCCGCGCTTGCCCTTTTGGAGCTTGCTGCCCTTGGCAGTGGGTCGCGCCGCTCGCTCGAGCGGGATCGGCTCCCGTGCGGACTGGGCCAGCGCCAAGGACGCGATCGCGAGCGAAGCCAGGGAGCAGCCGACGGTACGCAGCATGGTGGCGGCAGTATCGCCCATCACGGGCGGAACAGGCGACAGCCGCCCGAGCCGTTCGATCGTCACCAGTTCGGGACGATGCGGAAGTCGGTGCGGCGATTGAGCTCGCGGCCCTGCGGAGTCTTGTTGTCGGAGACCGGCCGGTCCGGGCCGTTGCCCACGGCGACGAAGCGATCGGCGACGAAGCGATGCTTGCTCGTGAGGTAGGAGACCACGGCTTGCGCGCGCTCCTTCGACAGCGACTGGTTCTTGGGACGGCCGCCCACGTTGTCGGTGTTGCCCTCGACCCGCACGTACGCGTTCTGGAAGACGCCCACCGTCTGGGCCGCGAACTGGTCGATGATGCGCCGGGCGTTGGCGTCGAGCTCGGCCGAGCCGGTCGCGAAGTAGATCGACATGCTCTTCGTGAACAGCGCGCCTCCCGAGGCCTTGGTGGGTTGAAAACGGAAATCCTCCACGACGCGCTCGTCCTTGAACTCCGGCGAGAGTTGCTCGAGGAACTTCGTGCGGAAGACCGCCTTACCATCGGGCAGCTCGGCGATCACGCCCTCGCGCTTCCAGATCTGCGCGGCCTCGGCGAGCAGCTGCGCCGCCGGCGACGCCTCGGTCTCGAGCCCGAAGAACGCGCGGTTGTCCGCGAACGAACCGAGCTTGATCTTGCCGAGGAGCCTCGTGGTCTCCTCCTGCGACTGCGCGAACGCCTGCGCGATGAGCGGCACCGTCGCGGCCGGAGCCTGATGGATCTTCTGCGCGCCCTCGAGCCAGCAGCGCAGGAACGCCGGCATGGCGTCGGCGCGCTGATCCAGGAACTGCTTCCTCGCGAACAGCACGTCGGCCACGAGGTTCGTCGCCGTGGCGGTCGACACGAGCAGCTTTCCGCCGCCTTTTTGCGCGGCTTGTGAGAGGTGCGGCTCCCAGATCGCGACCGCGTCGACCTCCCCGCGCTGGAACATCTCGCCAGCGAGCGGCGTCTTCTTGGCGAAGACGAGGTTCGACTTGAGCGTCTCGAGGTCCTTGGCCCCGAGGTTCGTGCGATCGGCGAGTGTGAGCAGGAAGTAGTGCGTGGGCGTGTTGCGCGTCGTCGCGATGCGCGCCTTGGCCAGCGCCTCGAGCGTGTGGATCTGGGGTTTGGCGACGATCCCGAGGTTCCCGCGACTCCAGTCGACGAAGAAGAACGCCTGCAGCTCGACCCCCTTCTTGTGGTAGTCGGCGTAGAGGTTCGCGACGTAGTCGAGCGTCAGCAGCATGATGTCGACTTGGCCCGCATCGAACGCCTCGAGGCGTTCCTTGGAGCCGCGGATGAGCGCAATCTCCACGTCGAGGCCGGCCTTGGCGAAGCACGAGCCCGGGCCCGCCCGGGTGCCGTCGTTGGCCACGAGCCCCGGGTAGGCCCCCCCGAAGTCGTTGACGCCCACGACGATGTGCGGACCCTTCGGGGTCGGGGCGCTCGGCCCCGCGCTGCCTCCGCTTCCGGCCGCGCCCGTGGCACCGCCTGCGCCGGGGCCGAAGATCCCACGCACGGCCTCTCGCTTGGACCAGAGGCCAGCGCCGATCGCGCCGAGGACGATGACCGTGATGAGCAGCTTGGAGAAAAAGGTCAGGCGCATGGCGGCGCGAGCTTGGCACGGCGTTCGACGACAGGGTGAGAGAGGTTGCCACCCGCGCATCCACGACCCTGCCCGGTGGCTGCCGAAGCTGCACCAGATCCTGACGCTCAGGTCGTGGGGGACCTGCCCCTACATGTGCGATCTCAGGAACTTGCGCATAGCACAGCTCTTGCCCTACGGTGACTGCGGCGAGCTGTGCGGATGCGCCTCGAGCGCTCTCCAGACGCCGGGGGAGGTCCTGGTGACGACTCGAACGCAGATCCCGAATCCGAGGCCTCCACGCCCACAAGATGCCCAGGCGCTCGCCCTCGAGGTCGCGACGGCGCTGCTCGAGACGCTCGAGCCAGAAGAGATGCTCTCGCGGCTCGTGGTGGTCGTCCGGGCGGCGCTGGGTCTGCCCTGGGTGCGCGCCGTCCTGCACACCGAGAGCGGCCCGCTCGAGATCGCGAGCGGAAGGGACGCCCCGCGGCGGCTCCGTACCGCCGTACCCCTCACGCTCGGCGAGCGGCCCATGGGGCTGCTCGAGCTGCCCGCGCTCGGTGACCGTGCCGAGATCGTGGCTGCGCTCGACCAGGCCCTGCCGATCGCCGCGCGCGCCCTCGCGAACGCGCTCGCGCATCGCCACATGGTCCAGCTGGCGATGACCGACTGCCTGACCGGCCTCGGCACCCGGCGCTTGTTCGAGGACGCGCTCGCCAGGGAGCAACGCGCGCGCCGTCGCGAGCGCCGTCCGCACGCCATCGTCGTGATCGACGTCGATCGCTTCAAGCACGTCAACGATCGCTTCGGTCACCCGGTGGGGGACGACGTCCTGCGCGCGCTCGGGCGTGCGATCGAGGGCGCCGTCCGCCGCGGGGATGTGGTGTGCCGGCTGGGTGGAGACGAGCTGTGTGTGCTCCTGCTCGACGAGCACGGCGCGGACGGCGCGCGCGGCGTCGCGGAGCGCATCCGGCAAGCCGCCAGCGTGGTGCGGCTGCCCGACGGGGGCGCGGTCACGCTGTCGATCGGCGTCGCCAAGAACACGCTCGAGCGATGGGTGGACGCGGCGTGCCTGCTCGAGACCGCCGACGGCGCGGCGTACGCCGCCAAGCGCGCGGGCGGCGATGCGGTGGTCGAACGTGACCCTGACCACGCCCGTGGCGGTGGCTCGCTGCGGCGCATGGTAGCTTGAGGGCTTGTCGGGTGCGCTGACGTCTCCAGGATTTCCCGGGGCGCCCGACCGGAAGGTTCACGTGCGCCTGCAGTACCATCCACTCCTCCTTGCCGTGCTCCTTTCCCTGACTCCGGCGCGCGCGCGCGCGAACGGCCGGCCACCCGCCGTCAACAGCGTCGCCGTGGACCCGCGCGATCCGTCGCGCCTGGCCATCGGTGGCACGTTCGGGCCTCTGGTCTCGAAGACCTGCGGCTCAACGTGGCGATGGACGTGCGAGCAGGCCGTCGGCTACTCGGGCGTGTGGGATCCGAGCTTCGTCTTCTCGGGGAGCTCGCGCACGATCTTCGCGACCACTTTCTCGGGGGTGGTGGCGACGACCGACGAGGGCTGCACGTGGTCGCGCCTCGGCTCGCTGGGCGAGGTGTTCGTCGACGACCTCCGGCGCACAGTCGAAAAGGACGCCAGCGGCGCCGCCAGCGAACGCCTGTGGGCCGCCACGTCGAGCGCCTCACGGCGCAACTGCGTCTACGAGTCTCGGGACGACGGCCAGACGTTCTCCGCGTCAGGGTTGTGCTCCGACACGCTCTTTTTCAAGTCCATCGCGGTGGCGCCGTCGAACCCCACGCAGCTCTACGTGGTCGGCTACGACGCCAACCTGAACACGATGCGTCCCACTTTCCACCGCTCGACCGGTCGCGACCTGACGGGGGTCCTGCAGTTCGAGACCCTCGAGCTGCCGCAGACCATGTGGACGCTCTACGACGTGTCTCTGCTCGGCGTGGCCGCGAGCGATCCGAACCGCGTGTTCCTGCGCGGGCGTGACGCGACCGGCGCGCAGCTCTGGTTGACCGAGGACGGCGGCACGAACTGGCGTCGCATCACGCTGCCGGATGTGTCGCAGATCCTGGCGGGGCTGCTGGTGGACGACCTGGTTCTCTTGGCCACCAACAAGGGCCTGCTGAAGTCGACCGATCACGGCGCCTCGTTCCAGGCGGTCCTGGGCGCGCCGCGGTTGCACTGCCTGTCGCAGGCCACCTTCGGCCAGGGCGCGGCACGTTCGGTCACGCTCTACGGCTGCGCGAACCCCTTCACCGAGGGTGCCGCGGCGTTCCTGTCCACGGACCTCGGCAGCTGGAAGCCACTCTTTCGGTTCGAGAACCTGTTCGGGCCCCTCGAGTGTCCCGCGCAAACGCCGACCACGGACGTGTGCACGCCGCTGTATCCGGGGCTGTCGATGCAGCTGTTCTCGGAGGGAGCGACCCCGGTCGCGGGGCCACGCTGCGGCGAGGGCTCCACGATGAGCCCCCCAGATGCACGGCAGATGCCTGAGCCGCCGAGCGGCGACGGGGGCACCGTGGTGCGCAGGAACGATGGCGGCTCGACGGTGACCTCGCCCAAGGGGTGCGCGGCCGGAAGCCGCGGGGAAGTGGGGGTCGGCGGGCTGCTGGTGTTGGTCGCGCTCGCGCATCGCCGCCGCCGCTGAACCGAGCCGGGTGTTGTCAGCGCGGGAAGCCGAGGTTGCCGTGCAGGGGGATGCCGGGGAGGGGGTCGGGGAAGAGGAACTCGAGCTCGGCGGCGCGGGAGGCGTGGCGACTCTGGCGGCCGTCGGGCGCGGTGAGCTGCACGTCGAGGCGCGCGTACTTCGTGTTGTAGCAATAGGACAGCCGGCCGTCGGGGTGGAAGTAGCGCAGCCCCGCGAGGTCGGCGGGCGTGGCCTCCCAGCTGGCGTCGAGGCGCGCGACGCCTTGTACCAGGCGCAGCCGCCAGCGCGGGAAGTCGACGCTCGATCCGCGCGCGAGCCAGCCGAGCGGTCGGTTCCATTCGAGCTCGGTGCCGCCCCGGCGGCCGACCGCGGCCGACAGCCACGGGGAGAGCAGGCGCCTGCCTAGGCGAATGCGTGCCGTGAAGCCGTCCAGCACGAGGTCCTCGGTCGGGTCGTCCCAGCGGTTGCAGCTCCCGTACGCATAGGCGTAGGCGTGCTCGCGGCCCCAGTTGTGGCCGCGTAGGCCCGTCCAGCCTTCGACGTCCAGCCTTCGGCCGTCGACCTCCAGCCAGCCGCTCATGGACAGTCGCGGCGAGGGCGTGAGGATCTTCTTCTTCGGAAAACCCCCGTCGTACAGACGCGCGTGGTGGTAGTGCGCGAGCGCAGGCTCGGGGCAGCCGAGGGTGAGGTCCCAGGCGATGGAGTGATCGGCGGAGGTCAGGCTACCGGTGGCGTGGGCCGGGTCGAGGTGCACGCCGGCACCGTCGAACGCGAGCGCGCCCTCGCCGAAGCGAAAACCCTCGAGGGGGTGGCTCTGCTTGACGACGAGCGGCTGCTGGCCGGGGCCTTCCCAGACCACGGCCCAGAGCTCGGCCACCGGCGGCAGCTCTGCGGTCGGCAGCAGGAGACAGTACTTGAGCCACAGGGCCCCGCCGTGACCAGGCGCGTTGGCCTTGAGGTAGTGGCTCTCGTAGAGGCCGCGCTGGCCGGGGCGGCCGATCACGCGATCGTAGCGTGAGACGTCGAGCATGATCCGCATCCTGCCACATTCGGTCCGACCATGAATTGCTTTTTGAAATCGGGCGCTTGGGTCTGCTCACACAATCTTCATGAGGGCTTTTGGGCGCCTCCACCTGCAACTGACTATCGTTCGGGCATGCATCTCGCCATCATCATGGACGGCAACGGCCGCTGGGCGTCGGGCCGGGGGCTCGGGCGCACGGAAGGCCACCGGCGCGGGGTCGAGGTCGCGCGGGAGATGGTGCGCGCGTGCGGCGACCGCGGCATCGAGGCGCTGACGCTCTACACCTGGTCGCGCGCGAACTTTCAGCGGCCGGTCGGCGAGGTCACGGCGATCATGCGATTGCTCGAGTGGTTCGTGGGCGAGTGCCGCGCCGAGCTCCTCGAGCGCGGCGTGCGGGTGCGCGCCATCGGCGACCTCGACCTCGTGCCCACGTTCGCCCGGCGGCCGCTCGAGCGCCTCATCGAGGAGACGGCGGCGCGACCCGCCAAGATGACCCTGCAGCTCGCGATCGCGTATGCGGCGCGGCGGGACGTGGCCGAGGCGGCGCGAGCGCTGGCGGCACAGTGCCGCGCGGGCATGATCCTGCCCGAGGAGATCGACGAAGCCGCGGTGCGCGCGGAGCTGGCGACGAGCGCGCTGCCAGATCCTGATCTGGTGATCCGCACCGGCGGCGAGCGGCGACTGTCGGATTTTCTGCTGCTCGAGGCGGCGTACGCGGAGCTGTGGTTCTCCGAGCTTCTGTGGCCGGCGTTCACGGTGGACGAGCTGGATCGCGCGCTGGATGACTACCGAGGCCGCCAGCGTCGCTACGGCAAGACGCCAGAGCAGACCCAGGACGCACGCGCCCAGGGCGGATAGGCACGAGCGCCCAAGGCGCCACGGGATTGGTGCCATGATGCGCGGGCATGCTGTGGTTCTCTTCGGAGTGACCGGATGGCCAAGCGGATCCTGATCGTCGAGGACGAGGCCGCGATCGCCGAGTCGGTCGAGTTCGCGCTCGAGCGCGACGGCTTCGAGACCGTGCGGGCTCCGACGCTGAGCAAGGCGCGGGCAGAGCTGCCGACGGCCGACCTCGTGGTGCTGGACCTCATGCTGCCGGATGGCTCAGGCTTCGAGCTCCTGGCGGAGAGCCGGCGCGGGAGGCGGATCCCGGTCATCATCCTGTCTTCGCGCGACGACGAGCTCGACCGCGTGTCGGGCCTCGAGATGGGCGCCGACGACTACGTGACCAAGCCCTTTTCGCCGCGGGAGGTCGTCGCCCGCGTGCGCGCGGTGTTGCGGCGGACCGAGGCGCCGCCCGAGGCACACGCCGTGCTCGCCGCGAGCGAGGTGGAGGTGGACCGCGAAACGCGCCGGGCGGTGGCCAATGGCCAGGAGCTCGAGCTCACGCGCACCGAGTTCGAGCTCCTGGCGAGCCTGCTCGAGACCGAGGGGCGCGTGCTGACGCGCGCGGTCCTCATCGAGCGCATCTTCGGCGATGGCTACGTGGTCACCGACCGCACCATCGACACGCACGTCAAGACGCTGCGCAAGAAGCTCTCCGATGCGGGGGTCGACCCGAACCTGGTCGAAACCGTGCGCGGCGTCGGTTACCGGCTCGGCCGCGGCGAAGCGGCATGAGACCTCGCAGCTTGGTGGCCGTCGCGTGCCGCGGCCAGCTGGCAGGCGGGCAGCACTGGTACCTCGCCGCAGTGAAGATGATGGGTTCAAGTCGCCGAAATTCCCGTGACCAAGCAATGAGAACCACTGCGGCGAGGCACTAGTTGTCCCCGCGCGCGCAGCTCGTGCTCCTCGCGGTCGCGGCCCTGGCGCTGGCGGCGTTCGTGCTCGGGCGCCTCTTGCGGTCCCGGCGCACCGGGCTGTCGA
>JAHFDS010000712.1 GCA_023248855.1 Myxococcales bacterium
GCGGCGGGCGTCGCCGGCGACGACGCCGGTCGTGCAGGAGGCGGGATGCGCGAGGCGGCGGGTGCGGCCGTGCCCGCGGGAGCGCCGCTGCCAGGCCTCGCCAGCGGGGGCTTCGACGAGCGCCCCGAGGCCTTGCCGGTCTTGGCGATGCTCACCAGATCGGTCGCCAGCTCCTCGGCCGTGGCGGGTCTGCCTGCAGGATCGTCCGACATCGCGCGGCCGAGCACCTCGTCGAGCGGAGCCGGCAGGTCGGAGTAGGTACGGTGCAGGAGCACCCGCTCCCCGCGGAACTCCACGCCTGCGAGCAGCTCGTGCACGATCACGGCGAAGGCGTAGACGTCTGCCCGCCCGTCGGCCGACGTGGTCCGGCGACCGCGCAGCTCCGGCGCCAGATAGAAGCCTCGCCCGGCATCCGAGACCGCGCGCGCGTAGGCTTCTTCGCCGACCGCGCGCATGAGAGACGCATCGGTGATCTTGAGGACATCCGGTAGCAAGAGCACGTTCTCCGGCCGCAGCGAGCCGATGACGAAGCGCAGCTTGTCGGCCTGCGCCAGCGCCGCGCCGAGCTGTGTCGCGAACGGCACGAGCTCGGCCAGCGAGAAGCGCGGTCCACCGGCGGCGCCGGCGCGGTCCGCCACCAGCTTGCGCAGCGACACGCCCTCGACGAGCTGGGTGGTGACGAAGCAGTGGGCACCGTCGCGATCGGCCTCGAAGAAGCGCACGACGTTGGGATGCAGGAGCAGCTTGGCGCGCGCGGCCTCGCGGAGAAATCGCCCCTTTTGCTGCTCATCGGGCAGGCGACCCGGGTCGATCACCTTGAGCGCGACCTCGACCTCGATGTCGCGATCGAACGCGCGGTAGACGTGGCCGATCGGCCCGCTGCCGAGCGGGGCGCGCACCTCGTAGCGCCCACGCACGAGATGCCCGGGCGAAAAGGGACCGCTGTGCGCCGCGCTCGTGCTCACCATCGCTCTTTCCTTCGCGTCTCCCTTGGCGACGCTCGCACCACAACCCGGACAACGAACGGCGTCACCCGCATGGGCAGCTCCGCAGCGCGAGCAGATCATCTTGGCAACTCGTGGGGGCCTGACCCCGATCCCGAGAATGTACTCGTGCCGCGGCCGTTGGGGTAGGGAGAAACAGGCGGCAGGCGAGAGAGTGGCTACCGGCCGGTGTGGCCGAAGCCGCCGCGGCCGCGGGGGGTGTCGTCGAGCGACGCGACCTCGGCGAGGGTCACGCGGGCGACCGGTGCCACCACGAGCTGGGCGATGCGCTCTGCGTGCTCGACCGTGAACGGCTCGGCTCCGTGGTTGACGAGGATGACCTTGACCTCTCCGCGGTAGTCCGCATCGATGGTTCCCGGGCTATTGAGCACGGTGACACCATGCTTGGCGGCCAGGCCCGAGCGCGGCCGCACCTGGCCCTCGTGGCCGTCCGGCAGCGCGATCGCGAGCCCGGTGGGCAAAAGAGCGCGCGCGCCGGGCGCGATCACGACGGGCGCGTCGAGGCAGGCGCAGAGATCCATGCCCGCGGCCGCTGCGCTCATGTAGCGAGGCAGGGCCGCGGCAGGGTGGAGCTTTCGGACTTGGAGGACCAGGCTCAGGTTGGACCCGAAGGATCAGACGGATTGCAGCTTGTGGACGCTGTCGGGCTTCTCGCCGAGGGCCGCCTTGCGCGACAGCCGGATCTTGCCCTGCTTGTCGATGTTGATCACCTTGACGAGGACCTCCTGGCCCTCCTTCAGGATGTCCTCGACCTTGTTGACGCGCTTGTCGTCGAGCTCGCTGATGTGGATGAGGCCGTCGGTGCCCGGCAGGATCTCCACGAACGCGCCGAACTCGACGATGCGGCGGACGATGCCCTGGTAGAACTCGCCCACCTCGGGCTCGACGGTGAGGCTCTTGATGATCTCGATGGCGCGCTTCTGCGCGGCCTCGTCGCTCGAGGCGATGTTGACCGTGCCGTCGTCCTCGACGTCGATCGACACGCCGGTCTGCTCGATGATCGCGCGGATCGTCTTGCCTCCGGGTCCGATGATGTCGCGGATGCGGTCGGGCTTGACCTTCAACGTCACGATGCGCGGGGCGTGGGGCGACAGGTTCTCGCGCGGCGCCGCGATCGCCTCGGCCATCTTGTCGAGGATGTGCAGGCGTCCGTCGCGCGCCTGCAGGAGCGCTTTCTCCATGAGCTCCCGCGACAGGCCCTTGATCTTGATGTCCATCTGGATGGCGGTCACGCCCTTGGCGGTGCCGCACACCTTGAAGTCCATGTCGCCGAGGTGGTCCTCGTCGCCGAGGATGTCGGACAGCACCGCGGCGCGATCGCCGTCCTTGATGAGGCCCATCGCGATGCCCGCGACCGGCGCCGAGATCGGCACGCCCGCGTCCATGAGCGACATCGTGCCGCCGCACACGCTCGCCATCGACGAGCTGCCGTTCGACTCGAGGATCTCGGAGACGATGCGGATCGTGTAGGGGAAGGTCGAGGCGGGCGGCAAGACCGGAGCGAGCACGCGCTCGGCCAGCTTGCCGTGCCCGATCTCGCGGCGCGACGGGCCGCGCAGCGGCTTGGTCTCACCCGTCGAGAACGGCGGGAAGTTGTAGTGCAGCATGA
>JAHFDS010000296.1 GCA_023248855.1 Myxococcales bacterium
TTCCACTGCGGCCCTCGAGGAGCCAACAGGAGCGTGCCGCTGTGGTTCTTCGGATCCGCATGCCTCCGTCGTGCACACGAGCACCAGCATCGTCCAGGCCTGCGGTCGCATCTCCCCTCCTGTGGATGCACGCAGCAAGGCCTGTTCCAGGTGGAGGCACGCGCCAACCCTCCGGGATCGCGAGACCGGGCGGCCACCCGTTGGAGGCAACTGCCTGAGGGTGCTAGCCGCCAGGCGCCCGCTGGGTCAGGGCGGAACACCCATCTTGAGGCTGCACCGACCTCGGCCTTCACCGCTGGATCTTGGCGTCGGTCGCGTGGAAGCGGCCGTCCTTGCGCTGGAAGCCCTTGACGTAGGGCGCGCGCGGTCGCACGGCCTCGACGTCGCGGTGAAAGGTCGCGGTCGCGAGCTCGAGCCAGCCGGGGGCGTCGTCGCCCCTTCTCGCCTTCACCTCGAGGCGTTCCACCACGGCGCCAGGGTCGGGCACGAAATGGCCTTCGCGATCGAGCGAGCCGGCCACGTAGGCGCCCTTCGGGGGCCCGTCCTTTACGATGGTGCGCGCCTCGAGATCGACCCACGCGCGGGGCGTGGCGGCGCCCGAGGGCAGGGAAAGCAGCGAAAGGACGAGGAGCAGGAGGACGCGCAGGGTGATCATCCGCGGGTGCGACGCACGAGTGGGCATGGGGATCCCGTGATCAGCCGCGGGCGGGGCTCATGCGGTCCCGGATCCGGGCGTAGAGGCGATACGTGGCGGGCAGGACGATGAGCGTCAGCAGGCATGCGGAGATGGTGCCGGCCACGATGACGATCGCGATCGGCCGCTGGGTCTCGGCGCCCATGGCGCGGCTGGTGGCCGCGGGGACCAGGCCCAGGGCGGCCAGCGCCGCGGTCATGAGCACCGGTCGCAGCCGGTCGCCACAGCCGGCGACGATGGCCTGCTCGACCGGCACGCCGGCCTTCTCGTGCTCGGCGACGGCAGAGAGCACGAGGACGCCGTTGAGCGACGCCTGCCCGATGAGCGCGATGAAGCCGACCGCGGCCGCGACCGACAGGGGCATGCCGACTCCGTAGAGCGCGAACACCCCGCCGAGCAGCGCAAACGGCACGTGAAGGAGCGTCAAGAGGGCGAGCGGAAAGCTCTCGAACGCCCGGAACAGCAGGATGAGGGTGAGCAGCAGCGCCACCGGGACCACCTCGGCGAGGCGCTTCATCGCGCGCTCCTTGGACTCGAACTCGCCGCCCCATTCGAGGGTCATGCTGGGCTGGAGCGGCGCCTCCTTCTCCACCCGCTCGCGCGCCTCCTCGACGAAGCTGCCGAGGTCACGGCCGCGCACGTTCATGCGGATGCCGATGTAGCGGCGGCCGTTCTCGCGGTTGATAGACGCGCGCCCGAAGCCGGTCTCGACCCGGGCCAGCGCCTCGAGCGAGACCGTGGCGCCGCCGGGGACGGCCACGCGCAGCTTCTTGATCTTCTCGAGGTCGTCGCGCGCGCTCTTCGGCAGCCGGATGACGACGTCGAACTTGCGCTCGCCGTCCCAGAATACGCCGACCGGGCGGCCGCCGAGCGCGCTCTCGAACGCGTGCTGGAAGTCGGAGAGCGCCAGCCCATGCCGCGCGAGCGCCGTGCGGTCCGGGTGCACGCTGATGCTCGGGACCTCGCCGCTCTTGACGATGCCGAGGTCGGCCACGCCCGGCACCTTCTGGATGGCCTTCTTGATGTGCTCCGCTTGCTGCTGGAGCTGCACCAGGTCGTCGCCGAACAGCTTGACGGCGATCTGCCCGAACTGCCCCGAGACGCTCTCGTTGACGTTGTCGCGGATGGGCTGCGAGAAGTTCACCTCGACGCCCGGCAGGCCCTTGATCGAGGCCGCGAGGTCGTCGATCACGTCGCCGAGCTGGCGCTGGTCGGGTGGCCACTTCTCGGGCGGCTTGAGCTTGACGAAGAGCTCGAGGTTCGAGGTCAGCGTGGCGTCGGTGCCGTCCTCGGGGCGGCCGAGCTGCGAGAGCACCCCGTCGACGGTCGGACGCGCGCGGATGGCGGCGGTGAGCGCGGGCGCGAGCTTTCGGCCCTCGGACAGGGAGACGTTGGACGGCAGCGTGAACGTGAGGTAGAGGCCCCCCTCGTTGAGCTCGGGGAGGAACTCGCTGCCGAGGCGCGGCAGCATCCAGAGCGCGGCGCCGAGGCTCACCGTGGCGAGCGAGAGCACCACGAGCGGACGCCGCAGGGCAAAGCGGAGCGCGGGCGCGTAGAGGACCCCGGCGAGGCGCAGGACCGGTGACTCGCGGTGGCGCACCGGCCGGCGGTAGGCGAGCGAGGCGAGCGCGGGGATGAGCGTGATGGAGAGCACGAGCGCGCCGACCAGCGCGGCGACGACCGTGTTGGCCATGGGCGAGAAGATGCGGCCCTCGACGCGCTCGAGCATGAAGATCGGCAGGTACGCGGCGATGATGATGAGCAGGGCGAACACGGTGGGCCGCACGACCGAGCGCGTCGCCGCCCGGATGCGGCCGCCGATGCTCTGGTCCTCGAAGGGGTCGGTCGAGCGGTGCTGCAGGCGCTGCACGATGGCCTCGATGATGACGACGCCGCCATCGACGATGACGCCGAAGTCGACGGCCCCCATCGACAGGAGGTTCGCCGACATGCCGCGCAGCTTGAGGTAGATGAACGACGCCAGGAGCGAGAGCGGGATGAGCGTCGCGACCACGAGGGCGGCGCGCAGATCGAGCAGGAAGGCATAGAGCACGAGGGTCACGAGCAGCGCGCCCTCGAGCAGGTTCCGGCCGACCGTCTCGAGCGTGACGTCCACGAGCTCGGTGCGGTCGTAGAAGGTCTCGATGCGGGCGCCGTCAGGCGACAGGCGCCGGTCGATGGCGTGGATCTGCGCGCGGACGCGGGCCAGCACCTCGCTCGGGTTCTCCCCGCGGCGCATGAGCACGATGCCCTCGACGGCGTCTGGCTCGCTGTCGCGGCCGACCACGCCCTGGCGCGGCGCCCAGCCCTCGGTGACGTCGGCGACGTCGCGCAGGAAGACCGGCGTGCCCTCGCGCGTGGCCACGCGCACGTGGCGCAGGTCGTCGAGCGTCTTGAACAGACCCTCGGAGCGGATGACGAGCTGCTCGGGGCCGCGCTCGAGCACGCCGCCAGAGGCATTCATCGAGCCGCCCTTGATGCCGTCCTCGAGGTCGGAGAGCGTCAGGCCATGCGAGGCCAGCGAGGTCGGCCGCGGCTGCACGTGGATCTCGCGCTGCAGGCCCCCGTAGCTGACGACGTCGGCCACGCCCTCGACGCGCAGCAGCAGCGGGCGCACCACCCAGTCCTGCAGCGTGCGCAGGCGCATGGGGTCGCCCTCCGCGCCGCGCAGCGTGTAGCGGTAGATCTCGCCGATGGGCGTGGCGAGCGGCCCGAGCTCGGCGGTGACGCCCTCGGGCAGCTCCGCGGTGCGCAGGCGCTCGAGCACCTGCGCCCTCGCGAACAGCGCGTCGGTGCCGTCGCGGAAGGTGAGCGTGACGAACGACAGGCCGAACAGCGACAGGTTGCGCAGGCGTGAAAGGCCGGGGGTGCCGTTGAGCGCCCGCTCGAGCGGAAGCCCGATCTGCCGCTCGACCTCCTCGGAAGGCTGGCCGTTGAAGATGGTGATGACGTTGACCTGGGTGTCCGTCGGGTCGGGGAAGGCCTCGATGGTCAGGCCCCGGAACGACACCCAGCCCCACGCGGCGAGCACGGCGGTCAGGAAGACCACGCCGGCGCGGTTCTTGAGCGAGAACTCGACGATTCCATCCAGCACGGCAACCCCCGCGGGGCAGCGTACCCCATGGGGCATGATGCCCCATGGGTAGATGCTGACAAATCAACGGGTTCTCAGTAGATATAAACTACAGTTCAGTCAGCGTGGCGTTCATCCGCCGGACCACGAGCCCCGCGGACGCGCTCGGCACCGAGCGAGGTGACGTGCTCGGGTAGCGGGGCGGCAGCGATGGCTGCGTGCTTTGCGGCGGCGCCGCAGGGCCGGACGCGCTTCGAGATCGCGGACATCGCGCGCGTGCACGGCGAGGCGTACCGGACCCGGCACGCTCTCGCCCGTGCAGGCGAAGGCACTCCGCGACATCGAGCGCTGCGCTCGGCGGCCACCTCGACGTGTGCCCGAGCTGCGGCTACGAGCGCCCCGCGTACAACTCATCGCATCCATTTCGTGGGCGTGCGTCAGGGTCCGTTCAGGAGCGCGCAGGCGGTAGGCGTCGGAGTCCCGAGCCGATCGGGTTGCACGCCCAGGTTGCGCGTGGAGCCCATGGCAGGTGAGGCCGCCTCGACGCCGTAGGCTGCTTCGGCCGGCAGCGCGGCGTCGCACATGCCGTTGCCATTGTCGTCGATGGAGTAGACGAGGTAGTAGGGCGTCATCGCCGCGACCGTGAACGTGGCGCGGAACTCGCCCGCGGCGATCGTCACGGACATCTTCTGGAGCCGTGTGGTCATGTTCCCTGCGACCACGCCAACGGCGACGCTCTTGCCATTCAAGCTATCGAAGCCTGTGCCGCGCAGCGAGATCCTCGACGTGACTCCGGAGCCGCCTGCGCCCGCGCCGCCTGCGCCGCCTGCGCCCGCGCCACCCGCGCCCGCGCCGCCTGCGCCTGCGCCACCCGCGCCACCTGTCCCTGTGCGGGGGACCCGGAAGCTACCCTTCGTGATCACGGCGGGCGGAGCGCTGCCGACGTTGGCCAGCGTTCCCGAGAAGGTTCCGGCGAGGGGGTCGCTACCCGTGACGGCAATGGTGCACGACCCGCCACCGACGGACGAGGTGTACTGCAGGGGCGCGCCGCCGCTCGTGGTCAGGGTCATGGCGCCCCCCGTGCAGTCCAGCTTGCCCATCTTGATCGCCACCCTGAGCGCGCCGAGGGCGCCCCGTCCATTGATGGCGTCGTGAAGCCCGTTGCTCGAGTCGACTCCCACGCCCATCGAGAAATCGCCGGCCACGCCGTCCACCGTGGCGACGAAGCACGCGCCCGTCGCCATTGCGCAGTCGGTGACCCCTGCACTACCGGCGCTTCCGGCGCTTCCGCCGCTCCCGCCCATGCCCCCGGCCGATCCTCCGGTGCCAGCCGACGCGCCGGCGCCCGCTCCACCAGAGCCCGCGCCACTGGTGCCGCCGCTCTTGTCATCCCCGCAGCCCGCGAACAGCAGCAAGCCCAAAAACAACAAGCCGCTTCTCACCATGTTCCCCCCTTGCGCAACATCAGCTGATGCGCCCGCCAATCCTACCACCGCGGTCTCCCGTGGCCGGCTCCCGGTCACGGAGGGCGCCGGGTCCGAGTGCGTAAGTTGAGGGTCAGGCCCATGTCGGTGGGTCTGGTGGACGACGGCCAGCGCGCACACGCATCACGCGGCTCGCTCGGATGGCGTGGGACTGCACCGAGAGTGTCACATCCACGCATATGCGCATCAGCGGATGTCTTTGCGATGAGGCCTTCCCCGATCCGCGCCCGGCGAGCTCCGGCCCTGGGGCGCGAGTACAGGACGCGACGGCGGCACCAGTGCTCGTCGGCCGAAAATGCTCTCAACGGCAAGAAGATTCGCGCGGGGACGGAGGATGGCAGCAACTACGTGCTGCTCGTCGATCGCCCTGTCGAGGGCGGTCGCGCGTGTTGAGCTGGCGCCTCGGGTGGGTCGTCTCAGGCGTCGCGGAGGTTTCCGTGGGCGACGGGCGGGTTCAGGCGGTCGCGGATGCGAGCGAAGAGGCTGTAGGTGGCGGGCAGGACGACCAGCGTGAGCAGGCAGGCCGACAGGGTGCCGGCCACGATGACGACGGCGATCGGGCGCTGCGTCTCGGCGCCCATCGCGTGGCTGGTGGCGGCGGGCACGAGGCCGAGGGCCGCGAGCGCCGCGGTCATGAGGACCGGCCGCAGCCGGTCGCGGCAGCCGGCGACGATGGCCTGCTCGACCGGTTTCCCGGCGCGCTCGTGCTCGGCGACCGCCGAGAGCACGAGGACGCCGTTGAGCGAGGCCTGGCCGATGAGGGCGATGAAGCCGACGGCGGCCGCGACCGACAGCGGCATGCCGACGCCGTAGAGGGCGAACACGCCGCCGAGCAGCGCGAACGGCACGTGAAGCAGCGTCAGGAGCGCCAGCGGGAAGCTCTCGAACGCGCGGAAGAGCAGGATGAGCGTCAGGATGAGCGCGACCGGGACGACCTCCACCAGGCGCTTCATCGCGCGCTCCTTGGATTCGAACTCGCCGCCCCACTCGAGCGTCATGCCAGGCGGGAGCGGCGCCTCGGCATCGACCGCGGCGCGCGCCTGGTCGACGAAGCTGCCGAGATCGCGGCCGCGCACGTTCATGCGGATGCCGACGTAGCGGCGGCCGTTTTCGCGGCTGATGGCCGCGCGCCCGAAGCCGGTCTCGACCCGGGCCAGCGCCTCGAGCGAGACCGTGGCGCCGCCGGGGACGGCCACGCGCAGCTTCTTGATCTTCTCGAGGTCGTCGCGCGCGCTCTTCGGCAGCCGGATGACGACGTCGAACTTGCGCTCGCCCTCCCAGAACACCCCGACCGGCCGGCCGCCGAGCGCCCCCTCGAAGGCGTGCTGGAAGTCCGAGAGGCCGAGGCCATGCCGCGCGAGCGCGGTGCGATCCGGGTGCACGCTGATGCTCGGCACCTCGCCACTCTTGACGATGCCGAGGTCGGCCACGCCCGGCACGCCCTGGATGATGCGCTTGACCTTGTCGGCCTGTTGCTGGAGCTGGCCGAGGTCGTCGGCGAACAGCTTGACGGCCACCTGGCCCTGCTGCCCCGCGATGCTCTCGTTGACGTTGTCGCGGATCGGCTGCGAGAAGTTGATCTCCACGCCCGGGATGCCGGAGGTCGCTGCCGTGAAGTCGTCGATGACGTCCTGCACGGTCTGCATGCCCCTCGGCCACCTCGTCGGCGGCTTGAGCTTGACGAAGACCTCGAGGTTGTTGGCCAGCTTGGGATCGGTGCCGTCCTCGGGCCGGCCGAGCTGCGAGATCACGGCGGCCGCGGCGGGGCGCGCGCGCAGGCGCTCGACCAGGTCGGGCGCGAGCCTCCGGCCCTCGGTGAGCGAGACGTTCGACGGCAACGTCAGGGTGAGGTAAAGGCCGCCCTCGTTGAGCTCGGGGAGGAACTCGCTGCCGAGGCGCGGCAGCATCCAGGTGGCGACGCCGAGGCTGGCGGTCGCGAGCGCGAGCACGGCGAGCGGACGCCGCAGCGCGAAGCGCAGGGTGGGCGCGTAGAGGTGATCGGCCAGTCGCAGGACAGGCGATTCCCGGTGCTTGATGGTGCGGCGATAGGCCAGCGAGGCCAGCGCCGGGATGAGCGTCACCGAGAAGGCGAGGGCGCCGACCAGTGCCGCGACGACGGTGTTGGCCATCGGCGAGAAGATGCGGCCCTCGACGCGCTCGAGCAGGAAGATCGGCAGGTACGCTGCGATGATGATGAGCAGCGCGAACACGGTGGGCCGCACGACCGAGCGCGTCGCGGCCTGGATGCGGCCCGAGACGCTCTGGTCCTCGTCGGCTTCGGGCGGGTGCGACAGGCGCTGGACGATGGTCTCGATGATGACGACGCCTCCGTCGACGATGACGCCGAAGTCGACGGCGCCCATCGACAGGAGGTTCGCCGACATGCCACGCAGCTTGAGGTAGACGAACGACGCCAGGAGCGACAGCGGGATGAGCGTCGCGACCACGAGGGCGGCGCGCAGGTCGAGCAGGAAGGCGTAGAGGACGAGGGTGACGAGGAGCGCCCCCTCGAGCAGGTTTCGGCCCACCGTCTCGAGCGTGACGTCGACCAGCTCGGTGCGGTCGTAGAACACCTCGATCTTCGCGCCCTCGGGGCCCAGCCGGCGATCGATCGCGGCCACCTGCGCGCGCACGCGCGCGAGCACCTCGCTCGGGTTCTCGCCGCGGCGCATGAGCACGATGCCCTGCACCGCGTCGCTCTGGCGGTCGCGGCCGACCACGCCCTGGCGGGGCGACCAGCCCTCCTCGACATCGGCGACGTCGCGCAGGAACACCGGCGTGCCCTCGCGCGTCGCGACGCGCACGTGGCGCAGATCGTCGAGCGTCCTGAACAGGCCCTCGGAGCGGATGACGAGCTGCTCGTTGCCGCGCTCGAGGATGCCGCCCGAGGCGTTGAGCGAGCCGCCCTTGACGGCGTCCTCGAGGTCGGTGAGCGTCAGGCCATGCGAGGCCAGCGAGTTCGGCCGCGGCTGCACGTGGATCTCGCGCTGCAGGCCCCCGTAGCTGACCACGTCGGCCACGCCCTCGACGCGCATCATCATCGGGCGCACGACCCAGTCCTGCAGCGTGCGCAGCCGCATCGGATCGCCCTCGGCGCCGTGGATGGTGTAGCGGTAGATCTCGCCGATGGGCGTGGCGAGCGGGCCGAGCTCGGCCGTGACCCCATCGGGCAGCTCGGCGCCGCGCAGGCGCTCGAGCACCTGTGCGCGCGCGAACAGTGCGTCGGTGCCGTCGCGGAACGTGAGGGTCAGGTACGAGAGACCGAACAGCGACAGGCTGCGCAGGCGCGACAGTCCCGGAGTGCCGTTGAGCGCCCGCTCGAGCGGAAGGCCGATCTGCCGCTCGACCTCCTCGGACGGCTGGCCGTTGAAGATCGTGATGACGTTGACCTGGGTATCGGTCGGATCGGGGAAGGCCTCGATGGTCAGACCTCGGAACGACAGCCAGCCCCAGATCGCCATCGCGGCCGTGAGGAAGAGGACGCCTGCCCGGTTCTTCAGGGAGAATTCGACCAACCGGTCCAGCATGGGAGGCCTACTGATCCGTCGCCAGGTCGATGGTGTTGAGGAGCAAGAGCGCGCCGCGCGCGACGAAGCGCTCGCCGGCCCGAAGTCCCGTCGTGATCTCCACGCGCCCCTCTCGCTGACGGCCGGTGATGACGCGCTGGCGGGTGAGGTGCCCGGGCGAGCGCTCGACGAACACCACGCGCTTCTCGCCGTCGGTCACCACGGCGTCGAGCGGGACCACCACGTGCTTGTGCGTGGCGTCGGGGCGGATCACGATCTCGACGAAGGCGTTCGGTCGCAGCGCGCGATCGGCGTTGTGGGCGCGGACGCGCACCTCGACGGTGCGGCGCACCGGATCGACGACGTCGGACACGTAATCGGCCTTGCCGGTCTTCTCGAAGCGGCCGTCGGGCGAGCGCACCGTGACGATCTCGCCGGGCGACAACTCGGCCGCGTCGGCCTCCTGGAGATCGGCCAGGACCAGCACCTCGTCGAGGTCCGAGATGCGCAGGAGCGGCCGCTCGCGATCGGGCGAGACCTCCTGATCCGGCAGCACGTTGAGCTCGACCACTGTGCCCTGGCGAGGCGCGCTGAGCCAGAACAGGCCGTTGCCTTGCGCCTCGACGCGCAGGCTCTGCTGCTTGGCGATCGCCGTGCGCGCGGTGAGCTCCGAGTCGCGTAGCTCGGCCTCGGCGAGCATGAGGTCCTTCTCGGGGACGGCCTTCATCGCCACGAGGTCGCGCAGGCGTGCCACGGTGCGCTTCTTGATCTCCACGGCCTGCTTGGCGCTCTGGAGCTCGCGATCGAGGTCGGCCCAGTTGGCGCTGCGCACGAGGAACAGCCGCGCGCCCTCCTTGACCCGATCGCCCGTGCGCACGAGCACGCGCTCGAGCCGGCCGGGCAGGGGGCTGCCGACGGCCGACGAGCGCCGCTCGTCGAAGGCGACCCGGCCCGGGGCGGGCAAGGGCGGCAGCGCGTCCTCCTCGCGCGCGGTCTCGAGCGTGACGTAGCGCCATTCGGGCGCGCCGGCCGGGATGCTGACCCCCTCCGGCGTGACCTTCATGGTGGTCTCGGTCTTCGACCGCTCCGTCGCCTGCGGGCGTAGCAGGGCCCACGCAGCGCCCCCGAGCGCGAGCCCGATGACGACGATGGCGATCGCGAGGCGAGGCGGCCTCGGCGGGGCCTTCTCGGCCTCGTCGGGCAGGGGCCGGGACGGGGTGGTCTCGATCGGCGAAGTCACGGGCGACCTCCGGTGAGGGTGGCGATGTCAGCGGGTAGATCGCCGGTGGCGCGCGCGAGCTGCAGCGCGAGCTTGGCGACGGCGAGATCCAGGTTGGCGGCGTCGCCGAGCAGATCTCCGAGCGTGCGGCGGGCGATGAGGAGCTCCGACAGCGGCGTG
>JAHFDS010000297.1 GCA_023248855.1 Myxococcales bacterium
AATGCTGGTCAGCTAATCTAACTAATTAACGGGGACGCTGACGCTGACGCTGACGGTCAGCGGTGGTCGCCGCGTCCGACGATGGGGATCCCAGAGGCTTCATGCACTTGCGCAGGGCATCGCACCAGGGGCCAGTGGGGTCTTTCGTCGGCGTCAGCGTCAGCGTCAGCGTTTGCGTTGCCCATGTGACCGGCATTGGGGCTAGAACGGGCTAGCGCCGCAGGCCGCGGGGTCAGAACTCGCCGACGACCGACCGCGGGCCGGTCCCGTCGAGCAGGTCCTCGGGGCTGCACTTGTCGATGTGGCCGATGAGGCGCTTGTACAGGCCAAAGCCGGCCAGCTTGCGCAGGCGGGGCGCGAAGCCGCGCGCCACGTCGAGCGGGATGCCGAGCTGCTGGTTCTCCTGCTGCCGGATGAACCCCGCGCAGTAGTTCATGGCGATCCCGACGCGACGCGCCGAGGTGCGGTTTGCGCCGCCGCCGTGCCAGAGGCTGCCGTTGTAGACGAGCACGCTGCCGCGCCGCATCGCCGCGGGGATGGTCTCGTAGGGCGTGCCGAGCGCGGGCGGGTGATCGCGCAGGTGGCTCCCGGGTACAAGGCGCGTGGCGCCGTTGTCGTCGGTGAAGTCGGTGATCGCCCACATGCTGTTCATGATGATGGGCACGTGCGGGCGCGGCAGCGGGATCGCCTGGTCGTCGGCGTGCAGCGGCTGCGGCACCTCGCTCGGGCCGATCGCGATCGACGACAGCGAGGACACGAGGCACCCCTTGTCGAGCATCCGCTCGACGATCGGCAGCACGTGCTCGTGAACCGGGATGCGCTCGTAGAGCTTGCCGTGGGCGAGGAGGTTGTAGATCCGCACGGTACGCGTGCCCTCGAAGATGTTCCGCGCCGGCGCCGCGCCCGTCGCGTGCTCGAGGCGCAGCAGGTCCTGGGCCAGGGCGTCGATGAGCTCGGGCTCGATGGCGTCCTCGACCACGGTGTAGCCGTCTCGCATCACGCGCGCGACATGGGCCTCGAGATCGGTGGAGCTCAGCATGGGATCATGATGCGCCTAACGGTAGTGGCCGTGGTTGACTGGAATAAGAGCGGAATAAGGCGGCCTCGTCTGGAGGCCGACGTAGCGTCCCCGTGGTGGTTCACCCACCCAGCGAGGGATAGCGATGACGAACCGGAAGAGCCAGCCCGCGCGGATCGCGGGCTCGACCAGCAAGCCTTGGCGGAAGGCTATCGCAACCGGTCGGCCTTTCTGGCCAGCTCGTGACCCCGACGACCCTCCGATTCTCCTGGCAGGACGTCTCGGTAGAAAAGACGGCCACTGGCTTCTCCTACGAGATCTATCTCGGAACGACCGTGGCCGGAACGCTGCTGTCGAGTGGCACGCTCGCGGCCGCGCGCAGCGTTTCCACGCCAGATCTGACCGTGGCCCGTGGCGCGAATGCCTTCACGTTCCGGGTGCGCACGCTGGCCGGCACCCGGCAGAGCACGCCGTCGGTTCTCGTCCTGCGAAGGCCCCCACCGCCCCCCGAGCTCGGCTGCAATGGAGCGGCGGCCGCGCACATCCCTGAATGCCGCGACCAGCTCCACGGGTGACGGCGCACCAACGCGGTTGGAAGTCAGTGACTCGATAAAGTCGCGAACGTCGCGGTGCCGCTTGTTCGAGCTCCTCCTCGAGGGTGGCGATGAGCTCGAGGAGGACGTCGAACCGCTCTTCGGGGGTCAGGGATCGGTAGTGCGCGCGATCGGCGCGATCCGCTTCGGCATGCGATGCGAAGACGGCTGCGCTGCGAGGCACGGCCTCATCATGGCGCGGCCCGAGCCGGCCTGCCGCGGGTGCACGCGGGCTCCGCCCTGCCGCGGCGCGTCAAGCCCCTTGCGCGCCGGCGCCGCGCACCGTACCGTCGCGGCTTCTGCATGGACGCGCTGACCGCGCCCGCTCGCGTACCCGTCGAAGTGACCCGTCGGATCGGTGGATCCGACCGCTGTTTCCGGCTGTCCGCGCGCCTGGGCGCCGGGCGCATCGAGCTCGCGCTGCCGGTGCCGCTGGTCGACGGCGAGCCCGCCGGCGTCCGCTTCTCGCTGCCCGAGTCGAGCGAGCTCATCGAGGTCGAGGCGGAGGTGGCGGGGCAGGGGCGCGTGCTCGTCCTGCGCGGTGTCGGCTCGACCGAACGCATGTGGATTTCCGAATACGTCAAGGAGCGCCTGGAGCTACCCGATGTCTGATCGCAAGAGCAAGTACCCCGTCGCCGCCAAGCTGCCGGCCGATCCGAATCAGCGCCTCGCCTTCCTGGAGGCACGCGCCCTCGAGGCGGGTGGCGAGGAGCGCAAGCGAAAGCAGCACGCGGCGGGCAAGCTGACCGCGCGCGAGCGCATCGAGCTCTTGCTCGATCCCGGCAGCTTCGTCGAGCTCGACAAGTTCGTCACGCACCGGTGCGCGGATTTCGGGATGGAGCAGCAGAAGATCCTCGGCGACGGCGTGGTGACCGGCTACGGCACCGTCGAGGGCCGCAAGGCCTTCGTGTTCGCGCAGGACTTCACCGTGTTCGGCGGCTCGCTCTCGGGCGCGTATGCGCAGAAGATCTGCAAGGTCATGGACCTTGCGGCGCGCGTCGGCGCCCCGGTGATTGGCCTGAACGACTCGGGCGGCGCGCGCATCCAGGAGGGCGTCGAGTCGCTCGCCGGCTATGCCGACATCTTCACGCGCAACGTGCTCACCTCGGGCGTGGTGCCGCAGATCTCGGCCATCCTCGGGCCGTGCGCCGGCGGCGCGGTGTACTCGCCGGCGATGACGGACTTCATCTTCATGGTCGAGGGATCGAGCTACATGTTCATCACCGGTCCCGACGTCATCAAGACGGTGACGCACGAGGAGGTGACCAAGGACGAGCTCGGCGGCGCGCACACCCACGCGTCCAAGTCCGGCGTGTGCCACCGCGCCTTCGAGAGCGAGCACGCGTGCCTCGAGGGCATCCGCGAGCTCCTGTCGTTCCTGCCGCCGAACAACCTCGAGGAGCCGCCGCGGCACAAGGGCAAGGACAAGCCCGATCGCGAGACGCCGGCGCTCGACACGCTCATCCCGGTCGACGCGTCCAAGCCCTACGACATCAAGACCCTCATCGGCCACGTGGTGGACGACGGCCACTTCTTCGAGATCCATGGCGACTACGCGATGAACCTCGTGGTCGGCTTCGCGCGCATCGACGGCCGGCCGGTGGGCGTCGTGGCGAACCAGCCCGCGCACCTGGCCGGCTGCCTCGACATCGCGGCCTCGCTCAAGGGCGCGCGCTTCGTGCGCTTCTGCGACTGCTTCAACGTGCCGATCGTGACCTTCGTCGACGTGCCGGGCTTCCTGCCGGGCACGCAGCAGGAGTTCGGCGGCATCATCGCGCACGGCGCCAAGCTGCTCTACGCGTACGTCGAGGCGACGGTGCCGAAGATCACGGTGATCACGCGCAAGGCGTACGGCGGGGCGTACGACGTGATGGCGTCCAAGCACGTGCGCGCGGACCTCAACTACGCGTATCCGACCGCGGAGATCGCGGTCATGGGCCCGGACGGCGCGGTCAACATCGTCTATCGCGACGAGATCTCGCGCGCTTCGGATCCGGTGGCCGCCAAGGCCGCCTACGTGGCCGAGTATCGCGAGAAGTTCGCGAACCCCTACAAGGCCGCCGAGCTCGGCTACATCGACGAGGTCATCCACCCGCGCGAGACGCGGCGAAAGCTCGCGAGCGCGCTCGAGCTCCTGCGCACCAAGCGGCAGGACACGCCGACCCGAAAGCACGGCAACATCCCGCTGTAGCCCGGCGCCTTCGGCCGCGCAGGCCGGTCTTGCGCGCAATCGTTGCTCGGCCTCTGGGCTGACCTGGCCCTACTTCCACGATTTTCGGCGCTCGGTCGCCTGGCACCCGGTTTGCTCTCCCGAGCCCGGTCGGTTCGAGGCGGTGGGCCGCCTGGGACCGCGCGCATCCCACCCAGGAGGATCCCGTGTCCGTCGTCCTCACCACACAAAGCGTTAACATGGGCCTCATGTCAGGCCCCGATCCGGGAACCACCCTGTCCCTCGCTCCCCAGGGCGTCAAGCGCATCGGCGACCGTTCCTACCTGCTCGTCTTGCAGGGGGGCTCGTCGTCGATGTTCCCGCTCCCGGCGCTCGGCTCGGTGGTGGTCGGGCGCGCCACGGACGCCGAGCTGCGGATCGAGGACCCCGCGGCGTCGCGCAAGCACGCGCGCTTCATGGTGGTCGATGGCGTCGTGCAGGTGATGGACCTCGACAGCCACAATGGCACGCGCGTCAACGGCGAGCGCCTCGAGCAGGTGCGGCCTCTGGCGTCCGGGGACGTGGTGGCGATCGGCGAGGTGTCGCTGGTGCTGCACACGGCGAGCCCCCGGCCGTCGCGGCGGGGGCCGCTCGATGCGGCGGCGCTCCTGGCGCGCCTCGACGAGGAGGTCGAGCGCGCGGTGCGCTACGAGCGGCCGCTGGCCGTGGTCGTGCTGCACCTCGGGGCGCGCGGGGACACGAGCTCGGTGGCGCTGGCCGCCGCGCCCGCGCTGCGACTCATCGACGTGCTCGGCCTTTTGCCCGGGGGCCAGCTGGTGATGGTGCTGCCCGAGCTGGCCGAGGAGGCCGCGTCCGAGATCGCGCGTGACGTGCTCGCGCGCATCGCGACCGTGGCGCCGGGGGCACGGGCGGGCCTGGCGACGTGCCCGGTGGACGGGTGCGAGGGCGCGACGGTGCTCTCGGTGGCCCGCGCCGCGGTGGAGGCGGCGCTCGATCGGGCCATCGCGCGCGCCGTGGACGCCACGCGCACGCTCGAGCTAGACGGTCGCAAGATCGTGCTGTCGGACCCGGCGATGCTGCGTCTTTACGAGCTCGTCCGGAGGCTCGCGCAGAGCGATCTGCCGGTCCTCGTGCGTGGCGAGACCGGCAGCGGCAAGGAGAACGCGGCCTTCGGCGTGCACGCGTTCTCGCGGCGCGCCAAGGGCCCGTTCGTCACGCTCAACTGCGCAGCGCTGCCGGAGAACCTCATCGAGAGCGAGCTGTTCGGCCACGAGCGCGGCGCGTTCTCGGGCGCCGTGGCGACCAAGCCGGGCCTGTTCGAGGCCGCGAGCGGCGGCACGGTCTTCCTCGACGAGATCGGCGAGCTCGGCGCGAGCGCGCAGGCCAAGCTCCTGCGGGCGATCGAGGCCAAGCGCATCACGCGCCTCGGCGACGTCAAGGAGCGCGAGGTCGACATCCGCGTGGTGGCGGCGACGCACCGCGATCTCGAGACCGAGATCCGGGCCGGTCGGTTCCGCGAGGATCTGTTCTTCCGGCTCGGGGCCGCCCAGGTGCACCTGCCGCCGCTGCGCGAGCGGCCGCGCGAGATCCCGCTCCTGGCGCGCGTGTTCCTGGAGGCGGCCGCGAGCTCGCTCGGCAAGGAGACCCCGGTCCTGTCGGCGGCGACGCTCGAGCGCCTCGGCCGACACCCCTGGCCGGGCAACGTGCGCGAGCTCAAGAACGCGATGGACTTCGTGGGTGCGACCATCGACGAGCCGGTGGTCGAGCCGTGGCACCTGCCCGAGCGCATGCAGGACGAGCCCGAGCCCACCGGCGTCGCCGCCGCGGCCTCGGCCCAGACGGCCGACCTGCCGAGCGTGCGGCCCAAGGCGTTCAGGCCGATCGCGGAGGAGCTGCGCTCGCTCGAGCAGCAGCGGATGCAGGAGGCGCTGGTCGCCACCGGCGGCGTGCAGACCAAGGCGGCCGACCTCATCGGCATGCCGCTCCGCACCTTCGTGTTCAAGCTCAAGCAGTACGGGATGCAGAAGCGGTAGGTCGCTCCGAGCCCAAGGCCCCTGCTATCGTCGGGGGCGCGCTTCATGCTCGCGCTCCTCGCCGCGGCGGCGATCCTCCTGCACCACGCGGACGTCCTGACCATGGACCCGGCGCGGCCGCGCGCGCACGCGGTCGCCATCGTGGACGATCGCATCGTCGGAGTGGGGGAGGTGCGCGAGCTCGAGGCGCTCTTGCCCGTGGGGGCGCGGCACATCGACCTCGGTGGCCGCGCGGTGCTGCCGGGCTTCAACGACGCGCACGTGCACCTCGGGCTCGGCCTCTCGATCGCGGATGCCGTCGAGATCCGGGGGACCACGCGCGCGAGCTTTCTTGCGGAGGTGCAGCGCGCCGTGGCGCGTCTTCAGCCGGGCGAGTGGTTGTTCGCGATCTCGCCCAATGCCCTGCCCGCCGGGCTCGACACCGGGGCACCCCTCGACGCCATCACCAAGGCGCCCGTCTTCATCGTCACCCCCTTCGGTGGGCTCATGAACGGCGCGGCGGTGTTTCGGGCCGAGCTGCGCGACGAGGTGCCGTGGGGCTTCGTGCGTGGGCGACACATCGCGGCCGCGCTCGACGCGATCGCGAGGCGCCGGCCGGTCGGTGAGCTCCGCCAGGTGGCGCGCGACTTCCTCGCCGAGGC
Organism: Myxococcales bacterium; assembly: GCA_023248855.1. Lineage (GTDB taxonomy): Bacteria > Myxococcota_A > Polyangia > JAHFDS01 > JAHFDS01 > JAHFDS01. The sequence continues at coordinate 6,456 of JAHFDS010000297.1, forward strand.
GGCGCGCCTGGGCGTCACGAGCGTGCAGGCGATGAGCGACCAGTTCGCCGACCTGTTCGAGGGGTTGCGCCGCTCGGGGTCGCTCTCCTGTCGGGTGCGCTTCGTGCCGCTCGGCCAGCTCTTCCGGGACGACTTCCACGCGCCGTCCTGGTCCGGGCCCGCGCCGCTGTGGGTGCGCGTGGACGGCTGGAAGTACTTCCACGACCAGGAGGCGCCGCTCGAGCGCCGGGTGCTCAAGCAGATGGTGCGGCGGGCGGTGGTGGCGCGGCGACGGACGGTGGTGCACGTGCACGGGCCCGCGCCGCTCGGGCGCCTGCTCGACACCATCGAAGCGGAGGTGGGGGCCGATCGGCAGCTCGCCGGGCTGTTCCGCGTCGAGCACGCGGACACGGTGTCGCGCGAGGAGGCGCGGCGGCTGGCGCGGCTCGGCATCACGGTGTGTGCGAATCCCACCTTGGCTGCGGAGTGGCAGCGGCCACGGCTGTATCCGCTGCGGACGTTGCTCGACGCGGGGGTGCCGCTCTGCCTCGGGTCGGACTGGCTCGGGCGCAGGACCCATCGGCGATCGCTCGACCCCCTGGCCGGCGTGCGCTTCGTGGCGAGCCGCCCGGGGCCCGAGCGCATCACCGTCGGCGAGGCGCTGTCTGCGTACACGCTCGGCTCCGCGCGCGCCGAGGGCCTCGAGGCCGAGAAGGGCTCGCTCCACCGTGGCAAGCTGGCGGACCTCGTGGTGCTGTCGCGCGATCCGACGCGCGGCGCCCCCGAGACGCTCGCAGACGTGCGCGTGATCGCGACCATGGTGGGAGGGCGCTGGGTGTACGGGGGCTTCTGATCAGGACCTGAAATGCAAAGGCGTGGTCATGATATCCTGAGTCAGCTCATGCGGGTGCTCGTGTGCGGGCTTTTCGCGCTCCTCGGGTGTGCGGGCACCTTCGACGATAGCGGCACGATCCGCGTGGTCGACGGCGAGCGGGTCCTCGGCCGCTACGTGAGCCCGGCCGCGTACCAGCACTACCTGCAGGCTCGGTTGTTCGCGCTCGAGGGGGCCCACGCCGAGGCCGCGCGCGAGCTTCGGCAGGCGCTCGGCGCCGATCCGGACTCGCCCGAGCTGCACACGCTCTTGGCGCGGAGCTATCTCGAGCTCGGCCAGCTCGACGCGGCGGCAGGTGCCGTGCGCGAGGCGCTGCGCTGCGACCACGATGCGGCGGATGCGCTGGTGGTGCGGGCGGAGCTCGAGGAGCGGCGTGGGGAGCTCGACGCGGCGCGGGCCTCGCTCGAGCACGCGATCCGCGCGGAGCCGGCGCACGAGGAGGCGGGCCTGCGCATGGCCGAGCTGTCCGTGCGCCGGGGCGATCGAGCGGAGGCGCTGCGCTGGCTGGTTCGCACGGCGGCGGAGCGGCCGAACGACCGCGCCCTGCGCTACGAGATCGTCGGCCTGTACGAGGAGCTCGGCCGCACCGCGGACGCCGAGGCGGCGCTGCGGCGGCTGTGCGCCGAGGATCCGGGGGACGTCGACGCGCGGTTGCGGCTCGGGCGGTTGTTCGAGCGGACGGGCCGCGTCGAGCTCGCCGTCACCACGCTGCGCGGCGCCTTCGACATGGCGGACGACGTGGTGGACACCGGCGAGGCGCTGGTCGAGGCGCTGGTCGACGCGGGGCAGCTGCCGGCCGCGCGCGACGTGGTCGATGTGGTCGAGGATCGCGCATCGCGCTCGGACGTCGAGCAGCGGCTGCGCGTGTCGGCGCTGCTGCGTCGGGTCGGGCGGCCCGAACGCGCGCGTGCCGTGCTGCTCGAGGTGCTCGAGCGCAAGCCAGCGCAGGCCTCCGCGCGGGTACGCCTGGCCGAGCTCCTGGCCGAGGCGGGCGAGCTCGCCCCCGCGCTGGCGGAGCTCGATCGTGTGCCGCTCGACGCCCCCGAAGGGCCCGGCGCGGTGCGGCAGGCGGCGCTCCTGCTGGTGCGGCGTGGGCGCGGGGAGGAGGCGGGCGCCCGGGTGGAGCGCGCACTCGCCGAGGCCCGCCGGCGAAAGCTCGTCACCGTCGAGCGCCTCGTGCTCGTGGTCGGTGAGGTGTACGAGCGTCGCGGCGACGTGGGTCGCGCGCTCACGCACCTTCGTTCCGCGGCCACACAGGCGCCTGCGAGCGAGCCCTTGCAGCTCGCGCTCGCCAGCCTGCTCGAGCGCCACGGGGATGCCGCCGCGGCCTCGGAGCTCGTGCAGCGTGCGCTCGCGCGCCGGCCCGCCTCGGTGTCGCTGGTGAACTTCCACGCCTACTCGCTGGTGCAGCGCGGCCAGCGCCTCGACGAGGCCGAGCGCCTCTTGCGGCAGGCCCTGGCCAGGGAGCCGCGAAACGGCGCGGTCACAGACAGCCTCGGCTGGTGTCTGTTCAAGCGCGGCCTCATCGACGAGGCGCAGCGCATGCTCGAGCTGGCCGATCGCCTCGCCCCGGGCGAGCCGGAGATCCTGCGGCACCTCGGCGATCTGCGAGCGTTCCAGCGCGACCGCAAGCGTGCGCTCGAGCTCTACCGGCGCGCCCTCGCGAGCGGCGCCGAGGAGCCACTCCGCGCGGAGCTCGAGGCGCTGGTGCGCGACCTCGAGGCCAACCGCAAAGCGTCCAAGTGAGGGCGCGCCCCGTGTCGAGGCCGGCCCTTTTCGCGCTGGCGGTCGCGCTCGGTGGGTGCGGGCACGGCGGGGTGCGGCCGTATCCCCCGCCGACGGCCGAGGCCCTGCTCGCGCACCTCGGCAAGCGCGATCAGGCCGTGCGCTCTTTGCGCACGAGCGCGCCGCCGAAGATCGACCACATGTCCAAGGAGGGGCGGGTCAAGACGCCGGTCGCGATGATGATCGAGCGGCCGGACCGGCTGCGCTTCGACGCGGAGAGCCCGATGGCGGGCCGTCTGATCGCGTCGCTCGTCACCGACGGCGCCCGCTTCTGGTTGCTCGACTTCGAAAAGGGTGTGCTCTACGAGGGGCTGCCCGAGCCGTGCAACGTGGCGCGCTTGATCGAGATCGAGCTGCCCCCGGCGGCGGTGGTCGACATGCTGCTCGGGGGCGCGCCGGTGCCGGCCGGCGTCGCGGCGGAGCTCGAGTGGGACGGCGAGCATCGCAGGGAGCGCCTGCGCTTTGCGCTCAAGGACGGGCACGTGGAGGAGATCTCGCTCGACGGCGACGGTTCGCCGCCGCGCTGGGACGTGGTCTCGGCGGAGCTCAAGACCGCGTCCGGGCAGGTGGTGTGGCGCCTCTCGCACGAGGGCTTCGCCGAGGTGGGTGGCGTGCGGCTGCCGAAGGTGACGCGCTTCGAGAAGCCCGCGGAGAAGGCGGACGTGATCGTGCGCTGGAAGGACGGGCGTGAGGTCAACGCCCCGCTGCCGGCGGATGCGTTCCAGGTGCAGGTGCCGGCAGGCCTGCCGAAGAAGAAGCTCGTCTGCCCGTGAGGGTGCTCGGGGCGGAGGACCTGGCGGTCGAGCTGCCGGGGCCGCCGCCCGTGCGTGCCCTTTCGGCCGTGTCGTGCGCGCTCGAGGCCGGCGGGGCGCTCGGCATCGTCGGCGAATCGGGGGCCGGCAAGTCGACGCTGCTGCTCGCGATCGCGGGCCTTCTGCCCGCGGGGGCGCGCGTCACGGGGCGGCTCGACGTCTGCGGCACGGACGTCGCGCGCGCCGGC
>JAHFDS010000298.1 GCA_023248855.1 Myxococcales bacterium
GGGGACGCGTCGGGCGCGGCCGCCAGGTTCTGGTCGATCGGCCGTTTCCGGCCGCTCGCCGCCGCCGACGCCGCCGCGCTCGATGCGCTCGCCGCCGAGCTGCGCGGCCGCGAGTTCTCCCTGCCGGTGTTCTTCTTCCGCTGACGGCGTAAGCTCCGCCAATGCGCGCCCAGGTGCTCATCGTGGACGACGAGCCGAACATGCGGCGCACGCTCGAGATCCTGCTCGGCGAGGACGAGCGGCTCGAGGTGGCGTCGGCGCCGAGCGCGGAGAAGGCGCTCGAGCGGCTGGCGCGCGAGCCGGCCGACCTCGTGCTCACGGATCTCACGATGCCGGGCATGGACGGGCTCGAGCTCCTGCGGCGCGTCCGCGAGTCCTCGCCCGAGACGCAGGTCGTCCTCATGACCGCGTATCAGACCGTCGAGAGCGCGCTCGCCGCCATGCGCGCGGGGGCGTTCGAGTACCTCATCAAGCCGTTCGCGCCCGAGGAGCTGGTGTCGATCGTGGAGGCCGCGCTCAAGCAGGGCGCGCAGGTGCGCGAGACCCGGCGCCTGCGCGCGGCGCTCGAGGCGGGTCGCTTCGGGGACCTGGTCGGCACGAGCGAGGCGATGCGCCGGATCTTTCACACCATCGAGCGCGCCGCCGAGACCGACGCCACCGTGCTCGTCACGGGCGAGAGCGGCACCGGCAAGGGCCTGGTCGCGAGGGCCGTCCACTACCGCTCGAAGCGCGCCGACGGGCCGTTCGTGGCGGTCAACGTCGCGGCGCTCGCGCCCTCGCTCGCGGAGAGCGAGCTCTTCGGCCACGAGCGCGGGGCCTTCACGGGCGCCGTCAAGACCCGCATCGGCCGGCTCGAGCAGGCCGACGGCGGCACGCTGTTCCTCGACGAGATCGGCGAGCTCACGCCGACGCTGCAGACCAAGCTCCTGACCGCGCTCCAGGACAGGACCTTCGAGCGCGTGGGCGGCTCGCAGACGCTGCACAGCGACCTGCGCGTGATCGCGGCGACCAACCGCGACCTCGAGAAGGCCATCGCCGAGGGCAGCTTTCGCGAGGACCTCTACTACCGGCTGCACGTCGTGACGATCGCCGTGCCGCCGCTGCGCGAGCGCCGCGAGGACATCCCGCTCCTGGTCGAGCACTTCCTGGCGGACCTTCAGCGCAAGCTGGACGGGCCGCCCAAGGCGCTGTCGGCCGAGGCGCGAGAGGCGCTCGAGACCTACGACTTCCCGGGCAACGTGCGGGAGCTCGCGAACATCCTCGAGCGCGCGAGCATCCTCGCGGACGGCGCGGAGATCCAGCGCGGGGATCTGCCGATCGGCCCGCGTGGGGACGCCAAGCCTCAGCTCGGGCAGTTCGTCCGCGGCACCCGGAACGGCTGGGTCGAGCTGCAGGCGGTGGTCAAGGAGCTCGAGCGTCAGCTGTGCGAGCGAGCGCTCGCCGAGCACGGGCACCTGTCGAACGAGGAGATCGCGACCTTGCTCGGAACCAGCCGGCGCGTGTTCGAGCTGCGGCTGGCCGAGTTCGGCCTCCAGAAGCGAAAATAGCCACCGCCGCGGGCACATGGCGCCCCTGGGGCGAATCAAGATAAAATGGCGCTCCCATGAGTACTGGCGACAAGCCGGGGCGAGAGCCCAGGAGGAGCGACGCTCCACGCAGGAGCGATGGCCCCGGCTTCCAGGGCGCCGGTGTGGACATCATCCGTCGGTTGCTCGGGTTCGACGAGGCCGCCGCGGACGCCATGGCCACGCTCGGGCCGGAGCTGCGAGACGACGCGGAGGCGGTCGCCGACGCGCTCGAGGCCGAGGTGCAGAAGCTCGAGACCACCGAGGGCTTCTTCGACACGTCCACCCCGGCCCGCTGGCGCTTCCGCCGCAGCGAGCGCGCCTACCTGGCCGATCTGTTCTCCGGTCGCTACGACGAGACGTTCGTCAAGAGTCGCAACCACCTCGGGTCGCTCTACGAGAAGTTTCGCGCCACGCCGACCATGGCGGTCCTCGCCCGCGCCCGCGTCCTGCAGCGCGCGTTCGGCCGCGCGAGGGCGGGCCGGCCCCAGGTCGAGCCGGCGGAGCGGGCGCTCGACGCGCTCGTCCTCGCCACCTTCATGGACATCGCGCTGATCGTCGAGGCGTTCGCCGCCGCCGCGCGGGTCTCGCTCTCCCGGGTGCGCAAGAACGAGCGGGCGCTCAAGAACCTCGGGTCGGCCACGCAGGCCATCGCGTACCTCTCGCCGCGGCTGCGCGAGATGTTCCGAACGGTCGAGTCGACGGAGCAGACCGTCGTCGAGGACGCGCTGGCCATCGGCGGTACGCTCAAGGACGTCCAGGCGGCGGTCGCCCAGACGGCGGACTGCGCGACCGTCATCGGCGCGGGCGCCGAGGTCTCGCGTACGGTCGCCACGGGCAGCGCCACCGAGCTCGAGGAGATCCGCGTCGTCATGCAGGAGATCCAGCGGCACGTCGCGTCGATCGCCGAGCAGATCGTGGCGCTGTCGACGCAGACCTTGCAGATCGGCGAGATCCTGGCGTCGTCGAGCGACCTCGCGGAGCAGTCGAAGCTGCTCGCGCTCAATGCGTCGATCGAGGCGGCCAAGGCGGGCGAGCAGGGGGCCGGGTTCGCGGTGGTCGCGGCCGAGATCCGGAGCCTCTCCGAGCAGTCCAAGCGCGCCACGGCGCAGATTCGCGGGATCTTGACGCAGATCCACAAGGCCGCGCGCCTGGCGGTGGACGTCACCGAGCGCGGCTCCGCGCGTGCCGACGCGGGCGCCGCCGTCGTCGAGCGCGCGCACCAGGGCGTCCGCGAGGTGGTGTCGAGCGCCGAGAGCTCGTACGGCGCGGCCAAGCAGATCGGCGCCTCCGCGAAGCAGCAGCGCGCGGGCCTTTCGGACATCGGCGAGCGCGTGACCGCGGTGCAGGCGAGCGCCGGCTCGGTGCGCGAACAGCTGCGGGACGGCGAGCGGGCGCTGACGGAGCTGCAGCGCGTGGTGGACGTGCTCGAGAGCTCGCTCCAGGAGCTGCAGGGGCAGGGGGCATGACGGGCGCCGAGGGGATCTGAATGCCGGCGCTCCTGCATTTCCAGCTGTCGTCGAAGGCCTTCGCAATCTCGGTCGATCGCGTGCGCGAGATCCTGCGCATGCCGGCGCTGACCGAGCTGCCCGACGGCTCCCTGACGCGCCGCGGGCTCCTGGATCTGCGCGGCGCGGTGATCCCGGTCTACGACGTGCGACCCGTGCTCGCCTTGCCGGCCGGGCCGCTCGGCTGGGAGCTGCGCACGGATCAGTACGTGCTGATCCTGCAGTGCCTCGGAGATGCGCGCGAGGTGCGCGCCGAGGCCGGCATCGTGGCCGACGACGTGCACGGCGTGCTCTCGGTCCTGCCGAGCGACCTGTCGCCCGTCCAGATGGCCGACGTGGACATCCCCGTCTATCAGACGGTAGCGCGGTGCGGCCCTTCGCTCCTCACGGTGCTGTCGGTCGAGGGCATGGTGCGCGCCGCGCGCGTGCACGGGCTCGGACGGGGCGCCGCGTGAAGGGCGAGCCCATCCGTCGCGCCGCGCACATCCTGGCCGACCGCGCAGGCTACCAGCTGCCGGGCGAGCGCTGGGAGGACCTGCGGCGCGCGATGGAGTCGGTGTTCAAGGAGGCGGGCTCGCCCGAGCGCGCGATCGAGCGCGGCATCTCCGCGCTGTCGACGCAGCCGCTCGACTCGCCGGACCTGCAGTCGGTCCTGCGCGAGGTCCTCATCGGCGAGACGCATCTGTGGCGGGACGAGGGGCAGATCCGCGCGCTCTCCGATCGTCTGCGGGCCGCGCTCGACGCGGGCACGGCGCCGCGGGTCTGGTGCGCCGGCTGCTCCACCGGCGAGGAGGCCTACACCGTGGCGATCGCGCTGCGCGAGGCCGGCTACGCCGCCGACGACCAGCTCATCGTCGGGACCGACCTCAACGTGACCTCCCTGCGGCGAGCGGGCGGCGGCATCTACGGCGGCTGGTCGTTCCGCGGCTGCCCGGCTGAGCTCATCGACAAGCACTTCGATCGCCTGGGGGACCTCAAGCGCGTGCGGCGACACATCGCCATCCTCAGTCGCTTCGAGTTCGGCAACCTCGCCGACTTCGCCGCGCGCAGCGTGGCCGCGCCGCCGGTCGCCCCCTTCCAGTTCATCCTGTGCCGCAACATCCTCATGTACTTCCGGACGGAGCTGGCCCGCGACGTGGTCCGCCGATTCGCCGAGACGCTCGCGCCGGGCGGCACGCTCTTGCTCGGCCACGCGGAGCACGAGCTCGGCCGAGGTATCCCGGGGCTCGACCTGGTCGACTGCGGCGACTGCTTCGTGCTCGAGCGCAAGGGCGGCGCGCCGAGGACCCTCGGCCGAGGACCGCGCCTGACGCGCCCGCCGGTGCCCGAGCCCAGCCGGCAGCGCACCGCCGACCTGACCTCGCTCGCGCTGGCGGAGCGGCTCGCGCAAGGCGCAGGCTACGCCGAGGCGATCGAGGTGCTGGACCGCGCGCTCGAGGACGAGCCCATGAACGTGCCCGCGCTCCTCATGCGAGCCCGCGCGCGGCGGGAGCTGGGGGAGCTCGAGGCCGCGCTCGCCGACCTCGATCGGTGCGCCTACCTCGATCCGTTGCTGGTGGTCGCGCACATCGAGGCGCTGGTGACGGCGCGAGCCCTCGGCAACAAGCAGAGGGCGCAGCGCGCCGCACGCGCGATCAAGCACCTGCTCGACCGGCAGAGCCCGGCGGTGGCCGTGCCGCACGGCGACGGCGTCACGGTGGCCGATCTCAGGAGCTGGCTGGCCGGGATGGGGGTCTGATCTCGCGATGACCGTTCATGTCGACTGGAACGAGCTGCGCAGGAAGCTCGACGAGGTGGGGGCCCTGCTCTCCGAGACCATGCAGGTCACCGCGGCGCAGGGCGAGCGCGTGCTCTCCGATCGCGCGGCGCGCCTGCGGGAGGTGCCGCGCGGGCTCGCGGTTCGTCAGTCGATCGTCGAGGTGCTGGCCTTCGAGCGCGCCGAGGAGCGCTTCGCGATCGAGCTCAGCACGCTGCATTCGGTCCAGCCGTGGGTCGTGCCGGCGCAGCTCCCGGGAGCCCCCCCGTGGGTCTGGGGCATGGTCAACGTGCGCGGCGACATCATCGCGGTCGTCGATCTCGGCGATTTCCTCGACGGGGCCGGCCGGGATCGGCCACCCGAGCACATGGTGGTCGCGGCCGTGCGCGCGGGGGTCGGCGACGAGCGGCGCGACCTCGGCTTCGTCGCGCTGCCGGCGGACCGCATCACGGGGATCCTGCCCGTGGACTCGTCCCGGCTCGCGCCCGCGCTCCACACGTTCTCCGATCGCAAGCGCCAGCTCGTGCGGGGTCTTCTGCCCGACGGCACGCTGCTGCTCGAGCTGGGCGACACCTTCTCTTCCCACGAGATCACGACCTAAGGACCGAACGAGGAGCCCATGCCGACCTTCCCGCCTCCCCTCCCGCTCGCCGACCCCGAGGGCGCCCACCTCACGGCGGCCTCGATCGACGGAGAAGACGCGCTCGTGCTCGAGAAGCTGGCCGACACCGTCGAGCCGGCGCTCACGCCTGCCGTCGACGGCATCCTCGACGTCCTCTTTCGCTTCGACGTCACGCGCTCGGGCCTGCTCGATCCTTCCGCGATGGCGCGGCAACGCCGGGATCTCCGGGAGTTCTACGCGCCTTTGCTCCGGGGGCCGCATGACGCCGAGCACGTGCGCCGTCGCGGCCTGGCCGGGGACGCGCTGCGCAAGATCACGCCCGCGGGTGCGCTGGTCGCGCAGGTCTACCACTCGTACTTCCGCAAGTCGCTGGCGCTGCTCGTGCAGCTCTACGGCGCCGAGCCGGCGCGGCTCGAGGACGCGCTCGCGACGCTCGCCAAGGGGCTGTTCCTCGACATCGGCGTGGCGCTCGACGCGGCCTCGCGCACCAACGCCAAGGCCGCCGAGCAGGCGCAGGGGGAAGCACGTGAAGCCGTTCGGCAGGTGCGCGAGCTGGCCAATCAGCTCGCCAACGTCGCGAGCGAGCTCCTCGAGTCGAGCACGCGCCAGAGCGCCTCGGCGGGCGAGATGGCGGCGGCCATTGCCCAGATCACGAGCACCATCAACGAGATCCGGCAGACCTCGATCCAGTCGCTCGAGAACGCGCAGGCCGTGATCCGGCTGGCGGAGAGCTCGGTCGAGGCGTCGCGGTCGGGCGCCACGGCGGTGGCGGATTCGGTCGAGGCCATGCGCGGCATCCAGGCGCAGGTGGAGTCGATCGCCGAGCGCATCCTCGCGCTGAGCGAGCACACGCAGCAGATCGGCGAGATCATCGCGTCGGTCAACGACATCACGGAGCAGTCGCGCCTGCTCGCGCTCAACGCCTCGATCGAGGCGGCCAAGGCCGGCGAGCACGGCAAGGGCTTCGCCGTCGTCGCGACCGAGATCCGGAGCCTGGCAGACCAGTCGAAGCAATCGACGGTTCAGGTGCGCAACATCCTCGGCGAGATCCAGAAGGCCACCAACAGCGCCGTCATGGTGACGGAGGAGGGCGCCAAGCGCGTCGAGCGCGGCGCGGACCTGGCGACCAACGCCGGCGAGAACATCCACTCGCTGGCGCGCTCGATCGAGGAGTCGGCGGGCGCCGCCAAGCAGATCGCCACGAGCGCCAAGCAGCAGAACCTCGGCATCGAGCAGGTGTCGCTGTCGATGTCGAGCATCAACCGCGCCACCAGCGACGCCCTCGAGGCGATCCGCGCGTCCGAGCGCACTGCGCGCGAGCTGGCGCGCCTCGGCCAGCGCCTGACCGAGCTCCTGGACTCCCTCGAGGCATAGCGCTTGGACGAGACGCTCGCCCAGCTCGTCGAGGTGTTCCGGGGTGAAGCCCCCGAGCTCATCGAGAGCATCAACCGCGCGCTCATCGCCGCGGAGACCCTGCGCACGCCCGAGGAGCGCTCGGCGGGCCTGCACGCGGCGGCGCGGGCGGCGCACAACTTGAAGGGCATCGCGGCGACCGTGGAGAACGAGGCGGCGCGCGATCTCTCGCACGAGCTCGAGAGCGTGATCGAGCGCCTGCGCATCGAGGATCCAGCCGAGGTCCAGCCGTTCTTCGATCTCGGCTACGAGCTCTGTGATGCGCTCGGGCAGTCGGTGTCGGGCGATCTCGAGCCCAAGCGCCTCAAGTCGCTGCTCCGCCGCGTCCGTGGGATCCTCGCGAACGCGCGTCCGATCGCACCCGGGGAGCCCGCCCAGACCGCGATCGTGCCGGTCGTGCCCGCGCCGCTGGCGCACGCGGTGGAGCCGCCCTCGTCGCCGTCCCGCGCTCTCGAGCCCGCCTCGAGCAAGCCGCCGGTGCCCGCGGAGCCGCCGTCCGGCGCGAACGCCGAGCCCGAGGTGCGCTCGTCGGGTGTGCGCATCGACGAGCGCAAGATCGAGCGGCTCATGGCCCAGGTGGCCGAGCTGCGGCTCGCCAAGATCCGCGCCGAGCAGCGCCTGGCCGAGCTGCGGGGACTGCGCGATGGCCTGTTCCAGGCCGCCCGGGTCGCTCGCCGCGGCAGCGAGAACGCGCGGCGCGGCACGAGCGCTCAGAAGCGCCTGACCGAGGCCGTGCAGCGCGCCGAGGGTGCGCTCGCCCAGATCGGCAAGAGCGCACAGTCGATCTACGCGGAGTCGATGCGGGACACGGTGCAGCTCAGCATCCTCACGGACGAGCTCGAGGGCGAGGTGCGCCGGATCATGACGCTGCCGCTCGCGGCCGCGCTCGGGCCCGTGCACCGCATCGCCCGCGACGTCGCCCGGGCGCGCGGCAAGAGCGTGCGCGTGGAGATCTCCGCGTCGGGCATCGAGATCGACAAGCGCATGATCGAGGAGCTGCGCGATCCGCTCATGCACCTCGTGCGGAACGCGGTCGATCACGGTCTCGAGCCCCCCGAAGATCGCCTCGCCGCCGGCAAGAACGCGACGGGCCTTCTGCGCGTGCACGCCGAGATGCGGGGCGCGCTCTTGCTTCTGTCGATCGCGGACGACGGTCGCGGCGTCGATCGCACCCGGGTCCTCGTTGCCGCGCAGGAGAAGCTGGGCGTGCGACTGCCCGCCGACGCGCCCTACGAGCAGGTGCTCGAGCTCCTCTTCACGCCGGGCTTCTCCACCGCGGCCGAGCTCACGGATACCTCCGGCCGGGGCGTCGGCCTCGACGTGGTGCGCGAGCGCGTGCGCGGGCTCGGCGGCAGCATGCGCATCAAGAGCGAGCCCGGTCGCGGCACCACGTTCGAGCTCCTCATCTCCCCGTCCGTGTCCACCACGCGGGGCCTGCTGCTCGAGGTCGGCGGACAGACCCTCGCGATCCCGGTCGGAGCCGTCTCGCGCGTCTTGCGCATCTCGCCGCAGCGCTTCGAGCGCATCGGCGGCGTCCTGGTGCTCCGTGAGGGCGAGGAGCATGGCGGCACGCCGATGCCGGTCGCACGGCTCGACACCGTGCTGCAGGTGCAGCGCCTGGATGCCGAGCCCGAGGGGCCGCGCGCCGACGACCGCGTGATGGTGCTGGTCGTGGCCGCGGGCGACGATCGCGTGGCCTTCGTGACCGACAACGTGGCGGGAGAGCAGGACATGGTCGTCAAGCCCCTGCCCTATCCGGTGCGCCGCCTGCGCAACCTGGCGGGCGCGGCGTTGCGCGGCAACGGCGAGGTGCTCCCCGTCTTGTCCCCGACCGACCTCGTGGCGTCCGCGCGCGCCGTGCAGAACGCCGGCGCCGAGCCGCCGAAGCCGCACGCGCGGCCGGTGCTGGTGCGGCCGCCGGCCAGTCGCCGCGTGCTGGTCGTGGACGACATGCTGACGACGCGCACGCTCGAGAAGGCCATCCTCGAGCACGCCGGCTACCGCGTCCTCGTGGCCAAGAGCGGCCGCGAGGCGTGGGAGGTGCTGCAGCAGGAGCCGGTCGACGCCGTGGTGACGGACGTGGACATGCCCGAGATGAGCGGCTTCGAGCTGCTGGCGCGCGTGCGCCAGTCCGGGCAGCTCGGGCGGCTGCCGGTCGTGCTCGTCACCTCGCTGTCGAGCCAGCAAGAACGTGCGCGCGGCATGGAGCTCGGAGCCAGCGCCTACATCACCAAGGGCCAGTTCGACCAGGCGCAGTTCCTGGACGTGATCGCGACCGTGATCTGATGGGCACCCCCGACGCTCCCGCACCGGTTCGCGTGGTGATCGCCGACGACGCGGCGACGGCGCGCCTGTCGCTCAAGAACGCCGTGGAGGCGGATGGTGCGCTCGTGGTGGTCGGCGAGGCCCGGGATGGCGCCGAGGCGGTCGAGCTCTGTGTGCGCCTGAGGCCCGACGTGGCGCTGCTCGACGTGCGCATGCCGGTGATGGACGGCGTGTCCGCCACCAAGGAGATCATGGCGCGCGCGCCGCTGCCGATCGTGGTCATCAGCGGCACGCAGCTCGACGAGGACCCCCAGATCTCGTTCGTCGCGCTCGCGGCGGGCGCGGTCGAGGTGGTGAGAAAGCCGCGTCAGGGCCGGGAGGGCCAGCTCGCGGACGACGCCGGGCGGCTGCGCAAGCTGCTCCAGCTCATGTCGCAGGTGAAGGTGGTGCGTCGCGGCTCGCTGCCTCCCGAGGGCGCGCTGCCGCACGCGCCCGCGCGCAACGCGAGCCTGCTCGCCATCGGCGCCTCGACCGGCGGCCCCGCGGCGCTCGCGCGCCTGCTCCGGGACCTCAAGCCGCCGCTGCCGGTGCCCGCCGTCATCGTGCAGCACATCATGGAGGGCTTCGTCTCGACCATGACGGGCTGGCTGTCCTCGACCACGGGCCACGACGTGCGCGTCGCGTCCGCCGGCGAGCTCCTCACCGCCGGAGCCGTCCTGGTCGCGCCGGACGACGTCCACATGACCGTCGAGCGCGGCGGCCGCATTCGCCTCGGCCACGGCAGCCCAGTCGGCGGCCATCGCCCGAGCGTCAACGAGCTCTTTCACTCGGTCGCCCGCGTCCACGGGCGCCGCGCGATCGGGGTGCTCCTGACCGGCATGGGCGACGATGGCGCGCTGGGCCTCGGCGCGATGCACCAGGCCGGCGCCCTGACATTCGCCGAGGCGGAAGTGTCGTGCGCGGTCTACGGGATG
>JAHFDS010000299.1 GCA_023248855.1 Myxococcales bacterium
GCCACCAGCCCCCGCGCCGCCAGCGCCACCGGCCCCGGCGCCACCCGCGCCACCGGCCCCGGCGCCACCCGCGCCCGCGGCGCAGCTGACGTAGAGGGGCGCCTGCAGCGAGTCACGCGACTGCAGCTTCTCGCCGTGATCGGCAAGGTACTGCTCGACGCGCTGGCCGTTGGCCATGAGATCGTACGCCGTGACCGTGAATTCGAAGCGACCCGCGGTGGCGCTCGACACGGTCACGCAGCTCGTGGTCGAGCCGTCCGCGTGCGCAGCCTGCTCGGACTTGATGCCCTTGACGATGTCGCCCTCCCACGTGAAGTCGAGCTTGTCGCCATCCTTGTCCGACACGGTCGCGCACAGCTTGACGGGCTCGCCACACTGCACGTACTTCGACGGGCTGTACTGGAACGAATCCAGCTGCGGCGCGTGGTTGAACACGAGGGTCGTGTCGAGCGCGCCACGGTCGTCATTGCGGCACTGGCTGACCAGCAAGATCTCGGTGGTCTGGCCGTCGACGATCTTGACGCCATGGGCGGTCGCGCTCGAGCAACGCCCCGCCGCCTGGCCCGCCGAGCCGATCGGCGTCGCCTTGACGTCGTAGCAGCCCGTGGGCAGCACGATGAACGCGTCGGCAAAGCCGCGCCCCGCGAGCTCGCTGCTGGCGGCGCTCGGCAGGTCGAACGGCCGCAGGTCGGCGGACAGATCGTACGCCTTGCCGTCGGCGGTCTCCTCGCCGCTGCAGCCGACGCGCGTCACCCTGAACTGGACCGACTTGACCTCGTCGACCTTGGCCTCGAAATGCAGGGCGAGCCTGCGTGATGCGATCTCGTCGGGAGGCGCCACGCTCACGTAGCCGTCGCCGTCGCCGCCGCCCTGGTCGCCCCGCGCGCCTGCGCCTCGCTTCGCCATTCCCGCGTCACACCCCATGGCCGCCAGCGCGGCACACAGGGCAATGCCCTCGAGCTTCCTACTCAACATGGGATCCTCCTTGAAAATGGCGCGGCAGTGAGAGCTCTTCACGGCCGCGCTTGCGAAGCGGGTTTGCAGCGGGCATGCCGGACCCTGTCCGGGGTCCACCCCCGCGATGCCTGGCCCTCTCGCGGCCCGTGCGGCTGGCGCGCTGTCACCCAATGACGGCGAGCGCCAGAAAGCGGCGCCGGCCGTCAGCGTTTTTCAGCGGCAGACTTGGTAACGTGGCCGATCAAACGGAGAGGCGTTCAAGGGCGCGATCGATGCGAGCCAGGCAGCCGTCCTGGCCCACCACGGACACGCAATCGAACAGGCCCGGCCCGACCGCGGTGCCCGTCACCGCCACGCGCACGGCGTGGACGATGTCCCCGAGGCCGAGGCCCCGCTCCGCGAGCCAGGCGGTCGTGGCCGCCTCGAGCGCGGGCGCGTCGAACGCGGTCTGCGCGGCCAAAAAGCCCCGGTACTCGCGCAGCCGCTCGCCGGCGCCGGGCGCCCGCAGGCGCTTTTCGAACGCCTTTTCGTCGTAGCTCGTCGGCGCGGCGAAGAAGAAGCGCGCCTGCAGCAGGATGTCGCCGAAGACCCGCAGGCGGTCGCCGAGCGCGCTCACCACACGACCCACGCGCTCTTGCACGGCGGCATCCGCCGGCGCCTCGATCCACCCGGCCCGCTCGAGCAGCGGCAGCACCCGCGCCACCTTGTCCGCGAGCGGCACGCGCTTCATGTACTCCTGCTGAAACGCCATCAGCTTGGCGCAATCGAAGCTGGCCGGCGCCTTGTTCACGCGCTCCAGCGAGAACAGCTCGATCATCTGCGCGCGGCTGAAGATCTCGCTCTTGTCGTCGAGCGACCAGCCGAGGAGCAAGAGGTAGTTGAGGATCGCCTCGGGCAAATAGCCCACCTGCTCGTAGAAATCGACCGTCACCGGGTTGAACGTCTCGGCGCTCGTGGCAAGCCCCAGGGCCTTCGCGACCTCGAGGCCGTGCTGGTGCACCTTCGCGAAGTCCTGGTTCTTGAGGTAGGCGTCGAGCTTGCGCTTGGACAGCTTCTTCTTCGAGCCGGGCTCGGCCACATACGGCAGGTGCGCGTAGGCCGGCATCGGGTAGCCGAGCGCCTGCACCATGAACACCTGGCGCGGCGTGTTCGACAGGTGCTCCTCGGCGCGGATGACGTGGGTGATGCCGAAGTCGAAGTCGTCCACCACGTTCGCGAGGTGGTAGATGAAGCTGCCGTCCGCGCGCTGGATGACGTGGTCGGCCTCGTTCGACCAGGGGAACTCCACGCGCTCGCGCACGAGGTCCTCGAGCACCAGCGCGCCCTGCCGAGGCATCTCGAGCCGGACCACCGCCTTGCGGCCCTCGGCCTCGAGGCGCGCGCGGTCCTCGGGCGAGCGCGCAGCGAAGCGTCGGCTGTACTGGAACTGGCGCTTTGCCTGCTCGGCTTCCTTGCGCTCGGCGTCCATCTCCTCCGCGGTGGCGTAATCACGGTACGCGGCGCCGAGCTCGAGCAGCCGATCCACCGCGGCCTGGTACCGGTGGCCGCGCTGCGACTGGAAGTACGGCGCGTGCGGGCCGCCGACCTCGGGCCCCTCGTCCCACTCGATGCCGAGCCAGTGGAAGCCGTGCAGGATCGGCGCGAGCGCGGCCTCGACGTTGCGCTGCTGGTCGGTGTCGTCGATGCGCAGGACGTACCTTCCGCCGTGACGGCGGGCGTAGAGCCAGCAGAACAGCGCGGTGCGCACGCCACCGATGTGGAGAAAGCCGGTCGGGCTTGGAGCGAAGCGGGTTCGGACCGTCATGCGGGCCGAGCCGTAGCACGAGACGTGGCAGCCGGTCACGGCCCCCTCTTGGCGCGTCGGGGTGTGCCGGTTACCCTGTAGTCAGGGGGTACACATGAGCATGACGAGGAAGGACTTCCTGAAGCTTTCTCTGGGTCTCGGCGCGGCCGCGGCCCTGGTCAGCGGCTGCGGCGACGACAAGGGCGGCGGCGGCTCGGGCGGCGGCGGTGGCACCGGCGGCGGAGGAGGCGGTGGCGCGGGGACGGGAGGGGGAGCAGGGGCGGCGGGCGGTGCGGGCGGTGCGGGCGCGGGGGGCATGGCCGGCGCTTGCACACCGGCGGCGACCATCGCCGCGAACCACGGGCACGTCCTGATGGTCCCCGCGGCCGACGTGACGGCTGCGGCCGACAAGAGCTACAGCATCATGGGCACGGCCACCCACAACCACACGGTGATGGTCACCGCGGCCAACTTCGCGACGCTCAAGGGCCGCGGCACGCTCACGCTGACGAGCTCCGACTCGGGCGGCCACAACCACATGATCACGGTCATGTGCGCGTAGCTGCCGCCTGCGTCAGGTGACGCGATCGCCAGGCTTGGCGGGATCGCCCACCGTGACCACGCGGTGCACGCCCAGGTCTCCGCCTCCCGCCAGGATCATCCCCTCCGACAGCCCGAACTTCATCTGACGCGGCTTGAGGTTCGCGATCACCACGACGCGGAGCCCGACCAGCGCCTGCGGGTCCGGGTAGGACGCGCGGATGCCCGAGAAGATCTGCCTCGGCCGTCCCTCGCCGAGGTCTACCTCGAGCTTGAGGAGCTTGTCGGCGCCATCGACCAGCGCCGCCGTGCGCACGAGCCCCACGCGCAGGTCGAGCTTGCCGAAGTCCTCGATCGCCACCTCCGCCGCGGGGCCGGGCTTTGGCTTGGGCTCCTTCGGCTTGGCCGCTGCGCTGGCCTTCACCGCCGGCTTCGCCGCACCGCCGCCGGTGATCTTCTTCTCGATCTTCGCCCACGAATCCTTGAGCGTCACGGTCCGGTTCCAGACGAGCTGGTCCGGCGTGGTGTCGGGATCCAGGCAGAAGTAGCCTACGCGCTCGAGCTGCACGCGGTCTCCCACCTTCGCGTCCACGAGGTACGGCTCGCCCATCGCCGTCACGGTCTGCAAGGACGCCGGGTTCACCTCGTCGAGGAACGACACCTCCTCGCTCGTGCCCGGCGCCTCGACGCGGAAGAGGCGATCGTAAAGGCGCACTGCCATCGGCACCGCGTGCGCGGCGGAGACCCAGTGCAGGGTGCCCTTGATCATCCGCCCATCCGGGGCATGGCCGCCCCAGGAGCCGGGATCCATGGTGCAGCGCAGCACCACGGGGTTGCCCGCCGCGTCCTTCTCGACGTGCTCGCACCGCAGGATGCAGCCGTAGCGCAGCCGTACCTCGCGCCCCGGCGCCAGGCGGAAGAACTCCTTGGGCGGGTCCTGCCGGAAGTCGTCGTGGTCGATGTAGAGCTCGCGCGAAAAAGGCACCTTGCGGCTGCCCATCGCTGCGTCCTCGGGCGAGAGCGGCGCATCGAGCATGCGCACCTCGCCTTCGGGGAAGTTCTCGATGACGAGCTTGAGGGGTCGCACGACGGCCATCAGGCGCGGGCAGCGCTTGTTGAGGTCCTCGCGCAGGTAGTGCTCGAGCAGGCCCACGTCGCACATGCTGTTGGACTTGGCGACGCCGACGCGCTCGCAGAAGGCGCGGATGGCCTCGGGCGTGTAGCCGCGCCGCCGCATGCCCGCGAGCGTCGGCATGCGCGGGTCGGTCCAGCCGCTGACGACACGCTCCTGCACGAGCTCGAGCAGCTTGCGCTTGGACATCACGGTGTACGTGAGGTTCAGGCGCGCGAACTCGATCTGCCGCGACGGGAACACCTCCGTCTGCTGGATGAGCCAGTCGTAGAGCGGACGGTGCGCCTCGAACTCGAGCGTGCAGATCGAGTGCGTGATCTTCTCGAGCGCGTCCGACAGCGGATGCGCGTAATCGTACATGGGGTAGATGCACCAGGTCTTGCCGGTGCGGTGGTGCGGCGTGTAGCGGATCCGGTAGAGCAGCGGATCGCGCAGGTTCATGTTCTGCGACGAAAGGTCGATCTTGGCGCGGAGGACGTGCTCGCCCTCCTTGAACTCGCCCGCGCGCATGCGGCGGAACAGATCGAGGTTCTCGGCCACGGAGCGGCTGCGGTGCGGGCTCTCCTTGCCCTTCTGGTAGTAGTTGCCGCGGTACTCGCGGATCTCCTCCTCCGACAGCGAATCGACGTACGCGACGCCCTTTTCGATGAGCCCTGTCGCCGCCTGATAGAGCGCTTCGAAGTAGTCGGACGCGTAGTGGAGGCCATCCCACTCGAAGCCGAGCCAGCGGATGTCCTCCTGGATGGCTTCGACATATTCCACGTCCTCGGTCGTGGGGTTGGTGTCGTCGAAGCGCAGGTTGCACGTGCCGCCGAGCTCGCGCGCGAGGCCAAAGTCGACCCAGATCGCCTTGGCGTGGCCGATGTGGAGGTAGCCGTTCGGCTCGGGCGGGAAGCGCGTGGCGACACGACCGCCGTGCTTTCCGCTCTGCTGGTCGGCCACCACGATATCGCGGACGAAGTTCCCCGCAGCGTCGTCGGTCTTCCTGTCGGTCCCTTTCGGATCGGCCGCGTCGGTCATCGCCGATCGGATACCACACCCCAGCACCGCGATCCGCCGGCTTGCGCCGCTCGGGTCGGAAGGGCTAGCGTGCGCCGCCATGTGCGGCGTACTCGGCCTTGTCTGCGAACGCGAGCGTGGCGACCTCGGGCAACTCGCCGCGATGCTCCTAAAGTCGCTCGAATACCGCGGCTATGACTCGACCGGCGCCGCCATCCAGGGCCCGGGCACCGACGTGGTCCTGCGAAAGGGCGTCGGCGCGCCGAGCAAGCTCGTCGAGCCGCTCGGCATCACGCGCCTGTCGGGCAGCATCTTCTGCGGCCAGGTGCGCTGGGCCACGTTCGGCGCGATCACCGACGAGAACGCCCAGCCCCACGAGGTGCGCTGCAAGACCCACGTCTACGGCGCCCACAACGGCAACGTCACCAACTGCGATCCGCAGAAGCTCTGGCTCGAGGCCGCGGGCCACCAGGTGCGCTCGGACAACGACGGCGAGATGGTCGTCCACACCATCGAGCACGAGCTCGCGCGCGAGCTCGCCGCGCTGCCGGATCCGGGCGACCACGCGGCGCGGCGGGGGGCCATGCGGCGGGCGATCGCCGCCGGCGCACAGCGCCTCACCGGCTCCTACGCGGCGGTGATCGTGGACCCGGTCAGCCGCGTGCTCTGGGCGATCAAGCAGGGTTCGAGCCTCTACTTCGGCTTCGGCCAGGACCCCACGGGCGGCCACTTCGGCCTCGCGTCGAGCGATCTGTCCTCGATCCTCAAGCTCACGCACCTGCTCGTGCCGCTGCGCGAGGGCGACTTCGTGGAGTTCGACGCCACCGGGCACGCGGTGTACGCCGTCGCGGACGCCGCGCCCGTCGAGCGCGCGGCCGTCCGCAGCCGCCTGCGCGCCGAGGACACCGCGCTCGACCCGCGCCATTCGACCTTCATGGAGCAGGAGATCGCGGCGCAGCCCGACACGGTCCGTAGCGTGATCGCGCAGCTCCAAGGTGGCAGCGCGGCCGCGCGCGCCGTGGACGCCGCGCTCCAGACGCTGCCGAAGGCCGTGCCCGCGCGGGTCAAGGAGGGCCTCGAGGCGCTGCGACACGCGGTGACCGACGAAGCCCTCTCGGAGCGGTCCCTCGCGCTGCTGTCGTCCGCGGAGCTCGGGGCGCTCGAGGCCGCGACGCGGATGGAGGCCCTCGCGAGGGCCCCGCTCGCCTCGGCGGATGCGGGCCTTCTGGCCGAGCTCCAGGCCGCGCACCCCGACCCGCGCCACCAGCGCCTCGTGGGCTTGCTCGATGCGCTGGTCGAGCACGAGGAGTCGGCCGAGCTCACCTGCGCCGCCGACCGCTTCGTCACCCTGGCCGCCGAGGCTGCGCGCCGGGGCGGCCGCCTGATCGTGGTGTCCTGCGGCAGCTCCTACAACGCCGCCCGCACCGCGGCGCTGTTCTTCTCCGAGCTTTCGCGCACGGAGCTCGCGCCGCTCTTGCCGGGCGAGTACCGGGAGCGCATCGCGCGGACCCTGCGCGCCGAGGACGTCGTCGTCGCCATCAGCCAGAGCGGCGAGACCAAGGACCTCGTGGACATCCTCGACGACGTGCACGCGGCGGGCCTCGGCGTGCGCTGCGTGGCCCTCGTCAACAACGTCAACTCGACCATCGCGCAGGAGAAGGCGGAGGTGGTGATCCCGCTCCGCTGCGGCCCCGAGATCGCGGTGCCCGCGACCAAGAGCTTCCTCGCGCAGCTCGTGGTCATGTACCTGCTCGCGCTGCGGCTCGGCGAGCGGCGCCTGGCCGAGGGCGTGCCCGATCCGGGCGGCTGGGCGCGCGACCTGGCGGCGCGCCGCGACCAGCTCGGCGAGCTGCCGGCGCTGCTCGAGCGGACCGAACGGGAGACGGCCGGGGCGATCGAGCAGGCGGCGGCGCTGCTCTACCTGCGGCCCTCGATGCACCTGCTCGCCATGCGCCTGTCGGGGCTGGCGCGCGAGGGCGCGCTCAAGATCCGCGAGATCGTGCTCGACCACGCCGAGGGCTTCGAGGGCTCGGAGTTCAAGCACGGGCCGAACACGATTCTCGGCTGGAACACGCTCTTTGGCCCCGATCAGCTCGCGCGGCTGCTCTTCGCGATGGCGGACGCGGGGGTCGATCTGCGCACCCAGGCGCTCGCGCTCGCGCCCGGGACGGCCGCTCCTGGGCCCGGGGCGCTGCTCGGCCAGGCCCTGGCCGACGCGCTCCGCGTCGACTATCCGCTGCTGTTTCTGACCGGCCCCGACGAGCGCGACGTACACCTGACGATCTCGCAGATCAACACGCACAAGATCCGCGGCACGACCACGATCGTCGTCGCCGAGGAGCACGCGGGCCTGCGCCAGGCGGCCGAGAAGGCGCCGGTCGACAACGCCGGCTACCGCGCCGTCTACGTGCCGCTGCCTGCCACGGGGGACGCGCTGCTCGTGGCCTTCTCCGCGACCGTGGCGCTGCAGCGCCTCGCGCTCCGCATGAGCGTGCTCAAGTCGAGCTACCTCGACGCGCGCGGCATTCCGGACCACGGCGTCCACCCCGACGTCCCGAAGAACGTGTCGAAGTCGATCACGGTCGACTGATCGCAAAGGCGTGCATGCGACGATGGTCGCACCAAGGCTTCCACCTGCAGCACGGCATGGAGCTGCAGTCCCTGACCGAGATCCATCATCCAGGCGGTGCGAATCGAGACGCTCGATCTGCGCGCCCGAAGCGCCCTGTGCGCCGCGGAGGCGTGCGCGCCGGCCGACCGATCGCCTCTGCTGGCGCGAGCTGAACGTGACGCCCACGGCATCGCAGGCACGAGGATGGCCTGGGCCATGCCGATCGCGCAGCTCCGGCTCGCTGGCTGCGCAGCGCAGCGTGGGGAAGTGGACGTGGCCAGCCGGCTGCTCGATCAGGCGATCGCGGGCTTCGAGCGCTGTGAGATGGGGCTGCTCCCGCGGTGCGCGCAGCACCGTCGCGCCCAGCTGGCCGGTGGAGACGCACGCGTCAAGGCGTGGATGGTCGAACGGGGGATCCGGCGCCCCGAGCGCATCGCCGCGATGCTGGCCCCGGGCTTTCCGGCCGGGCCGCCTACAGCGTGACGTGGATGTCGATCGCCTCGGCGTCGTCGCCGCTCGGGCGCACGCGGCCGCTCACGCTCCCTCGGACCCTCTGGCCGGTCTGCTTGACCTCGACGTGCAGCGTGCCGGACACCCGCGTGCCGGGTGGGTCGGCCACGTTGAGCTCGTAGCCGTCGAACCTGAGATCGACCCGGATCCACGGCTGCAGCTCGTCCATGCTGGCTACCGTCACGCCGGCCGAGCCGTCGACGTCCACCCAGCCGCCCGACAGGTGCAGCTTGCCGATCAGGAAGAAGCGCTCTGGATCGCCGTCGAGCACGACCCCGGTCGGATAGGACGTCGAGTTGGGCAGCCGCGCCAGCGCCGCCGAGAGGTGATCGACCTTCTTGTAGAGCTCCATGCCGAGCGACACCATCTTCCTGTCGTCGATCGAGACGGGGCCGTCGCCGCCGCAGGCGGGCAGGAGGGCGAGGAGCGAGAGGAGGACCGGGCGGAGGGAGGCGCGCATCGGAGGGACCTGCGGGCGCACCCAGGCGCCACGGAGGTCTTTCAAGCACGCGCGATGCCAGGAGGCAAGCCCGCAGATCCCTGCGGACACCGTGTCGAGGATTCACCACCCGTTCACGGCAGGTAGCGCGCGCCGTCACCGAGCGCGGCCGAGCCGTCGAAGCCGCCCCAGACGATCATCTCGCTCGAGGTCCACACCGCCGAATGACGGTGGCGTGCGGCCGGCGCACCCATGGTCGATATCGTGCGCCAGGCGCGCGCGGTCGGCGCGTAGCGACCGCCGCTCTGCAGCGGTGGTGCGCCGGTGTCGGAGCTCGCCACGCCGCCCCACAGGATCATCTCGACACTCGTCCAGACGGTGGCCTGCTCGAAGCGGTACGCCGGCTGGCCGGCGTTGTCCCCCGCGCGCCAGAGGTCGGCCATCGGGTCGTAGTGCGCGACCGCCTGACCGTCCCAGTCGATGAGCTCGCGGTCGGTCCAGGCGACGCTGTCGCCGCAGGGCGCGGTGGGCGCGCCGGCCGTGGACATCGGCAACCAGCGATCGTCTGCCGGTCGGTAGCGGGCGCCGGGCACGCCGCACATCGTCGCGGGAAAGCCGACGGCGCCGCCCCACACGATGACCTCGCTGCCGGTCCAGTAGCCGCTGGCGCCGATCTGCCGGGGTGGCGGGTTTCCGAGCTGCGAGACGCCGGTCCAGCCCACCCCGGGACGGTAGCGCCCCCCATCGGCCACCGCCGTGTCGCACATCATGAGCAGGCCATCGAGGTGCGTGCAGCCGCCCCACACGAAGAGCTCGCTCCCGGCCCACGCGACGGTCGCGCTGTGGCGCGCAGCCGGCGCCCCGGTGTCGAGGAGCGGCGTCCAGCGATCGACTGCGGGGTCGTAGCTTGCGCCGTCGCCGAGCTCACGCACGCCGTCGGAGCCGCCCCAGACCATCATCTGGGAGCCGGTCCACGCGACGCCCGCGCGGCGCCTGGGCGTCGGCGCGCCGGCCATCGTGGTCGGTCGCCAGGCATCCCTGCGCGGATCGTACAGGCCTCCGGTCGACAGGAAGGTGATGTCGTCGGCGCTGCCGCCCCAGACCAGCATCTCGGAGCC
>JAHFDS010000713.1 GCA_023248855.1 Myxococcales bacterium
GCTCGAGCGCGATGCGGTCCCCGGGGGCATCAACAACTTCCAGGGGCGCTACGCCGTGCGGCACCCGTGGGGCGGCGCGATCACGTGCCAGAACCCTCGCCGCGGTGTCTGGGGCGGACCTCCCTACGGCGTCTCGCCGCAGACGCCGGTGCCGGCGCTCAAGACCGCGTTCGCCACGCGGGGCCTGGCCCTCGCGAGCTTCCTCGTCGGCGGCCAGGACACGGGGCTCGGCATCGACGGCAAGAGCCCGCCCCCCGAGGCCACGAGGCCCGTGGGCACGCCGCCGAGGCCCGTGCGCTACCACCCGGGCGCGCCCCCCCAGCCGGCCCCGCGCGCGACGCGCACCGAGGAGCTGCTCGGTGGGGGCCTCCTGGTCGCCATCATCGTCATCGCGGTGCTGCTGCGTCGCAAGCCGTGACCGCGCGGCGATTCATCCTTGTATGCGCATGGATGCATGCGTGTGCCGGACCGGCCGCGGACCCCCCGAGGCCGCCTGCTCTTCGGCCGCCGGAGATCGCGCTGCCCGGGCCCCCCGGGGCGTTCGAGCCGGCCGAGACGCGCACGACCGGCAGCCCCGCCGGAATCGCCGATGTGGACGGCTGCGAGACCTGTCACGGCGGGGTGGCGGCGCAGTTCCGCGCGAGCGCGCACGCGTGGTCGTCGCTCAACAACCCCGCCTATCGCTACACGTTCGACCGCCTGCGCGCCGAGGTCGGCAAGCGCCAGAGCCGCTTCTGCGCCGGCTGCCACGACGTCTCGCTCCTGGTCGAGGGGGCGATCGACGGCGAGGTCCGCGCCGACGACGCGCGCGCGCACGCCGGTATCACCTGTCGCACCTGCCACTCCATCACCGAGGCGCGCACCGACGGAAACGCCAGCCACACGCTGTCTGCCGCACCGATCCCGCTGCCGAACAAGGACGACCCCGCCTCCCTCGAGGCGCACCGAAGGCGCGTCCGCCCCATTGCCGGCCCGGCCCTGTGTGGCAGCTGCCACCGTGCGCTGCTCGGCCCGGACACCGGCAACGCGCATCACCTCGCCGGCGCGGACGACCTCGGCCCGATGTCACGCTCGGCGTTTGCGGGCAGCGCGTGGGAGCGGGTCGACGACGCGGTCGAAGAGGCCGACTGTCGGGGCTGCCACATGCCGCTCGAGCCGGCCGACGACCCGGTGGCGCAAAGGGCCGATCGCGCTGGCCGGGTGCGCTCGCACCGCTTCGTGGGCGGCCACACCTGGCTCGCCGCCATGCGTGGCGATCGCGCGCAGCTCGAAGCCACCCAGGCGCTCCTGCGCAGGAGCGCGTCGATCGACGTCGCCGCGGTGTGGTGGCCGGACGGCCGGCGCGCGCTGCCGGCCGAGCTCGCGGCGCCCCGCGGCGGCGAGACCGTGCGGCTCGAGGTGGTGGTGCGAAACCTGGGCGTCGGGCACCGCTTTCCCGGCGGCACGCTCGACGTGCACGACACGTGGATCGAGCTCGTGGTGAGCGACGCGCGCGGGCGACCAATCGCCGAGGCCGGCGTGCGCCACGCGGCCGACGAGCCGGATCCGAGCGCGCACCGGCTGACCGCGCTCGTCGCCGATGGAGACGGAAGACCCCAGAGAAACCGGGAGACGCACCGGTTCCAGGTGGTGACCGCGAACCACACCCTGCCGCCGCGCGAGGCCGCCGTCATCGGCTACGTTCTCGAGGTTCCGCCGGAGGCAGCGCTGCCGCTCGAGGTGCGCGCACGGCTGCGCCACAGGAGCCGCAGCCTCGCGCTCCGAAAGGCCACCTGCGACGAGGCGCACACCGCGCGCGGGCGTGAGCTCGCCAAGGCCAGTCTGCGCCTGCTCGGTGTCGAGGCCAACGGCTGCGCGCCGGCGCCCATCACGGACCTCGCGAGCGCGACGGTCGTGCTGTCGGGCCGCCCAGGGTCGCGGACGGCTGAAGCGTCCGCGCAGACCGCGCGGCGAATGCTCGATCACGCGCGGGGCCTGCTGCGTGGGTTGCAGGAGCGGCGCGAGGAAGCGCGGCCCAGCCTCGAGCTCGCCCTCCTTGTGGCCACCGAGGGGGCCGATGCGCGCGCCCAGGCGATGTCGCTGTCGCTCCTTGGTGAGCTCGCGGCCGACCAGGGTCGGCCCGAGGAGGCGCTTGCGCTCGCCGCCCGCGCGGAGGCGCTCTCGGGGCCGCACCCCGCGCTGGACCGCATTCGCGGAGCCGCATATGAAGCGGTCTGGCGCTTCGCCGAGGCGCTGCCGTTTCTGGCCCGGGCGGCGGAGGCCAGCCCACGCGCGACCGACGCCTGGGTGCACCTCGCCGTCGCGCGCCAGGCGGCCGGCGACGCCGCGGGGGCACTCACCGCGGCGCGGCGGGGCCTCGGCGGAAATCCGCGCCATCCCGATCTGCTGCGCGTGCAGGCGCTGGCCCTGGCGCAGCTCGGGGATGCGCGCGCCCAAGCCGCGCTGGCGGCCTCGCTTGCATTCCGCGCCCCCGACGAGGCCCAGGCGGTGATCGAGCGCTGCACGGCCATCGACGGCGAGTGCGCGCGCGAGCGAGCGCCGGTGCACACCCATACGCTTTCGTCGCCGGCCCGGCGGCGCT
>JAHFDS010000714.1 GCA_023248855.1 Myxococcales bacterium
TACGATCTCGCGATGGACGCCCCGCCCGCCGAGATCCCCGCGGTGCGCTTCGTGGCCACCGCCGAGGACGCCGGCCGCACCCTGGCCGCGGCCCTGCGTGCGCGCCTGCCCGGCGTGTCGTGGGCGCGCGTACGCCGGCTGTTCGAGACCGGCAAGGTCGCGATCGGCGGCGCCATCGAGCACGACGACACGCGCCGGCTACACGCGGGCGACGAGGTCGCGCTCGAGCCCACCGCCAGGCGCAAGGAGCGCACGCCCGACCTCGCCGTGACGATCGTGCACGAGGACGCCGAGGTCGTGGTCATCGACAAGCCCGAGGGCGTCTCGTCGGTGCCCTACGAGAAGAAGGAGCAGGGCACGGCGATGGATCTGCTGCGCGACGCCTGGCGCAGGAGCGGCCGCCCGCACGTGACGAGCATCGCGCTGCATGTCGTCCACCGCATCGACAAGGAGACCTCAGGGCTGCTCGTGTTCGCCAAGTCCAAGCGCGCCGAGCGCTTCCTGCAGGCGCAGCTGCGGACGCACACGATGGAGCGCGAGTACCGCTGCGTGGCCGAGGGCGAGGTCTGGAGGCGCACCATCCACACTCGCCTGGTGCAGGACCGCGGCGATGGCCTCCGCGGCTCGGCCCGGCGGCCCGACCAGGGCAAGGAGGCCATCACGCACGTCGAGCCGCTCGAGGCCCTGCGTGGTGCGACCCTCTGCGCGGTCCGCCTCGAGACCGGCAAGACCCACCAGATCCGCATCCACCTGGCCGAGATCGGCCACCCCCTGGTGGGCGAGCGCGTCTACATCCGCGACCTCTGCAACCGCGGTGGCACCCCCATCGAGTGCCCGCGCCTGCTGCTTCACGCCGCCACGCTCGGCTTTGCGCACCCCGACGGCAATACGCTCCGCTTCGCGTCGCCGCTGCCGCCCTCCTTCGAGCGCATGCTCGACACGCTCAGGAGCCAGCGATGAACCGCGCACCCTTCCGCGGCGCCCATTTGGCCCTGTCCCTCAATCGCGAAAAGGGCGCGCCGCCTCTGATGACAACAGGAGCGAGCGCAGGATCCCCTGCGGTCGCCGTCCGCGGTCCCCGAAGCCGCTGAGGGTCTTGGCGCGGCAGCGTGGGGGACCGCCTTGCGGCGGCCAGCGCCCCAATGGCGCTGCAATCGCAATCGACGCCGCTCGGCTGGCGATCGCAAGGGGTGGGGGCCCGTGAGGACTTGTCCGAACGGGGAGGGGATGCTCGGCATCCCCTCTGCGGTCGCCGTCCGCGGCGACCGATCGGAAACTAGCCGAGCAGCCGCGCCACCGCGCCGAGCAACACCTCTTGCTCGAACTCGCTCTTGACCAGGTAGGCCTGCGCGCCCACCTCGGCACCGCGCGCCTTCTCGGTTGCGCTCGCCAGCGACGACACGATGATGCAGGGCGTCTCGCGGTGCCGCGCGTCGGCGCGCACCGCGGCCACGAGCTCGAAGCCATCGCGGCCCGGTGGCATCTGCACGTCCGACACGATGAGGTCGAACGTGTCGACCGCGAGCCGCGCGAAGGCGTCATCCGCGCTCGTGGCGGTCTCCACGTCGTAGCCCTTGGACTCGAGGATGCTTCGCTCGAGCAAGCGCGTCGTGAACGAGTCGTCCACCACGAGGATGCGCCGCCGCCGCACCTCCGGTGCGCGCATCAGGCCCGGCGGCCGCTCGCCCGACGCGGAGAAGAGCCGCGGCACCGACAACAGCAGCGCCACGCGCCCATCCGGCAAGAGAGTCGCGCCCGCCACGAGCGGGCTCTGGCCCTCGGGCACCGGCAGGGACTTCACCACCACCTCCTCGTCCTGCAGCAGCTTGTCCACGACCAGCGCCACGCGGCCCGCGCCGTGCCGCAGCACGACGGTCGGAAGCCGCATGCCCGGCGCCGCGGGCCGGGGCGGCTGCTCGAGCAAGCCCCGCAGCGGCACGACGCGCAGCTGCTCACCGCGCAGCGAGATCTCCGCCGCCTCGAGCAGCGACGGGTGATCCTCGGGCAATAGCCGCGCCACGGTCGCCACCGCGCCGAGCGGTAGCGCATAGGTGCGCGCCTCCGACTCGACCAAGAGGACGCGCGTCGTGGCCAGCGAGATGGGCAGCGTGAGCGTGTAGCGCGTGCCGCGCCCCGCCTCCGTCGCGATCGCCAGGTCGCCCTTCCACGCGCTCACCATCGCGCGCACGACGTCCATGCCGATGCCGCGGCCTGACACCGCCGTCGGCGTCTCGCGCGTCGTCAGGCCACTTTGCGTCACGAGGTACGCCGCTTCTGCGTCCGACAGCCGCGCCGCCGCGTCCGCGTCGAGGCGTCCGAGCCGCACCGCGCGTGACTTGACGTCCGCGACCGCGATGCCCGCGCCGTCGTCCTCCACCTCGAGCACGAGGCTGTGTCCCTGGTGCGCGGCCCGCACGGCGATCGTCCCCTCGCGCGACTTGCCGCGCGCGACCCGAACGTCCGGCAGCTCGATACCGTGGTCGACCGCGTTTCGGACGAGGTGGACCAGCGGGTCCGCGAGCGCGTCGATGAGATCCTTGTCGCACTCGCTCTGGCCGCCCTCGATCGAAAGGCGCACCT
>JAHFDS010000300.1 GCA_023248855.1 Myxococcales bacterium
CCGCCCGAGCTGCAGCCGCTGCCGGTCTGGGCCGACAAGCGCCAGCCGCCGAAGAAGGTGTTGACCAGCCGCGAGGAGGCGCGCGCGCACGCAGACGCGCCCTCGGACAAGACAACCGAGGCGACCGGACGGCTCGCGGTGCACGACCAGGGGCTCACGGTGCAGCTGGTCGCGCCCGAGCTCGCCGACATCCCCGGCGACGGAGCGCCGACGAGGCTCGTGGTGGCGAGCACCGCGCTCGGCGGCGCGCTGCGCCGGCGCGCGACGCCGGCCCTCTTGCCCTACGTCTTCCGCGTCGTCGAGCTGACGAACCTGGCGCCGTTTCCACTGCTGCCAGGCCCGGTGGACGCGTTCGCGAAGGGAGAGTTCCTCGGTCGGACGGCGGTCGAGCACGTGGGCCGCGGCGCGAGGTTCGACCTGTCGTTCGGGATGGACGAGAGCGTCCGCGTCGAGCGCACCACGCTGCGCGAGGCGCGCGCCGAAAAGGGACTGTTCGGCGGGACCATCGCCTACGAGTACGCGTATCGGCTCGAGGTCAGGAGCAGCCTGCCGCGCAGTGGCCCTTTGGAGATCTACGAGTCCGTGCCGGTCTCCGAGCTCGCCGACGTCAAGGTCGTGATCGACCCGAGGACGACCCCCGGCTTCGAGCACCGGCGCGCCGATGGCCTCGTCGTGTGGCGGCTCGAGCTGCGTCCCGGCGAGCGCCGCGGCCTCGACCTCGTGTTCCGCGTCGAGGCGCCCGCGAGCTACACCCAGTAGGCGCCAGCCATTGCCCTTGGACGACGTCCGCGGCCGTCACGCGGCCGTCGGCAGTGTGAAGCTGAATCTCGCGCCCGGCGGGCCCGCGTGCTCGAGCTCCATCCGTCCGCCGTGGGCCAAGACGATGCCGCGACAGATCGTCAGGCCGAGCCCCGCGCCGCGCCCCTCGGGCGCTCCCTGCCAGAAGCGCTCGAAGATGTGCGGGCGGTGTTCCTCCGGGATGCCGGGGCCGGTGTCCTCGACCCAGAAGCGCACGCGCGCTGGCTCGGCGCGCGCGCCGAGCGTGACGATGCCGCCGGCCGGCGTGAACTTCAGCGCGTTGCCGACCAGGTTCGCGAAGACCTGCAGGATGCGATCGCCGTCCGCCCACACCGAGGGCAACGACTCGGGCGCGTCGGCGCGGATCTCGTGCTGCGTCGCCAGCGGGAGCGCGGCCTCGGCGGCGGCGCCGAGGAGCGTGCTGGCGGGTCGCGCCGAGCGATCGAGCCGCAGCGTCCCGGCTTCGATCTTCGTGAGGTCGAGCAGATCGTCGACCAGCCGCCCCATGCGCTGGGCGACGCGGAGCACGGTGCGCGCGGGCCTCGTGTCCGGGTAGGTCCGCAAGAGCACCTGCGCGGACAGGCTGATGCTGGCGAGGAGATTCCTGAGGTCATGGGCCACGACGCCGAGCACCTCGTCGCGCGCCCGTGTCGCCCGCTGCGCCTCCGCGTACAGGCGCGCGTTCTCGAGCGACATCGAGGCCGGGCGCGCCAGCGCCTCCGCGAGCGCGAGGTCGCGCGGGGTCAGCCGCCGCCCCGAGGGCCCCGAGAACAGGGAGATCGCCCCGAAGGACACGCCGCCTCGCCCGAGCGGTACGCTGAGCCAGGACCGAAGGTCGAACGCACGCAGCAGGCGGAGGTGCTCGTCGTCGCCGGCCAGCGCCTGCAGGTGCTCCGGCGAAAGCTCGGGCAGGAGGCGAGGCGCCCCCGTGGTCACGACGCGCAGCGATCCCTCCTCTCCCGACGGGTGGATCGGGGTGAGCTGCGAGAGAAGCGCTCGCTTTTCGGGGTCGACGTGCCAGCTCGCGGCCGGGCGCAGCTCGCGCTCGCCGCTGCGCAGCCAGATGACGCAGCCCTCGGCGATGCCCGGCACGGCGAGCTCGGCGATGCGGCGCAGGGTGCCGGCCTGGTCCAGCGACTCGGCGAGCAGCTCCCCGGCCTGGGCCAGCAAGCGCTGCACCCGCTCCTCTTCCACCTGATCGCTGATGTCGCGGAGCGCCACGGTTAGCAAGGTGCCGCCGCCCAGGACGAGGCGCGAGATGGAGGCTTCCGCCGGGAACTCCTCGCCGTCCTTGCGCCGGCCCACGATCCGCGGCCGCTTACCTCCGAGCCGCATCGGTCCCTGCCCGGCCGCGAAGGCGTGCACGCGCTCCCGATGTGACGCGACGAATCGCGCGGGGAGCAGGAGGTCGAGCGGCTGCCCCAGGGCCTCCGCGGCCGAATAGCCGAAGATACGCTCGGCACCCGGGTTGAATGCCGTGATGCGCTGCATCTCATCGGTCGAGATGAGCGCGTCCGCCGCCAGGGCCGCCATCCCGCGGTACATGGCCTCGGACGCGCTCGCCTCGCCGTCTCTCCGGTCCGTATCGTCCGTCACGCGCCCTGCCTCCTTCTCCCAGCAAGGTCCACTCCCTGGGCAGGGTGACATGACGCGGCGCAGAGGCGAGCCTCCGAGGCGCGCCCAGGGTGGCAAACTGGCGCGCGGATTGACGGCTATCAACTGGTTTCCGATCGGTCGCCGCGGACGGCGACCGCAGCGAGGATGCCGAACATCCCCTCCCCGTTCGGACAAGTCCTCACGGGCCCCCTCCCCTTGCGATCGCCAGCCGAGCGGCGTCGATTGCGATTGCGGCGCCATTGGGGCGCTGGCCACCGCAAGGCGGTCCCCCCGCTGCCGCGCCCAATACCCTCAGCGACTCAGGGACAGGCCCTGGTTTGTCTATTGGGTAGTCAGCTAATGGCACATGCCCGTGGTCGGCCAGGCATTGCCTGGCATCTGCAGGAGCCCCTTCTGGTGCACGAGCTCGATCGCTGCCTTGAGGCGTGCACAGGCATCGGCCACGGTCAGGACGCCGGCGACGATCGCGCCAGGCGCGGCGCGCGTGCCCACGTACTCGGCCTTGCGCGCCGCCCGCTCGGCGTCCGAGAGGGCGGGACCCGGCAGCCGGTAGGCCGGGTGCTGCGCCGCGAACGTCGCGAGCTCGTCGAACGTGTATCCAAGCGCGGAAAAGTCCCGATCCGGCAGCTGTGACACCGGCCAGCCGATCTCCTCGTAATGCCGCGTCGCGTGGTAGTCCTGCGTGCACTCGTCCGGATCGTACGAGAAGGAGAGGTGACCTTGCGCGTCGGGCTCGTGCACGACCGAGGCGTCGGCGCACTGGTAGTGCGAGATGCGATCCTGCAGCACGTGCAGGTAGATGGCGAGCCGGGCGAGGTCCGCGGGCACCGGGATTGGCGTGCTGTCCACGAAGATGCGGCCCAGGGTCTGCGTCGGATTGTCGAGGATGTTCGGCTTGAGCTCGAGCGCGTGCATGCCGGCCTGCAGCGCGTCGTCGAAGGTCCAGTCGCTGTAGACGGGCGGAGTGCCGGTCTCGACGTAGCGCACGATCATGTCGCCGCTGTACGAGGAAAACGGCACGAGCACCTCGGGCGTGCCTGGTGGATTGGTGAAGCTCGGCATGAGCCCGTCGATCCACTGGGTGAGCGTGGGCGGCTCGGTGTGCGTGGGATCCGACGCGTAGAAGCACTCGCTGCCGGTGGCGAAGGTGCGCTGCACGGGATCGTAGCGGGTGAAGCCGTCGATGCATCCCTTCTGCGTCCCGTAGAGCCCCCAGTGGCGCATCTGGTAGAGCATGGCCTCGGTGACGGCGTCGCCGAGGTCGGGGTGCTGGCCGTCGACCTGGCCCGGCGGATTGTTGCCGAGGGGCGAGCCGGGATTGAACCGGAAGACGGCGGGGAAGTGGTATCCCCAGCCGCCGGAGGTGGGCTCGGTGCGGGTAAAGCCCGTGATCTGTCCGCTCTTGGGGTCCACCACCTGCACGACGTCGGCCGGCGCGCTGTAGCCGGCCGGCACCGTGCCGCCTGACTTGTCGTACTGGATGTACTGCCCCCGATCGACCGCCTCGTCGTAGGCGGCGATCCAGTAGGACACGTCGGGGCGCAGGCGCACGGCCTGCGCGAGGATGAAGGTCGCGTCGGCGTGCATCATGCTGCGGCCGTTGGTCTGCACCGCCTTGGCTGCGTCGTACACCAGGTTGGCGCGGCACAGGCTGTGGTCCGCGGCGTTGGGCCCGCAGTTGGCCTCGAGGCAATTGTAGTAGCGCTGGCCGAGCGGCTTCTGGTCGTCGATGCACAGGTCCTCGGAGAAGGCGCGCGCTGGCGAGCTCGGCAGCAGCGTCGCGAGCAGCAGACCGGCCAGGCCGGCTGGGCCCAGGCACGGGCGGGCGAACGAGCGGGTGGGCATCATCTGAACCTCCTCGGTTACTTGGTAACCAAGCATATGGTTACTTGGTTACCAAGATGGCGTCAACGAGAAACTTGGTAACCAAGATTTCGGCTTGTAATCCATCGTCAGGACTGACCAAATGAGGATGTGGTCGAGGACACATGAGGCGCCCGCCGGCACGCAAGAAGGCTCCCCGGAACCGCCTGGGCACGCACGCCGCGGATGGGATCTTCTACGATCTCGCGGGCGAGATCCTGCGCGGCGAGCTGTCCTGGGACGCTCCGCTCCCGGGGGAGCGTCTGCTCGGAAAGCGCTTCGGCGTATCGCGCATCATCGTGCGCCAGGCGGTGCACCGACTGGCGGAGGTGGGCCTGGTGCGCGTGCGGCAAGGCGGCGCGACCCTGGTGCTGGATCCGGCCGAGGCGGCCGACCTTCGGGTGTTCCAGCTGCATCACCAGCTGGGGTCGGTGACGGCCCGGGACGCACGCGAGCTGACGGAGCGCCAGCTCCTGCAGGGCTACGCGACGCTGCTGCTCTGCGACGTGCACGCTTCGCCCGAGCAGCGCGCAGCGCTCGGCGGCATCGTCGAGGCCTACGCGGGCGGACCGGACCGGGAGCTGGCCGCGTTCGAGAGCCGCTTCTGGCGCGCCGTGGCACGCGCCGGCGGCAACCGGATCTACGTGCTGGAGAACAACTGGTGGTTTCGCCTGCTCGCCGAGCGACCGGCGGCGCAGCACCCGGTGTTCGGAGACGCAACGGCGCGCGTGTCGCTCTATCGAGAGATCGTGCGCCGCCTGATCGAACGCGAGGACGCACCGCGCTTCTTCCTCACCATCGTGGAGCCGCTCATCCGGACGCTCGCGCGTCCGCCGGGCTAGGAGTGCGTCGCAGTAACGGTTCACCGCCGGCGGGACCCGTCGGCGCCCGCGTGGCTCCGTGCGGGCTCGGCGCTCGCGCGCCTTCGGCCGCGCGCTCGCTCTGACGCCTGACGCCCGCGCGAATGACTCGCCGGCAAGCCGGGGCGGTGGATGGCGGGCGCAGACTCGCCCGCCCAGAGCCCCGCGGACGCCGCCACCCGCCGGCAGCCACCGTTCCTGCTCCTTGGGAAGGAACCAGACTCACCGCGTGCAGCTTGAGCAGGTTGTGCGTCGCGGTGATGAACGCCCACTCTGGTGTCCTGTATTCGAAGTTCGCATCATTATTCGCCGGGCGCAGGCGACCGCGATCCCGCGCAGGACACTAGCTGTTTTCTTGGGGGGAGCCTCGCTCCCCCCAGCTTGTCCAGGCAAAGCCCGGCCAAGCTGCCCCCGAGGCGCGCTGCGCGCGCTCTAGACAGAGTCGCATTGATCCGGCGCCATCCGAAGCCTGTCCCGGTCCCGGTCCCGCTCCCGGTCCCGATCCGAGTCCGGTATTCGAGCGCTCAGCCGCTGCGGTCGAGGAGCCGGACGCTCGGGACCGGGAAGGGGACCGGGACCGGGACCGCACCCAGAGCGCTGGCGCGGGGTCTACGCGTTTCTGTCTAGTGTCCCGTCTCCGCGGCGTGGGCTTATGCAACGAACTTCGATGACAGGACACTAGGTGTTTGGTGTTTGTCTTGCGCACGCTCCGCGTGCGCGAGTGCTGCGGCCAGCTGGCAGGCGAAGGCTGCTCCGAGCTCAAATGCCGTCCAACTATTGGCGGGCAGCACTAGTCCTCGCTCGCGAATTCGTCCAGCGTGCCCTCCCACTTCGCGATCACGACCGTAGCCAGGCAATTGCCGATGACGTTGACCATCGTGCGCGCCATGTCCATGAGCTCGTCGACGCCGAGGATGAGCGTGATGCCCTCGAGCGGCAGGTCGTAGCTCGCGAGGGTCCCCGCGAGGATGACGAGCGAGGCGCGCGGCACACCGGCGACGCCCTTCGATGTCAACATGAGCGTGATCAGCATCGTGATCTGCTGGCCGATCGTGAGATGGACATTGGCCGCCTGCGCGACGAACACGGCCGCGAGCGACAGGTACAGCGTCGTCCCGTCGAGGTTGAACGAGTAGCCGAGCGGCAGCACGAACGCGACGATGCGGCGTGGCACGCCGAGCCGCTCGAGCACCTCCATCGCGCGCGGCAGCGCCGCCTCGCTCGACGTCGTCGAGAACGCGATGAGCGCGGGCTCCTTGATGGCGCGCGCGAAGCGGCGGATCGGCACCTTGAACCAGAGCGCGATCGGAAGGAGGACGGCGAAAAGGAAGCACGCCAGCGCGAGGTAGAGCGTGCCCACCAGCCACGCCAGGTTGACGAGCACCCCGAGGCCGCCGTGGCCCACGGTGTAGGCGATGGCCGCGCCGACGCCGATGGGCGCGTAGCGCATGATCATGTCGGTGAGCTTGAACGTCGCCTCCGCGACGCCCTCGCAGAACGCGACCACGGGCCGGCCACGCTCGCCGATGGCGCCGAGCGCGAGCGCGAACAGGATCGAGAACACGACGATCTGCAGGACGTCGTTGTCCGCCATGGCCTGCACGATCGACGTCGGCACGGTGTGGAGCAGGATCTGATCCCAAGTCTGTGGGTGCGCGGTGATCTCGGGCTTGATGCCCGCGGGCAGGTTCACGCCGTGGCCGGGCTTTAGCAGGTTGACGAAGCCGAGGCCTATGGCGAGGGCGAAGGTGGTCACGATCTCGAAGTAGACGAGCGCGCGCAGGCCCATGCGGCCGACGGCCTTGGGGTGGCCGGCGCCCGCGATGCCCACCACCAGCGTCGAGATCAGGATCGGCGCGATGATCATCTTGATGAGGCGCAGAAACAGCTGTGAAAATGGCTTGAACAGCACCGCGCGCTCGGGCGCGTAGTGCGCGACCAGCGCCCCCGCGGCGATGCCGAGCGCCAGGCCGATGAAGATCTGCTTGGTGAGGGAGAGACCGCGGCGCGACGGGGGGGACATTCGCGGCATGATAGGCGCGTGGCCAAGGACGCGGTGCTGGTGATGCTCCGACGCTGTCGAAGCCTCATCGCTCGGGACGGCTCCCGGCGCAATGGTCACGGGTAGTTGCACGGGCCAGGTCGCGCGGCACAGGAGTTGGAGAGGACTCCGTGCAGGAGGTTTCCCCCATGAAGATCCTGACGCTCGCGCTGTTCGCCCCGCTCTGCCTCACCGTCGCCATCCCGTCGGCCCGCGCCGGCCAGGCGGGGGATGACGAGGCCCCCCCCACGGTCGCGCCACTACCCGTCGCGCACAAGGCCGTCGTGGAGGAGCAGCCCTCGAACGGCATCACCATCAACCCCGTGCTCCCGTTCCTCGAGCTCGGCGGCTACCGCGAGCTGCAGGGCAGCTACGAGCGAGTGGTGTCCCAGCGCGTCTCGCTCATGGCCACCTTCGCCTACGGCTACGGCGAGTCCAAGGTCGAGCGCTTCTCCGGTAGCGGCGTCGTGGAGACTTCCCTCCGGTCGACGGCGTGGGGCCTCCGGCTCCACCCGCACTTCTACTTCGTCAATCCCGCGCCGGGCGGCTTCTACCTCGCGCCCTTCCTCTCCGTGATGCACGCGGGCGCCGAGCTCGACGGGGCAACCGGCAGCGCCTTCGGCTGGGAGGGCGGCGGCACGCTCGGCTGGTCGTGGGTGGCCGGCGCGTTCAACGCCAAGCTGGGCGCCGGCGCGCGCTACGTCAGCGCCGTGGCGGAGGTCCAGAGCGGGACGTCGGTGGCGCGCTCCGGGCGCCAGGCGGTGCTCCCCGCGCTCGACCTCCAGGTGGGTTTCGTGTTCTGAGCCGTCGAGCCGAAGATACAATGGCTCCCGCATGCGGCGGGATCGTCTCGCACCGGATCAAATGCTGCGCCGGGTGGCGCGCGAGAGCGTGCTGCTCCTCGGCGGTCAGCGCGCCCTGCTCATGCAGATCGCACACCCCGCCGTGGCCGCCGGGGTCCACGCGCACTCGGACTTTCGCGCGCACCCGCTGACGCGCCTTCTGGCCACCCTCGACGCGCTGCTCGTGATCACGTTCGGCACCCCGCCCGAGGCAGACGCCGCCATCGCGCGCATTGCGCGCGTGCACGACCGGGTCAAGGGCGTGCTCGCCGATCCGGCCGCGCTGCGAGGAAAGGCGTATTCGGCCCACGACCCCGGGCTACAGCTGTGGGTGCTGGCCACGCTCATCGACACGTCCGCGCTGGTCTTCCAGCGCTACGTGCGGCCGTTCCGCGACGGCGAGTGGGAGGCCTTCTATCGCGACTGGCGCCGCTTCGGCGAACGCTTCGGCCTGCCACCTGGGCGGTTGCCTCCGGACGCCAGTGCCTTCGAGGGCTACATGGCGGGGATGCTGGCCGGCGACGCGCTGGTGGTGACGCCGGCCGCGGCGAGCATCGCTCGCTCCCTCCTGCAGGTGCCGGTCCTTCCCGGCGGCATTCCCCTCAATCGCGCGATCACGACCGGCCTTCTGCCCCCGTCGCTGCGCGATCGCTATGAGCTGCCCTGGGGTCCCAGGCAGCGGCTCTGGTTCCGGGCGACCGACGGCGCGGTGCGCGCGTTGCGACCGCTCGCGGCCGCGATCCCGGTCGGCGCGCCCGAGACCTACCTCACGATGCGGCGGGTGCTGCGCGCGCAGTGATGGAGCAAGCCGTGATCGAGCCTACTGGCGCGACGCGGACGCGAGCACCTCGAGACCGACCTCGTCGAGGAAGGCGCGGCCGATGCCACCGAGCTCGAGGCCGAACGACAGCCACGCCGCGTCGGCCGGCACCTCGACCTCGGCGGTGTACTCGCGCCAGGGCTCGCCGCGCACCATCTCGAAGGCCTCGGGTGCTTGCAGCACCAGCGCCAGCCCGGCCGGCGCGATGAAGACCCGCGCGGAGGCGTCCGCGTCCGTGGTCTCGAGCGACGCCCATGCGTGCAGCCGGACGCGCCTGCCACGGTACGGCGCGGCGTCGATTCGCTGACGCATCCCCGCCGCCACCTCGCCGTAGTGCGGCTGGTCGTCCCAGCGCTCGATCATCGCGCAGCGGCGCCTGCGGCAGCCCGCCGAGCGCGTGACGACGTGGTAGCCGTGGTCGCGCGCGTCGTCGCGCACGTCCCAGCCGGCCGGGGGCTGGCCGCTCGGCCCGGCGTCGAGGCTGAGGTTGGTCGGCTCACCGGGGGGCTTGGGCGCCTTGGGCGGGAAGCGGGGCCGCGCGGCCGTCGTCTCGGCCACGAACAGGAGGCCGTCGTAGGCGCGCGCCGGGACCTCCGACGTCAGGTGTGCGCTCGCGTGCGCGGGGTCGAACACCGCGCCGATGCTGCGCGCCGGCCGCCGCGCCGCGAACCAGTCGGCGACGACGCCCGCCTCCGGCACCGTGCGCAGGTCGAGCGCCAGGAGCGGCAGCCCCGTGCGCGCGAGCGCGCCATCGAGCGAGTGCGCGGGAGCGGCGCCGACGCTCCACTCGGTCCGGGCGCGCTCGGCGGTCGCGCCCACGGCCTGGAACCGGCCGCGATCGAACGCGAACCCGAGCACGACCAGCGCCCTACCGAGGGCGCGCCGCAGGTGCAGCCCCATCCAGTCGACACCGAAATCAGCGTGCGTCGCGACGTGCGCATTGTGCGCCCACAGCACCACCTTGCCTGCTGGCCCCTCGCGCTCGAGGATCCACCGCACGTTGTCGGCCATCGCGCGATCGCGCACGGCGCTGCCGCCATTGACGTGGCTGGAAGTCATCTCGAGGTACTGGGCGAGCACGCGCGCGTGCTGGCGCGCCAGCGCGAAGGCGTCCGCGCTGGTCTTGCCGACGCAGTGGCCGCGGTGCGCGTCGAGCCAGCTGCCGATGCG
>JAHFDS010000715.1 GCA_023248855.1 Myxococcales bacterium
TCATGAACTGGAAGAGGAGCTGAAAGGCGTAGGCGTAGGTGTCGCAGGTGTGCGGGCTGGCCCGCCGGTCCACGGCGAGCCGCTGCTGGAGGAACGCGGTGATGTGGGGAGCGATCGGCGTCATCGGGCCCCTCCGTCGAGGAACCGCTCGCAGGCATCGGCAACGCCCCGCATCAGCAGCGGCGTCGCGTGCAGGTACCAGCACGTGTCGGCGACGTTGCGGTGGCCGAGGTAGGTCGACAGCGCTCGCATGCGCCAGCCGACGGGGCTCCCACCGTGCGGACATGCCTCCAGGGCCCGCACAGCAAAGGTATGGCGCAGGTCGTGGATCCGAGGTCCCGGTGTGCCCGGACCGGAACGAAGACCGGCGTGGCGCACCAGGTGGAGGAACGTCTTGCTCACCGTCTGGGCGGGAAGCCGGCCTCCCTTCGGGGAGACGAAGACGTAATCGCTCACGGTGCGGGCGCGCCGGCGCTGCTCGAGATAGCGGTTGAGCGCCGAGGCGGCGGTCTCGTGAAGAGGCACGAGCCGGCTCTTGTTGAACTTCGTCTTGCGGATCACGAGGCCGTCGCTCGTGATGTCACCGCATCGCAGGGCCAGCGCCTCGGACACCCGCACGCCGCTCGACGCCAGTAGACCGAACAGCGTCGTGAACACCTGCGGTCGCAGGGGCCAGATGGCCGGGAGCCGGTCGGCCGCGTCGAGCAGGCGGCGCAGCTCGTCCGGCGAGTAGATGTGGGGTCGGGGACGCACGTGCCGGCGACCAAACACGAAGATCGGTGGCACCTCATGACGGGGATCCTCGGCCCGCGCGTAGCGCGCGAAGCCGGCGACCGCCCGGAGCCGGCGCTCCCGCTGCCAGAGCGACCGCGCCATCGCCGCCCACTCGGTAGCCGTCTCCGTCCGGACGTGCGTGTCGCCGCGATCGACGGCCCATCGCGCGAAAGCGTGCAGCAAGGCCTCCTCCGCTTGCAGCCGAAAGCCGACCGCTCGACGGAGGTCCAGGTAGGCGTCGACGCTCGGCCTCAACATGACGACCCCTCCGCGTGGGGCCAGGGCTGCGCGACCTGGCGGAGCAGACCGACATCCACCTTGGCGTAGAGCGCCGTCGTGTTGACGTCGCGGTGGCGCAACACGGCGCCGATCGCGTCGAGCGTCGCGCCGGCTCGGAGCAGCCGGGTCGCGAGCGAATGGCGCAGGACGTGGGTCCCCCGGGACGGCGCCTGAACGCCCGCGCGCCCTATCGCGCGACAGACGACATCGCGCACGCCGCTCGCGCGAATCGGGTGGATGGGAGCGCGTGCGGTCAGGAAGACGTGATCCGTGGCGGCGGCGGGACGCTCGGCCTTGAGATAGCCGAGCATCGCATCGCCCGCGTCCTGAGGCAGCGGCAGCCGCGTCTCGCGCCGCCCCTTGCCGACGACGCGCAGCCGCCCCCGCTCCCACTCAATGTCGCCGAGCCGGAGCGCGACGACGTCCCCCGCGCGCAGACCGAGGCGGGCGAGCAGCAACAGCATGGCGCGATCGCGCCGCGCCGCGGGGCTGGGGCGATCGCAGGCCTCGAGGATGCGCTCCACATCGGCATCCGGGAGGTAGCGGGGGAGCGTGGCCAGCCGCCACGTGGGCATCGTGGGAACGGCCTCGACGAGGTCTGGCGAGCACCGCCCGTGCACGACGAGCCACCGGAGGAAGCATCGGACGATCGTCGTGACGCAGCCCGCCGACGCGGGCGCATGCTGCCGGATGTACTCGAGCACGAACCGGCGCACGCCCGCGGCATCGAGCCTGGTGGGATCGTTGCCCACGGGGCCGAGCAGGGCCTGGACCACCGGCAACGCGTGGGCCATCGTCGTGGCGGCCAAGCCGCGCCGGTCGCGCATCCACGCGCCGTACTCGGTCACCAGCGGCGGACGCGGCGCCTCCGGCGCGGACGTGGTCACGGCGCCCGCTTCGCGCAGGTACCGCAGAAACGCGTGGACCCGGAACGGCACCCGCTTGTGGCCACCGCGCTTGCCGCGGCACCGGCATCGGGGCAGGTGACGCACAAAACGCGCGAGCAGCTCCTCATCGAGATCCGCGATGACCACGCGGCGCTGCGCGGCCCACTGGCCCAGGTGGTCAGCAGCTTGCAGGTAGGAACCGCTCGTGTCGGGCGCGTAGCCCGC
Source organism: Myxococcales bacterium (assembly GCA_023248855.1). GTDB lineage: Bacteria > Myxococcota_A > Polyangia > JAHFDS01 > JAHFDS01 > JAHFDS01. Next base: position 2,166 of record JAHFDS010000715.1, read on the forward strand.
GGCGCACATGGACTCCGCGAAGCCGTCGAGAAACGGCCCCGCCGGTCCGCCGCGGAGAGCACGCAGGGTGAGGGGGTTCTTGAAGCAGCGCTCGAGCATGGGGTGTCCTCCTTGGGCCGAAGCCCGGTGAAATGGGGACCCCATCGTGCCCGAATTATGCGGACCGGATCACACCCCCCGAGGTGGCCGAACCCGCGCCATTCTCAGCGTTCCTCCCGACCACGTGGGCGCCTGGTCCGCATAACTCCCCGGTCCGCATAGTGCCGGTTATGCGGAGCTCCGCATAACCGGCACAGGTGCTCCAGCCGCCGGCGGTCGTGACCGGGAACGCGCACGCTCGCGTGAAGATCGAAGCCCTCCACATGCGCCTGGCCCGGCCCCGACGACGTGATCCACGGCGCATCAGG
>JAHFDS010000301.1 GCA_023248855.1 Myxococcales bacterium
GGCGCTGTTCCAGGGACGACCGGTCGTGCTGACGCCGGTCGCCGAGGGCGCCCACGCGACCGACCCCGGCGCGCTCGCGCTGGCGGAGACGCTGTGGCGGCTGGCGGGGGCGGTCGTGCGGAGGATGGACGCCGGAGCGCACGACCGCGCGCTGGCGGCGTGGTCGCACCTGCCGCACGTCGCGGCCTTTGCCCTCGCGGGCGCGGCCGATGCGTGCCTCGAGGCGCTCGGTCAGGGCCGCGATCTCGCGGCGCGGTCCCTGCTCGAGGGTACGCGTGTGGCCGAGAGCGCCCCCGAGATCTGGACCGACATCCTGCTCGACAACGCCGGCCCCGTGCGCGAGGCGACCCGAGCGCTGCGGGCGCGGCTCGACGTGCTCGAGGCCGCCATCGCATGCGGAGACGCGAATGCCTTGCGCACGCTGCTGACCGAAGCGCGGGCGGCGCGGCGACGGCTGGAGAGCGGATGCGCGTGAGCCGACTCCTGCTCGCGGTCATGCTGCTCGCCTGCGCCCACCCGGCGAAGCCCGGCGCGGGCCAGGGGGGCGCGAAGGCTGCGCGAGACGACGATCCGATCTCCCTCCTGCCGTCGGGCGCGGAGGCGCTGCTCTATGTGGACGTGGCGCGGCTCAAGCAGGCGCCGCTCCTCGTGCGCGCCGAGAAGATGGCGCCCAAGGAGCTCGAGCGCCTGCGCACGGTGTTCGGATTCGATCCGATCGCCGACGTCGAATCGGCCGCGATCGGGCTCTACCAGCTCGGAGATCATGGCGAGGCTCTGTTCGTGGTGCGCGGGCGATTCGACGTCGAGAAGGTCCTGGCCGCGTTCGCCGCGTCCGGTCCTGGCAGCTCCGTGCGAGGCGAGCACCGTGGCGTGCCGCTCGTCGACCGCGGGGCCGAGTCGATGGGGTTTCCCACCGCGCGCGTCCTGGTGTACGGGTCGCGCGCGGCGTTCCGGCGAGCGGTGGATCGCGCCTTCGGCATCGGCCCGTCCGTCGAGGAAGACCGTGAGCTCGAGACGCTCTGGCGGAGCGCCGCGGGGGCCGGCCCGGGCGTGGTGCGCCTCGTGCTCGTGACGACAGAGCGCCTGCGCGACAGGAGCCGCGAAGAGCTCGGCGACGCCTCCGAGGTGCGGACGCTCTCGGGCCGCCTCGACCTCGAGGACGGCATCGACCTGTCGCTCATCGCCGACGTGCAGGACGCTGGCCTCGCGACGCGTGTGGACGGCGAGGCGCAGCGGCGGCTCAGGGACCTGGCGCGGCAGCCTGCGATCGCGCTCTTTGGTCTGGCGCAGTTCCTGGACGGCATCACGGTGCTCTCCCAGGGAGCGCGCGTGCTCGGCTCGTTGCGCCTGAACCAGGAGCGGCTCGATGCGCTGCTCGGCCGGCTCGAGCAGATCGCGGAGATGCGGCGACGCGCCGGCGAGGAGCACCCGTGAGGCTCGAGGTTCGCCCTGCCGTGGGGCCGATGCGCGGGCGGGCGCGCGTACCCGGGGACAAGTCGATCGGGCACCGCGCCGTGTTGTTCGGCGCGCTCGGGCAGGGTTGCTCGCACGTACGCGGGCTCTCGGGCGGCGAGGACAACGCGCGCACCGTGGCGCTGCTCGAGGCGCTTGGCGTGCGCATCGTACGCTTGGACGCCCACGCGCTCGACGTGCACGGGGCGGGCCTCGAGGCCTTGCGAGCCTCCGAGCGACCGCTCGAGTGCGGCAACTCGGGCACCACCATGCGCCTGTGCGCGGGCCTGCTCGCCGGCGTTCCGGGGCGGCACGTGCTGGTCGGCGACGCGTACCTGCATCGTCGGCCGATGCGGCGGGTGGCCGCGCCGCTTGGCGCGATGGGCGCGGTCCTGGGCGGCGCCCCGGGCGGAAAGCCCGGCGAGGTGTACCCCCCGCTGTCGATCGAGGGCCGGCGCCCGCTCGCGGGCGGCCATCACGTGTGCGAGGTCGCGAGCGCGCAGGTCAAGAGCGCGATCCTGCTCGCGGGCCTCGCGGCCGACGGCCCCGTCACGGTGTCCGAGCCCGGCCCCTCGCGCGACCACACCGAGCGCATGCTGCGCGCGCGGGGCGTGCCGCTGTCGGTGCAGGGCCTGACGGTGACGCTCGATCCACGCGGGTGGGACGGGCGCATCGCGGCGCTCGACGTGGCGGTCCCGGGGGATCCATCGTCGGCGGCGTTCCTCGCGGTCGCGGCAGCCATCGTGCCAGGCAGCGAGGTGCGCATCGACGGGATCCTGCTCAACCCCACGCGCACGGGCTTTCTCGACGCCCTTTGCGCGATGGGCGCCGACGTGGTGATCGACGACCGGCGTGACGTCGGGGGCGAGCCCGTGGGGGCCCTCGTGGTGCGTGCGCGGGAGCTCCAGGCCACGACGATCGCGGGCGAGCTCGTGGTCCGGGCGCTCGACGAGCTGCCCGTGCTCGCAGTCGCCGCGGCGTGCGCCGAGGGCACGACCGTGATCCGCGACGCCTCGGAGCTGCGGGTCAAGGAGAGCGATCGCGTGGCGACCACGGTGCGCATGCTGCGCACGCTCGGAGTCTGTGCCGAGGAACGCCCCGACGGCCTGGTGATCGAGGGTCGCGCGGGCCGGCCGCTCGGGGTCGGCCGCGTCGACTCGGCGGGGGATCACCGCATCGCGATGGCCGGCGCCATCGCCGCGCTCCTTTCCGACGGCCCGTGCGAAATCGACGACGCCGACAACGTCCGCACGAGCTTTCCGTCGTTCGTGGCGACGATGCGCGCGCTGGGCGCGGATCTCGAAGAGCGCTAAATTCTTGGAGCCCCTCAGAAATGCAGCACGCCGCGCAGACCGAAGTCGAGCCAGTGCAGCGTGTCCGAGGTGGCGTCGCCCAGCCAGGTGTTGTTGTAGGCCACCTGGATGGCCACGGAGAATGTCGATCGGGGCTCGAGCACGAAGGCCCCGCCCACGTGGACACCGAGGCCGTTCGCCGAGTCGCTCTGCGTCGGCATGGACGCGACGTAGGTGTTGGTGGAGGCGCGCCAGTAACGCGCGTAGCCGACGTGCAGGAACGCCTCCGCGCGCGCGGAGGTGCCGAGACCCAGGCTCGCGCCCACCATCGGCCGGAAGAAGCGACTCCAGGTCACGGTCCCGTCGTCCTCGTAGCGGAGCGCCGTGTAGCCGAACAATCCCTCCAGCTGGAGGGACGGTAGGGCAGGCAAATCCGTCGCCGCCCTCGCGTTCAGCCCGAACCCGAGGTGGTCCCGCCGCAGCCCGTAGCTGAGATGCGCATCGAGGCCGGGCGCCACCTCGGCGTGCGCGGATCCCGCGAGAGACAGGGCGAGGATCGTCGTGCTCCCGAGCACACGGGTGAAGCCATGTCTCATCCGCGCATGATATCGGACCGCAGCTACTCCGGCGCTTTTCGCACCACGAACACCGGCGCGTGTCCGAGCCGGAGCACCTCCTCCGCGACCGAGCCGAGCAACGCGCGCCGCGTGCCGCTGCGACCGTGCGAGGCGATGCAGATGGCGTCGACCCCGAGGCGCTCGGCCGCGTGGTGGATGCCCTCGGCGGGCTTTCCGCCGTCGATCACCACCACCCGCGTGTCCACGCCCGCGCTCGCCGCTCCCGCCGGGATGAGGCCGCGCAGCCGCTCCTCCAGCACCGCGCGCTGCTCCCGCGAGAGCTTGACGTCGTCGCGCGCGTACGCGTAGACGGGGTTCGGCAGCTCGCGCTCGTGGACATGGCACAGCTCGACCTGGCCGCCCCCGCGGGCGAGCGAATAGGCGAAGGGGATGGCCGCGTTGCCGCCCGGTGAGAAGTCGGTGGTCACGAGCACATGCCCGAGCTTCGGCAGCGGCTCGGCGCGCACGGTTCGCGCCGAAAGCGGCACGCACAGGACCGGCTGGCGCGCCGCGCGCAGGGTCGCGTGCGCGACCGAGCCGTGCACCACGCGCGACCAGCCCGTACGCTGGTGCGTGCCGACGACCACGAGGTCGACGTCGTCGCCGAAGCACGACGCGATCGATTCCCCGAGGTTGCCCCAGCTCGGCCGCAGCCGCAGGGACACCGTGCCCTCGCCCGCGAGCTCCGGGATGCGCGCGTGCAGGTCGCGCTCGAGCAGGTCGTTGAGCTCCGGATCGCCCGCCAGCAGATTTCGCGGCCCCTCCAGCCCGAACCGGGTGTACTCCTCGGGTGGCCAGTAGACGTGCAGGAAGGTCACGTCGCACGGCCCCGCCTGCCGCAACGCGCGCACGCCGTCGATGGCCGCCTGGCTCGCGACGCTGCGATCGAGACCGACCCACGCGCGCAGCGGGCGCTCCTTGCGTGCCCACGGCTCGAGGGCCCGTGGCCCCCCTGGCACCACCAGCACGGGCCGATCCGCGGCGTCGAGGACACGCTCCGCGGTGCTCCCGAGGAACCACCGGGCGGGGCCGCGCCGACCGTGGGTCCCGAGCACGATGAGGCGTGCGCTCACCTCGCGTGCCACCTCGACCAGCGTGGCGTCGGCCGGGCCATCGGCGACGCGCGCGTCGACCTCGAGGCCCTCGTCGCGCAGCCGCTGGGCCTGCACGGCCAGCTGCCCGGCCGCCGCCTTGCGCAGGGTCGCGTCCGCCGCCGAGACATCGAGGCTGCCCGCCACCGGGGTCACCGCCCACAAGGGCGCCACGGAGTGCACGAGGACGATCGAGTCACCGAAGCGACGCGCCAGGTCTGCCGCCACCTGCATCGCAGCCGTGGAGACCTCGGAGAAGTCGGTTCCGCACAGGATCCTCATGCCCCCTCACGGAGCATGGGTCGTGCCAAGCCCGCCGCCGTACCCCGCCCGGGGGATGACGGGGGCGAAAAGGCGCATCGGTTGCGGCGCGGTGCCCAAAGTGCGCAGTCGGTGCACCCCCGGGGAGCTCCCTAGCTACTCGAGGGGACCCTCGCTCGAGCGCCCGGGCCGGGCCAGGCGGCCGCTCATGGGCAGCGTCAAGCGCGCCCGACAGCCGCGAATGCCCGCGCGGTTCTCGAGCGCGAGCGTGCCGCCGTGCTGCTCGGCGATCTGACGCGACAGCACGAGGCCGATGCCCGAGCCGCCTGGCTTGGTCGTGAAGAACGGCACGAACAGGTTGGCCGTCTCCGAGATCCCGGGACCGTCGTCGTCGATCAGGACCTCGACGTCCGCGCCGAGGCGCCGCCAGCTCACGCCGACACCGCCGCCGGTCTCGCGCGCCGCGTCCGCGGCGTTCTTGAGCAGGTTGATGAGCGCCTGATCGAGCTGGTCCCCATCGGCCGAGAGGACCAGCTCGGGGCCGGGCTCGAACGTCACCGGGGCACCCTCCACGAGCGCCACGTTGCGCCTGATCCAGGCGCCGACGTCGACCTCGCCGAACCTCGGCGGCGGCAGGCGCGCCAGGCGCGCGTAGGACGTCATGAAGCGCTGCAGCGCCTCGGCCCGGCTGGCGACGATGCCGAGGCCGCCCCGCAGATCGGTCTCCCAGTCCTCGGCGCGCGGCTCGCGATCGAGGATGCGCTCCAGCGAGCCGGCGATCGACCGGATCGGCGCCAGCGAGTTGTTGATCTCGTGGCCGAGCACGCGCACCAAGCGCTGCCAGGCGAGTCGCTCTTCCTCGCGCAAGGCGCGCCTCAGATCCGACAGCACGAGCAGCGTGTGCGGCCGCCCGCCGAGCCGGAAGCTCTGCCGCCGCACCTCCCAGCGTCCCATGGCGCCCGAAAAGCTCGCCTCCAGCGTGCGCGGCGCCTCGCCCATCAGGCACGGCTCGAGCGCGCTGCCCGCGGCCGGCGTGCCGAGCAGGCGCTCCGAAGGCGCGCCGAGCAGCCGCTCGCCCGCACGATTGACCAGACGCAGCCGGCCCTCCTCGTCGAAGGCGAAGACCGCGACGTCGATCTCCGCGATCACCGTGCGCAGGAGGTTCGTCGCCTCGATTGCGCCGAGGCGCTGCTCGCGCAAGGTCGTGCCAAGCGCGTTGACCTCGACCAGGGCAAGCCCGAGGGCGTCTCCGTGGCTCGCGCCGCGCGCCCGGATCGTGTAGTCGCCGGTGCGCAGCGCCGCGAGGAGATTGGAGAGCACGTTGAGCGGGCGCACCACCTGCTCGCGCAGCGCGAACGCCGCCACGAGCCACGCCCCCACCGTCACGATCGCGAGCGTCCACTGCACCTTGGCCGAGTAGCCCTCGGCAAACGCGATGATCACCGTGGCCACCACCGCCGGCAGCCCCCCGAGGAGCGCCGTCCGCAGCACGCGGAGCTCGTGCGGCGCGGTCATGGGCGAGGCCGCGCTACAGCCCGAAGCGCTGCAGTCTCCGGTAGAGGGCGCTGCGCGACAGTCCGAGCAAGTCCGCCGCCTGGGAGATGTTCCCCGAGCAGCGCGCGATCGCCTTCTGGATGAGGAACCGCTCCGCCTGCTCGAGCGTCATCTCCTCGAGCCGCAAGGCGCCGTCGCTGCGCTTCTTGAGGCCGAGGTCCTCGACCCCCACCTGCGCGTCGGCCGACAAGAGGACGGCCCGCTCCACGGCATGCTCCAGCTCGCGCACGTTGCCTGGCCACCCGTGCTCCAGCATCGCCTGCATCGCCTCGGGGTGGAAGCCTCCGACCTCGCGGTGGTAGCGCCCGGCCTGCCGCTCGAGGAAAAACATGGCGAGGCGCGGGATGTCCTCGCGCCGCTCGCGCAAGGGCGGCAGGTGGATCTCCACGGTGTTCAGGCGGTACAGCAGGTCCTCGCGGAAGCGCCCCTCGGACACCTCCTTGCCGAGGTCCACGTTGGTCGCCGCCAGCGTGCGCACGTCCACGCAGCGCGTCTTCGACGAGCCGACGCGCGCGAGCTCACCGGTCTCGAGCACGCGCAGGAGCTTCGACTGCTGCCCCGCCGGCATGTTGCCGATCTCGTCGAGGAACAGCGTGCCGCCGTCGGCCGCCTCGAAGCAGCCCACTCGATCGACCTTGGCGTCGGTGAAGGCGCCCTTGACGTGCCCGAAGAACTCCGACTCGAAGACGCCGTCGGACAGCCCCCCGCCGTTGACCGGCACGAAGGTCTTCGATCCGCGTGGCGACGACGCATGCAGGAAGCGCGCGATGACCTCCTTGCCGGTGCCGTGCTCGCCGGTGATGAGGACGTTGGCGTCCGACGGCCCGACGCGCTCGAGCAGGCGCAGGACGGGCTGCATCGAGCGCGACTCGGCGATGAGGGACGGCAGCCCCTCCTTGCGCAGGCGCAGGTTCTCTTCTTCGAGCTTCTGCCCGCGGCGCAGCGCCCGCCCGAGGTCCACCTGCGTGCGCAGCGTGGCCAGCAGGCGCGCGTTGTCCCAGGGCTTCTCGATGTAGTCGCGCGCGCCGCGCCGCATGGCCTCGACCGCGCCCTCGACCGAGCCCCACGCGGTCATCACCAGCACCGGCAGGGCGCTGTCCGCCTGCTGCAGGTGGCCGAGCAGGTCGAGGCCCTCGCGGCCGCTCGTGGTGTCCCGAGCGTAGTTGAGGTCCATCAGCACCGCGTCGAACTCCTGCGCCTGCAGCGACGACAGGATGGCGGCCGGCGAGGTCGCGGTGTGGATCGCGTAGCCCTCGCCCTTGAGCAGCAGGCGCAGCGCCTCGAGGACGTGGAGCTGGTCGTCGGCGACCAGGACCCGCGGTGCCGACTGCGGCGCGCGTCCGCGCGCGTGCTCGGTGGCGCTGGTCGTGGAAGGGGTGGAGTGTGCCTGTGCTTGTGCCATGGGAGTCCTCAGGTGTCCGTGCGCTCTTCGACCACGCGGCCGTCGAAGAGGCGCACCGTGCGCTCCGCGTGACGCGCGAAGCGGGGATCGTGCGTGACCATGCAGATGGTGGTGCCAGCCCGGTGCAGATCCGCCAGGAGCTGCATCACGGCCTCGCCGTTGGCGGAGTCGAGGTTGCCGGTGGGCTCGTCGGCGAGCAGCACCGTGGGATCGCCGACCAGCGCGCGCGCCACGGCGACGCGCTGCTGCTGGCCGCCCGAGAGCTGCGCCGGATAGTGCCGCAGGCGGTGCGCCATGCCGACACGCTCGAGCGCCTCCTCGACCTTGCGCCGCCGATCCGTGGGGCCGAGGCCCCGGTACGCGAGCGGCAGCTCGACGTTCTCGAACACGGTGATGTCACCGATCAGGTTGAAGCTCTGGAACACGAAGCCGATCTCGCGGTTGCGGATGCGCGCGCGCTCGCTCGGATCGAGCGTGTCGGTGCCGCGGCCACCGAGCTCGTACGAGCCGGACGACGGCACGTCGAGCAGCCCCAGGATCGCAAGCAGCGTGGACTTGCCGCAGCCACTCGGCCCAGCGATGCTGACGTATTCGCCTGAGCGGATTTCTAGGTGTACGTTCGACAGCGCGTGGGTCTCGACCTCGTCGGCCTCGAAGACCTTGGTGACGCCCGCCAGCCGGATGAGCGGCCCCTCCGGGGACACCGCGGGACGGCGCGGGGACGCAAGCGGTGCTTCCATCGTCATGTGTCCGGTTCCGAACACCTGCCTAACAAGCCCCGTGCCAGGCACCAGGAGGACGATCGTCCTTGTAGTTCAAAGGGGTTGAGTTGGAATCGTGTCGCCGGGGCGCGCGGTCCTGGAATCGGACGTCCCAGAACCGAACACTGGCTGGCCGTTCGGGAGACATCCCACGCAGCCCTCCGTCGTTCGCCGAGGGGCCTGCGCACCGGCAGGCACTGGCCCGCGATTCCGTGGAATCAGACTATGATGGTGAGCGGAGCGCGCATCTTCCCGTCGAACTCGAAGCTTCGCGTGGCCGCTCGCACGATCCACATCGGGATCATGCTCCTGCTCCCCGTCTGGCTCGCCGTCAGCACCTTCCTGCTGTTCGGCGCGGACGCTCTGCCAGTGGAAGTCGGCCTCGCCACTCTGATGGTCGTGCTCGCGGGCATCCAGTACGTCCTGGCGTGGTGGAAACGAGCCAGCGATGGCGACCTCGCCTTCGTCGTGCTCGTGGTCGGGCTCGAGATCGGATCCGCGGCGTTCGTGCTGCGGTGGGTTGCCGGTTGAGTCGAGCCCTGGCGCTCTGAACACCGGCGGGAGCAGTGAGAGTCCATGTCCAACCCGACCACAGCTGCGCCGCAGGTCGAGGGCAAGCTCAGGCGGCTGCTCGCCGCCGCACAGGGGAAGAGCAAGACCAACGCCCTGACCGTCGACGACGCGCGCTCGATGCTGGCGAAGCTGCTGGAGGATGGGGAGGGCTGGAACCTCGTTCTGGCCGATGCCGACCGAGGCCCCGGCTCGTTCATCGTGGCCACCGTCGACGAACAGGTCGTCGTGGTGGCCGCGGGTAGGGCCGAGCCCGCCCAGGTGAAGAGTGCCCTCGACGACTTCGACCACGCCCGCTTGCTGCACCTTCTGACCCGCCGCGTGGGCCTCGCCGCGCGCTGCCGCATCGCGAAGGGTGCTCTCGAAGGGTGGCTGCCCGAGGCGCAGCCTCGGGGCACGCTGTGCTTTCACGCCGATCGCCAGATGTTCACCGGTATCGCGAGGCGTCGCTTCTCATCGCGAGACCTGCGTGAGCTGCCGGGCGGAGCCGCGTACTTTCTGCTCGCGCCCGATCACGTGGATTGTCTCCGGCGTAGCCATCTGGACGATCATCCCTCGACCCGATGTGACGGCGACCTGCTGATCAAGATCCGGGACAACCTCTGGTACGGCGCTCGTGGCCGCAACTTGCCGAGCCAGCTCCGCGACGCCCGCTTCATCAACCTCGATGCCGACCCGGACCGGGAGAGGACGGGGCTCTGCGACGATGCCCTGGTGGTGCGGCAGCTCTCGTACACGCAGTGCGTCTACTCGTGTCAAGGCGAGCTGCGACCGGTCCGGAGGCGCAATCGATGAGCCAACCTGGCAATGGTTGGACGGCATTGCCCACCTTCGACGAGCCCCGAAACTAGAACCTGGACCTGACTTCCCCTAGCCTGGATTTCCACGCGAGAGGATTCCCCTAAGCGCGGGTCCGCCGCGCTAGTCCCCCGCGCGGCGCGCGGGTAGGCCAGTTTCCCGCCCACCTCCCACCACCCGCCCTGTACGCCCG
>JAHFDS010000302.1 GCA_023248855.1 Myxococcales bacterium
GTGGATCGGTGGGGAGCCCGCGCGGGCGCGCGCGCTCGGGGCCCACGCCGTGGCCGCGATCGCCGATCGCGACGCACTGGCGGTGCTGGCGTCGGAGCGCGAGGCGGTGCTGCCCTGGCACGTCCTGGCGGTCCGTCCCACGCAGGCCGAGCTTGCCGTGGCGGCTCGGCTCGGCTCCCCTGCGGGCTCCGTGCTGCTGCAGGACCCGCCGGCTGGATCGCTTCCGCTGGACCTGCTCGCCGCGGCGGGCGCGACGGTGCGACCGCTCCGGGACGCGCACCCCGATCTCGTGCCCGAGCTGGTCGCGTTCGCACGGACCGGCCAGCTCGCGCTCGACGAGGCCGCCGTCTGCGCGCCCGCGACCCAGCTGCTTGACGCAGCGCCCGATCGCGCGCTCGTGGCCCTGCTCTGAGCCGCGACGCGCCTCGGCATGGTCGACCCCTGAGAGGCCCGACCCCGGCGACCACGCCCCCAGCGCTGGGCCAACCCATCTCCTTGTAATTCCTGATCATTGACTTTGTATCCCAGAGTACATGACCTTCTGTCTTGACTCCCTGTGTCGTGCGAGGTAGGAGACGCACCTCCTAGACTGGTTACTCGGAGCGGAGGCTCGTCATGGCGCACCGGAACGTTCGGATCGATCTCCTCCACGCGCGGCAGGTGCTGCGTGCGACCCTGCCCGCCGCGCGGCGCGGCGACGAGCCGATCGCGCTCGCCGAGGTCGTGTCAGCGGTGCGCGAGGCCCTCGAGGACGACGCCGGGCAGCGCGCCCGGATCAAGCTGGTCGCCTTCGCCGGGGAGCGCGACTTCCGCGTGACTGCGGAGCTGGGCAGCCAGCTCGGGGCGTTCGAGCAGCTGATCGAGCTCGGTATCCCGACCGCGGCCGTCGTGCGTGGCAGCTGTGCCGGCGGCGGCCTCGCCCTGGCGGCCTTCTGCAACTTCATCTTCGCCGAGCGCGAGGCCTGCTTTGGCGGAGCCATGCCAGGCGCCGAGGAGGGTCTGTTCGACGAGGCGTTCGGGGTGCTCGCGCTCAAGCTCGGCGCCGGCCCGGCCCTCGAGATGCTGCTCCCCGGTGGCCACCGCTCGACCGTCGAGGCCTATCGCCAGGGCCTGGTCGCGGCCTGGACGGCGGGCGACGGCGCGCTCGAGCAGCTGGTGGGCCGTTGGCTCGAGACGCACCTCTTGCCCGCATCCGCCGATCGCCTGCGTGCGGCCAACCGCGCCGTACGCCAGGGCTTCCACAACGAGCTCCGCGCGGAGCTCCCGGTCCTGGCGCAGATCCAGGCGGGCGAGCCGCCCGTGAGCCGCGCGGTGCTGCCGCCGGTCCCGGTGGGGCTCTGGTCGCGCACCCCGGCGCAGAATGTCCGACCGGTCGCCTGATCCGGGGATCCGCCTGCCGGGTTGACCCACCGGGCGCCCCCTCCCATAATCGGCGCCCCATGTTCGACGAGCGCGACTTCGACGCCTACGCGCCCCAGAAATGGCGCTCGAACGCGTTCACGCGCGAGCGCCTCGGCGTCAAGCAGAAGCTTCTCGACGCGGCGCGGCTTCTGGCCAGTCGCATGGTGGCAGCCGATGGATCCCCGCTGCTGCTCGAGGCTTCGGCCGAGAATCCCGCCCTGTGGAACCACCATCTCGTGGACGCGCAGCACGTGTACTTCTCGCGGGCGCTCGAGGCGCGCAAGGAGATCGACGTCCTCATCGATCGCGGTCGCAGCATCGCCGCGCTGGTCGACGACCCGACGCCGCAACGCAGCCACCTCTTCCTCGCCATCACCGTCGCGCACGCGGGCCTGACGATCGCCCTCAAGCTGCATCCGGATGCGCGCATCGACCGCCAGAACCTCGAGCGCAAGTGCGAGGACTTCTTCGAGCGCGAGAAGCTGCGCACCCTGCTCGGCGCGCTCGGGGACGAGGTGCAGGTCGGCCGCATGCCGACGGACCCGGTCAGCAAGGACGCGACGCTGCAACCGGTCGCCGGACTGTCCGACGAGTCGCTGGTGGGGGTGCTGGCCGGCACCGCGAGCGGCCCGGGCTGGCTCTTCGTCGGCCAGACGCTCCCGCGTGAGGATGCGCGACTCGCTGCTGACCTGCTTGCGCTCCTCGGGCTTCGTCTCTCGGGGCTGCTCGACGTCTACAACTTCGTCGCGTGGCACCGCGAAAACGACTACGTCTCGATCAAGGACCAGCTGCAGAAGGAGAAGCAGGCCAAGCGCCAGAAGCACCTGCAGCGCAATGATCGGGTGCGCATCGTGCGCGGGGTGCTCGCCGGCAAGACCGGCGTCGTGCAGGAGATCGACGCCAAGGGCGGCGCCAAGGTCCTCGTCGGCAAGATGGTCGTCAAGGTCGCGGCGGAAGATCTCCTGCGCGCCTGAGCGCGCCGGGAGACCGCTGGTCCGCGCCCCTCCTGCGGACGCCTTCCTAGCCGCCCTTGAAGCGGTCCGGGTCGATGCCGTGGCGCTGGGCCAGTCGCCGCAGGTTCGACTTGTCCATGCCGGATTTTCGGGCCGCCAATGCGAGATTCCCCTTGGACGCTGCCAGCGCCTCCTCGACGAAGCGCTGCTCGAAATCAGCGAGGGCGGCCGCGCGGGCGTCACTGAACGCCGTCCGCGACGACACCTCTGCGGCCGGGACGACGTCCGTCGACGATCCGGCGACGAGCTGCGGTGGCAAGGACTCCGGCGTGAGGATCTTGCCCTGTGCGACGATGAGCGCGTGCTGGATGGCGTGCTCGAGCTCGCGCACGTTCCCTGGCCAGGTCGATCTGGCCAGTGCCTCGAGCGTCGCCGGGCTCACGCGAATGCCGGGCTTCTTGTAGCGCTCCGCGTATTTCGCAAGAAAGTGCTGCACCAGGGACGGCACGTCCTCCAGCCGCTCGCGCAGCGGCGGGATTTCAATGGTCAGAACATTGAGCCGAAAGAACAGGTCCTCTCGAAACGAGCCGGCGCGGATGGCCGCCCGCAGATCTCGATTGGTCGCCGCAAGGATTCGCACATCGACCTTGCGCAGCCCCGCGGAGCCGACGGGCCTGATCTCGCCCTCCTGCAGGACCCGCAGGAGCTTCGCCTGCGTCGCGGCCGAGACGTCCCCCACCTCGTCGAGAAACAGCGTGCCGCCCGAGGCCTCCTCGAACAACCCTCGCCGGTCCGCCACCGCGCCCGTGAACGCCCCCTTGACGTACCCGAAGAGCTCGCTCTCGAGCAGCGTCTCGGGCAACGCGGAGCAATTGAGGGGAATGAACGGCCGCGCCTTTCGGGGGCCCCGCGCGTGGATGGCCCTGGCGACGAGCTCCTTGCCCGTGCCGCTCTCGCCCAGCAGCAGCACGGTGGCGTCGGTCGGGGCCACCGCGTCCACGAGCTGCACCACCGCGCGCATCCTGGGGGCGTTGCCGATGAGGCCGGCGATGCCCGTGGCGCGTTGCAGCTGGCTGGCGAGGAGCTCGCTCCTGCGCTCGAGCCGCCGGTGGTCCGCGGCCCGCTTGACCTCCAGCGCGACGACATCCAGCCGCGGAAATGGCTTGGCCAGGTAGTCGTAGGCGCCTTCGCGCATGGCCAGGACCGCCGACTCGATGGTCGCGCGGCCGGTCATGACCACCACCGGGAGCGTGGGCCAGCGCTCGCGCACCCGTGCGAGGAGCCCGATGCCGTCGAGCCCCGGCAGATGCACGTCCGTGAGAACGACATCGACCTCTTCCCCATTCTGCTCCAGGAACGGCCACGCGAGCTCGGCCGACTCGAACGCCTCGACCCCGAACTCCGGGCCGCGCAGCACGCGCGCGAGCACCTGCCGCACATCGGCATCGTCGTCGACCACGACCACCTGGCAAGGCCGGTCCGCCGTCTCCAAGGCCCTGGCAGGATAGCTCGGCGATCAGCGCTCCGCGAGCGCGGTGACCTCCTTGAGCTCGCGCCCTCTCAACCCGGGCGCCAGCAGGTATCCGTCGCGCGCCTGCCGGGCGAGCCGTCGGGCTCTCTGGGCATCCCCGCCCGTGGCGAGCAGCGCCCGTGAAAGCGCGAACCGCGCATCCGCCCGCGTGCCGATGTCCCCCTCGTCCCCCAGAAGGCGCAGGGCCTTCTCCAGCCGAGGGATGGCGGCCTGCCCGTGTCCCAGTGCCAGCTCTGCCTCTGCCATCGACACCAGGGAAGACGCGTCATAGGGATCGTCCGGGCCGACGGCTTTTTCCGCAGCCGCGAGCGCGCGGCGAGAGAGCTGCAGCGCCTCCTGACCGTGCCCCTGCAGGCGCGCCAGCTTCGCGAGCGCAATCAGCGCCTCTGATTGCTCCCCGGTCATGGCCCCCACCCCTTTGCCGAGCGCGTCCGCGGCGCGCTCGAGCTCCCTTTGGGCCAGCGCCTCTTGCCCCTGTTCGATGGCGATCTGGCCGAGCGCCACCTGCGCGAGGGACGTCTGCACGGAGCCCTCCCCGAAGCCGGCGACGAGCCGGGGCAGCGCGGCGCGCAGCGCGGCCGCCGCGGGACCCGGGTCGGTGCCGCAGCCCAGGCCGACGAGCGCCAGGTCCCGCTCGGCCAGGGCCGTCTTCGGATGCTGGGCCCCTCGGGCCGCCGCGAGCAGCTCCACCATGGAGCGGGCCGATTCCAGCGCCCCGGCGCAATCCCCGAGGCCAGCCTGCGCAAACGCCAGCGTCGACAGCACGTCGGCCCTGACCGGGGCGGGCAACGCGCGCGAGAGCGCCAAGGCCGCCTTCAGCTTCTCGACCGCCTGGCGGATCTTCCCCAGCCACCGCAGGAGATCTCCCTCGGCATGAAGCTGCCTGGCCACCAATGCCTCTGGTCTTCCCAGTCGCTCGAGCACCGGGGTCAGCCGCTCGTTCACCCGGCGCGAATCCTCGTATTTGCCCAGGTAGGTGAAAAGGGCCATGGCGTAGAGCAGGGCCGTCGCGCGCGTCTCGTCGTCGTGCCCCGCATCGGCGGCGCGCTCGGCACGCGCGTAGGTTCCGAGCGCCAGCGCCTTGTCGGCCGTGTAGAATTGCAAATTGCCCAGGCGCTGATAGGCCTGCGCCTCGAGCGGCCGGTACCCGATCGCCTCGGCCTGCCGTGCCGCCGCCTCGGCGGCCTTTTCGCCGATCGCGTACTTTCCGATCTGCTGCGCCACCTTGGCTTCGGCGAGCTGGCCCCGCACGGCCTGGATCCGAGCCCGCACGCTGGCTTCCTTGGGCTCCCGGATCGGACGCTTGAGCGCCTCCACGTCGGCGCAGTCGGCAAGGGGCGTCAAGGCCGCGGCCGCCTCCAGCGATCGCTTGACCGTCTTCGGATCCGCTTGCGCCAAGGCGGTCGTCAATGCGCCCAGCTCCTGGCGCCGGGCCTCGAGGCAGCTCATGCGGAGATCCAGCACGTCCAGCGATTGCTCGCCACGAAGCTGGGCCGCCTCGCAGGCGTCGGTGTGCGAACGCGCCCAGTCCCGGGCATAGCCGTCGAGCGCCTGCTCTGCCTGCGCGCTGGTGCGCTGAGCCTCTGCGAGGCCGGTCAGGGCAAAGGCGGCCCGCATGGACCGCGCGCGCTCGGGGTCCCAGATGCCGAGCAGCTTGCGCTCGGCGCCTTTGCACTGAAGGCGCTGATTGCGCGCCTGATGCCAGAGCGCGCCCCCACCGAGCCCCAGCGCGAGGAAGAGGCCCAGGAACCCGAGCGTCCGTCGCCGCCTCCGTGCCGGATCATCCGACAGCGCCGAGAGGAGCTCGAGCATCGAGGGGTAGCGATCCTCGATCCTGGCGTTAAGCCCTCGCGCCACGGCGCGCCGCAACCAGGCCGGGACCCGGGTGCCCTCGGGGGGCGGGCTCAACTGCCCCGCCCGCACGGCCGAGACCAGCGCCTCCGACGACCTGCCTGCAAAGGCAGGCATTCCGTAAAGGCCCAGGTAGAGGGACGCACAGAAGCTGAACTGGTCCGTGCGAGGGTCGGTCGGTCCGGCCAGATGCTGCTCCGGGGCCATGTAGGCCGGCGTTCCCACGACCGCGCCCGCCCGGGTCAGCGGGGTGCCGAGCAGCGCTGCGGCATGGGCGACGCCCGCGTCGGGGAGATGACCTGCGCCGGTCGGATGTGGCGCCTCGTCGGCCAGCCTGGCCACGCCGAAGTCCGTGACCCGGATAATCCCGCCCTTTCCCATGAGCACATTGTCGGGCTTGAAATCCCGATGGATCAGGCCCGCAGCGTGCGCCGCGGCCAGCCCACGGCCGGCCGGCAAGAATACCGCCAGCACCTCCTGCCAGCTGCGCGGGGCGCTGGCCAGCCACTCGCGCAGGGTGGGCCCGTCGAGCAGCTCCATGGCGATGAACACGTCGTCGTCCAGCATGCCGACGTCGTGCACCGTGACCACGTTGGGATGGGACAGCCGCGCCAGGGCTTGCGCCTCACGGACCAGGCGCGCTCCACCGTGGCGCTGGTCGGTCCGCAGGACCTTCAAGGCCACGTTGCGGTCGAGGTCGGGATCGTAGGCGGCATAGACGACGCCCATGCCTCCGGCGCCGAGCGCCCGGAGGACCACGTACCGGCCCAGCCTCCGACCCGGCCCGACCGACGCGCGCCCGGCGTCGAGCGGGGCCTTCGGGGCCGCCCCGCTTTCGGGGTCCTCTGCGCGCCTGGTGATCTCGGTCGGCAAGAGGGGCCTTCCAGCGCCTATTTGCGGGGCCTTCTGATCCCGTATTTGTCGAGCTTGGCCACCAGGTTGGCGCGGGAAATCCCGAGCACCTTGGCGGCTCGACTCTGGTTTCCGCCGCATTGCTCGAGCGCGCCGACGATGCGCTCGTGCTCCGCGGTCTCGGCCTCGGTGAAGGTACGCGCCGGGATGCTCGGGGGCGACGCCGCCATTCGCGGCGCTGCCGGCTCGGTGAAACGCACGGGCACCGTCGCGCCCATCTTCTCGACCGGAAAATCCTCGCTCGTGATGCGATGGGAGGTGCAAAGGACGGTGGCCCGCTCCATGACATTGCGCAGCTCCCGGATGTTGCCCGGCCAGGCGTACGCCTCGAGCAGGCGCAGCGCGTCCGGGGCGATCTCCGGCACGGGCTCCTTCTTCATCTGGTGGGCGGTCTCGCTCACGAACAGCCGGGCCAGGCCTGCGATCTCGGCCACGCGATCCCGCAGGGGCGGAATCAGGACCGAGAAGCCATTGAGCCGAAAGAACAGGTCCTGGCGAAAGGCATTGCGCGCGACCTCGACCTCCAGGTTGCGATTGGTGGCGGCGACGAAGCGCACATCGATGGTGCGCGACTTGAGGCCGCCGACGCGCAGGACCTGGCGGGAATCCAGGACGCGCAGCAGCTTCGCCTGGAGGGCAAGGGGCAGCTCGCCCACCTCGTCGAGGAAGACCGTGCCCCCGTCCGCGGTCTCGAGGAGGCCGGGCTTGGTGGCCACGGCCCCGGTGAAGGCCCCTTTCTCGTGGCCAAACAGCTCGCTCTCGAGCAGCGACTCGGAGAGCGCGGCACAATTGAGGCGCAAGAGCGGCTTTTCGCTTCGAGGGGACTGCCGATGGACCGCTTCCGCAATGACCTCCTTGCCCACCCCCGTCTCGCCGAGAATGAGGACGTTGATGTTGGAGCTGGAGATTCGCTGCACCAGCGCGTGGAGGCGCTGCATGAGGTCATCTGCGACGATGACGGTGGCCGGCCCGGCGCTGGCCACCCGGGCTTGTCCGCGCACCGCCGCAGAGGCCCTCGCGACGAGGGCTTCCGGGGTGCGGCCATCCTCGGGATAGAAGGCGCTGGCGCTGCGCACGATCAACCCCTTTGTGCGCAGCTCCGCCACCACGCGACCGACCGTCTCGTCGCCTTCGCGCTTGGTCGTGTCCACGACGAGGACCTCGTAGTCGCTCGGACCGTAGCAGGCGAGGACATCGGCGGCGCGGAAGCTCGAGGCCAGGAGCTCCGCCGCCCGGGTCGGCCCGATCGCGCCCTCGATCTGGATCCGGGCCACCCCGAACACGCCCCCCGAACGCTCGGATCGCGCGCACTCGTCCTCCAGACGCGCCTCGAAGTGCCCGTGCGTCCAGATCCGTCGGGGCCGCGAGGTGGACAGGCCGTGCTGGAGCACGAGGGTCGTCGACCCGATGAGGAGGGCTTGACCGATGGCAAGAGGGATCCGCTGGTGAGCAGGCAGGCGCTCCTCGCCCAGGCGGGTGCCGTTGGCACTGCCGAGGTCCTCCACCAGGACCGCCTCGGGCTCCTGGAGGTGCAGGCGCACGTGATGTCTGGAGGCCAGGGGATCGACGAGACGGATCTCGGCGTCACTCCCTCTGCCGATGGTGACAATGCCTGCTTCGAGGGGGTGCGCAACGCAGGTGTCGGTGCCGACCACCAGGAGCTGCAATGCGCGCCCGACGGCTGCGTCCGACGCTCGGATCGTGGTCTCGTTCGCGAGCGGCTCCGTCAAGCCGGCCCCGCTCCGGGCGTGAGCCGTCTAGATCGTGCACGCGTTGCGCAGCCAGATCGCATGCGTCCCGTCTGCGTAGCGTACCCGAAAGGTGATGCGGCACGCATCATCGAAGGCCTGCACGCCTGGGCTGACCACGGATCCGAACCCTACCTCGGTGACCACGCCACCATCATCCAGGGTGTCGCCCGTGCGAACCACCTTGCGCAGCGAAACCCCGTCGTGGACGTAGAGGCCAAATCCAGGCCGCGAGCGCCCCTCGTCGATGCCGGCCATGAACGCCACCTGCCCGCGGGCATTGACGTGCAACCGGTGGCCAGTGACCAGCAGGGAATGGTCCGAAGAGGTCAGCTCCGCGAACGTTCCCCGGCCCTCGGGCGTCGCCTGACCGCGTTGGACCAGGGGGCGAACGCCATTTTCGTCGGCGAGGAAGATCGCCTGTCCAGTGGACAGGGTGCCTTGACGGAGGCTGGCCGCAAAGACCACCTGCCCCGCGTCATTGAGCGAAGGCTGCCAGGAGAGGTGCGAGTAGGTCTCTCCTGTGGGTGCCGGCTCACCTCCGCGGGCGATGGGGATCAGGCTGGAGCCGCGAAACACCACGACGGCATCTTCAGAGTCGAGGCTGACGGCGAGGGCCACATCGCCCGCATCGTTCATCGCCGGCGCATGCTTGAGGTCGTAGAAGTCCCCCAGGGTTCCGGCTCCGGACGGCATGGCGTCCCCGGCGCTGGCCACACGAACCAGCCGGTCACCGGCCAGGCGATAGAGCACGTCCCGCGATCCGGCGCGGCCCGCTTCGATCTCGCGCGCCACGAAGGCCAGCGCACCGCCCCCGGCGAAGCCCGGGGGACCAAATCCAAGCCAGTCTTCCGCCACGGTCGTGCCGAAGACCGCGATGCTCCCGGGGGCACGTTCGCCACGATGGGCCACCGTCCGCACCTCGGGCCCACTCGCCAGGTACAGCGCCGCATCGTGGTTGTCCGGCAAGCTGCCAAATCCATCGCCCTCGAGCGTCACGGAAAAGGCAGCGGCGCCTCCCCGGCTCAATGCGGGTGGATTCTGCATGTCCACATCGAGGAAGAAGCGCCGCGACGAGTAATCCGGGCTCCTGTCTCCGTCGGCCGCAATGCGGCGATCGCCGACGAACAACGCAACGCGGGTGGTCAGGTCCTGATCGCGTACGTAGGCGCCCAGGTAGGCGACCGTGCCCTGATCATCGAGGCGAGGCTGGCCCCGAAAGGGTCCAATGGCGTCCGCGGGCGGCGCCTTGAACACGCCGCCGCCACCCGGGATCGTGCCCCCATCGCGGGCCACCACACCGAGGGCGTCTGGCGTGCCGCTGAGCAGGGCATAGGAGTCGGAAGTGGCCCGCTGCAGGGTCGTGACAAGGGCGATCCTGCCCGTGTGATTGAGGACTGGAAGAGACGGAACCCCGATGGTTCCGCTGCAGTCTGGAAGCGAGTCGCCCGTGCGGAGGACGAGACCTCGAGGCCGCGAGGGTGTCGCGCACGAGCCCCCCATGCCCGCGCCACCCGTGCCCGCCGCACCCATGTCCGCACCCGCGCCGCCCAGGCCCGCCGCGCCTGTGCCGGCCGTCCCCGCGCCCGCGCCG
>JAHFDS010000019.1 GCA_023248855.1 Myxococcales bacterium
CCCATCGAGCTCGCCGGCCGCCAGCTGATCCGCGCCCAGCTCCAGCTGCGCCGCCAGGGCGCCGTGCGGCAGCGCCGCGCAACGCTCGTGCTCCAGGACCGCGTCGCGGCCCCGCCCGAGCCGCCGCATCATCGCGCCGAGCTCCAGGCAGGCCGGCAGGCTCGCCGGATCGAGCGTGGTCGCGCGGGTCAGCGCGGCCAGGGCTCGCGCTTGCTCGGGCCCGGGCGACGAGGCCGACAGCACGCGGCCGAGCTCGTAGTGCGCCGCGGCATCCCGGGGCGCCAGCGCCACCGCGCGATCGAGCTCACGCACCGCCTCGGGGCGGCGTCCCAGCTTGCCGAGGAGCGCACCCTTGCGGCGCAGGGCAGTGGCCCCGTCCGCCGCGGCGGAAGACAGCGTGGCAGCACGATCGAGGTGGCCGAGCGCGGCCTCGTCGCGGCCGTTCGCGAGCTCGGCGTCTGCCGACAGCAGGAACGCTCGCGCCGCGCGTGGGTGTGCGGCCCGGTAGAGCTGGGCCACCCGCGCCGCGTCGGCAGGCCGGCGCAGATCTCCCAGGTAGCAGCCGAGCACGGCCTCGAAGACCCGCGGTAGCTTGCCCGCGAGGAGCCGCTCACCCAGCGCCGCGGCCGGCTTGCACTGACCCTGTGCGACCTGGCCCTCGACCTGGCAGGCCTGTGCCAGGGCCCGCTCCTGCGGCCGTCCGAGCCGCGCCTCCGCGCGGGCACATGCCGCCACCGCGGCGGGCGCATCCGCCGCCGAGAGCAACGCCTGGCCCAGCCAGAGCATCACGTACGGCTCGATCTGGTGATACGCCGGCTCGTCCGGATGCTGGCCGAGGAAGGCCTGGCACGCGCTGGCGGCGCGCGCCGACACGTCCGCCTGCCCCGTCATCGCGTGCAGCTGGCACAGGTGCAGGTTGGCCACGGCGTCCTTGGGCCGCACCGCGAGGGCGGCCTCGAGCTGGGCGCGAGCCTCTGCGAACCGGCGCAGCTTGAACAGCGCCACGCCGTGCCACGAGGCGAGCTCGCCCGCCTCTTCCCCCTGCGCCGCCTTGCCGCCCGCTTCCGCTTCGGCGACCGCGCTGGCAAAGTCCTTGAGCGCCAGGTGCGCGCGCACCTTGAGGATGCGTGCGCGCGTGTCCCTCGGGTTCTGGCGCAGCGCCTCGTCGCAGCGCTCCACGGCCTCGGCGGCCTTCATCTCCTTGAGCAGGCTCTCGCACTGATCCGCTCCATCGGCCCGCGCGCCGGCGAGCGAGGGCGCGAGCCACAGCCAGATCGACACGAATCGCAGTCCCGTCCTGCGCAAGTTGCCTCCGCCAGCTCCGAGAGCGACTGACGACCCCTGCGAGTCGCGGCCGCTCAGGCTTTCCTGGTAAGATGCTAACGGAGCCTGCTCACCTCGGGTGAGCAAAAGGGGGGCCCAATGACGCGTGAGTCGTTGCGGGTGTGCCTGGCGATCGCCGCCGGGGCGCTTGGTATCGCGAGGCTCGCGGCTGCCGCGCCTGCGCCGGAAGCTCCGGGCGAGGGCCAGCCGCCGGAGCTCTCGGTCGACGAGATGCTGCTCTACACGCAGACCTCGGTCGCGGCCAAGAAGCCGCAGACCACGCGCGACGCACCCGGCATCGTCACCATCGTGACGCGCGACGAGATCCAGACCTCCGGGGCGCGCGATCTCATCGACGTCCTGCGGCTCGTGCCCGGCTTCTTCTTCGCGCTCGACGTGCAGGGGGTGGTGGGCTTCGGCATGCGCGGCAACTTCGCGCACGAGGGCAAGATCCTCCTGCTCGTCGACGGGCAGGAGATGAACGAGATCGACTACTCGACGATGCCGCTCGGCCACCACTTCCCGATCGAGCACATCCAGCGCGTCGAGGTCATCCGCGGCCCTGGATCGGCCATCTACGGCGGCTACGCCGAGCTCGCGGTGGTCAACGTGGTGACGCGCTCGGGCGAGGAGCTCAAGGGAGCCTCCGCGGCCGCCTACTACGGGCAGACACCTGGGGGCCTGGCGCGGCGCGGCCTGTCGCTGTCCATGGGCCAGAAGGCGGGAGACGTCGAGGTCAGCTTCGCGGGACTCCTCGGCCAGGGCAATCGCAGCGACCAGGACTTCGTGGACCGCATGGGCGCCTCGTACAGCCTCGAGGGCCAGTCGGCGCTCGATCCACGGTGGGTGAACCTCGGCGTTCGCTGGCGGGAGCTGCGGCTCCGGCTGATCGGCGACGGCTACAAGATGACCACACGCGACGCCTTCGGCGAGCCCGAGGCGCAGGCCTTCGAGATGGGCTTTTCTGGTTTCTACAGCGAGCTGTCGTACGCGCTCAAGCTCGGCAAGACCTTGACCGTGACGCCGCTGTTTTCTTACAAGCGCCAGTACCCCTGGCGCGTACCCGATCAGCGCTCGGTGCTCTACACCGAGCGCTACGTCGAGCGCGTCCGCGCCGGCGTCACGACCTCGTACGACGTGCTCGAGCCGTTGAACCTCCTTTTCGGCGTCGAGGGCTACCAGGACACGGGAAAGGTGACCAACCCGGACACCATCGGCATTGGCCTGCAGACGGACAACGGCAATGGGCGCCTCCGCGTGCGCTACCAGAACTTCAGCACGTACGCGCAGGCGCTCTACCAGGGCGTCGTCAACGTCACCGCGGGGGCCCGCTACGAGGCGCACAGCGAGTACGGAGACTCCTTCGTGCCCCGGTTCGCGCTCACCAAGGTGTACGGCCCCGTGCACGGCAAGCTGCTTTTCTCGCGCGCCTTCCGTGGGCCGGGCATCCAGAATATCCGCCTCAACAACGCCATCAAGCCCGAGCGGACGACCGTGTTCGAGGCCGAGGCGGGCGTCCAGCTCGGGGAGTACGTGTTCCTCGCCGCCAACCTCTTCGACATCACCATCGACGATCCCATCGTGTACACGTCCACCACCGACGCCTCGGGCGGGCTGGTCGAGCAGTACGCCAACCTCGAAAAGACCGGCAGCCGCGGGGTCGAGGTGGAGGGCCGCCTGCGGCATTCCCGCGTGCAGGCCACGCTCGGCTACTCGTTCTACAGCGCGGCGGGCAAGAACAAGGTCGTGCCCTACGAGGTGCCCGGGAATTCGAGCCAGCTGCTGGCCGCCCCTCAGCACAAGCTGACGCTGTCCTCGAGCGTCAAGATCGTCGGCGGGCTCACCGCGAACCCCTCCATGATCGTGATGTCGGAGCGCGCCTACGTCTCGTCGCTCGGCGACGACATGGGGGCCCCGAAGACCATCGGTAGGCTCGATGCGGCGCTGCTCCTGAACCTGTACTTGCTGTATCGCGATCTGGGCCTCAAGGGCCTCGACCTCGGCGCCGGCGTGTACAACCTGCTCGACCAGCGGGTGCCCTTTCCGCAGGCCTACGCGGCCGACCACAACCCCTTGCCCTCGCAGTC
Source organism: Myxococcales bacterium (assembly GCA_023248855.1). Taxonomy (GTDB): domain Bacteria; phylum Myxococcota_A; class Polyangia; order JAHFDS01; family JAHFDS01; genus JAHFDS01. The sequence goes on from JAHFDS010000019.1 coordinate 3,411, forward strand.
CATCGAGGTGCTCGGCAAGCTCAGCTACACGCTGGGCTTCTAGACCGCTACCGGGTTGAGCGGATCGTGCGAATCGCGAGATCGCCGGCTTCGGCGTGCGCAGAGCCCATGCGGCGGCGGTCTGTGTTTCCCCCCACTCCGCGCTCCGTGAGGCCCCGGTCGCGCCCTTGGGGGTGGCCCTGCGGGCGCGAACCGCTGGCGGTCGGGATGGTCATGATCACTTCGACGTGAAACGAGGCGAGACCGCTACCGGGGCAGCACCGGGGGCGGGCCAGATGGGGCGCGCAGGAGCTCTGAAGGCGGTACGGTCGGGAGCTTGACGGGGGCGCCCGCCGCGGCGCGGTCGGGCAACGGCAGCAGCAGGATGGGCAGAAGGGGCATCCTGCGTCCCGCGACCATCGCGCGCCGGAGCAGATCGACGTCTCCCGTGGCACGAAAACCTGTGATGCCCATCGGGGCGAAGGTGGCGCCGGCCAGCGCCGCGGCGACCCGGGGGGCGTGCGTCGCGCCCCGCGCCGAGCCTCCTTGCGCGAGCACGAGGCCCGGGATCCGCATGCCGCGCAGCAGGATCTGGAGCTCGGGGCTCGCCGCGCGCATGCGCTCGAAGAGCTCGAGGTAGCCCATCAGATACTCGGTCTTGCCGAGCTTGTGCATCGCCGCGGCCGACAGCGAGTCCGGGACGGGCACGCGGCGCAGGGCCCGAGCCGCTGGATCGCCGTCGAACAGCACGCTGTCGATGAAGCTCTGCGTCGCCTTGCCGTAGCGCGGGTGCACGAGGCGACGATCGGCGAGGCGCGCGCGCTGCGACGGCGAGCCGAGCAGCACCGGCTGTAGCTCGGTGGACCCGCCGATCACGGCCGTCGCCAGCGGTCGCAGCGTGGGCAAGGACAGCAGGACCGGCGACTCCACGAGCACGAAGTCGGCCTCGCCGAGCGCGCGCTCGAAGTCGACCAGGGCGCCGTAGGTGCGCCCCTTGACCGGCACGCCGAGCGTGATCGAGAGCTTCGAGGCGATCTCCTGGACCAGTCGACCGCGCTCGTCCGGCTTGACGGGGACGCCGGGCAGGTAGCTCGAGAACACCAGATCCTCGGCCTGCGCCAGCGCTGGCAGGGCGAGCATCAGGAGCGCGCCCAGGAACCCCGCGTGAGTGGTCGACCGCCGTCTCCGATGCGCGCGCCCACCCATTCTCTGCCACCGTACCGCCACCAGCCGAGGCCGCGCAACGGGATGCCTACGTCTTTGTCTTTACCCAATTCGATCGCAAGAACCGGAGTGTGGGCCGCGGACGGGCCCGCTATGAAAGATCCATGAGCAAGTACATGCTGATTCATGGCAGCTGGCACGGCGCCTGGTGCTGGTTCAAGGTCGCGCCGCTCCTCAGGTCGTTCGGCCAGGTGGTGGTGCCGAACTTGCCCGGGCGCGGCCGAGACCCGGCCCGGCCCCACTTCGTCACGCTCGGCCGTATGGTCCGGAGCGTGGCGAAGCTGCTCGATCGACGCGAGCCCACGACGATCGTGGTCCACAGCCGCTACGGGGTGCTCGCGACGGCGCTGGCCGAGGCGCACCCGGAGGCCGTGCGGCGGGTGATCTACCTCGCGTCGTTCATGCTCCCGAACGGGCAATGCGTCGCCGAGCGGTTCGCCGGGGACCTGGACTCGTTCATCGGGCCCCACGTCGAGGTCGACCGCCTCGGCGCGTGGGACCGGCTCGCGCCGGCGGCGTACGTCGAGGGCCTCTATGCCGACTGTGCCGCTGAGGACATCGCCCTCGCCGAGGCGCTCCTGTGCAAGGAGCCGTCGCTGCCTGCTCTCGCACGCGTCCGCACGACGGCAGAGCGGCACGGGCGGGTGCCAAGCGCTTACATCAAGCTGACGCGGGACCGGGCCGTCTCGCCGCGACTCCAGGACCAGCTCATCGAGGCCGGGCGGCCCGAGCGCGTCGAGTCCATCGACGCGAGCCATTCGGCGTACTTCTCGCAACCCGAGGCGCTCGCCCGGGCCATTCGCCGAATGGACGGGCGATGAGATCCGCGAAGCGAAGAGCCCGGCGTGCGGCGGCTCCTCGGGCCCCAGCGGCCGCGCGCGCAGCTGCGGTGCTGGCCGATCCGCGGTGGCAGCGCGTCCGTGCGCGCGACGCGTCGGCGGACGGCAGCTTCGTCTACGCCGTCCAGACGACGGGCGTGTATTGCCGGCCGTCCTGCGGGTCACGACGGGCAAGGCCGGAGAATGTGGAGTTCCACCGCAATGCGGCCGCGGCGGCGGGGGCAGGATTTCGCGCTTGCAAGCGGTGCGCGCCGGACGGGCCGTCGCCGAAGGACACGCAGGCGGCGAAGATTGCCGCGCTCTGCCGGATGCTCGAGGCCGGCGACACGGTCCCGCGCCTGAAGGACCTCGCCGCCGCCGCGGGCCTGAGCCTGTTCCACACGCAACGCCTCTTCAAGGCCGTCACGGGCGTCACTCCACGGGCGTACGCCGCGGCGCGCCGCGAGGCGCGTGTGCGCGAGGAGTTGCGGTCACCCGCCACCACGGTGACCGCGGCCATCTACGAGGCCGGCTACGCGTCCTCGGGGCGCTTCTACGAACGGTCCAATCAGCTGCTCGGGATGACGCCGACGAAATACCGAAGCGGCGGCGCGAAGGTCGCGATCCGGTTCGCGATCGGGGATTGCTCGCTCGGCGCCATCCTGGTCGCCGCCACCGAGCGCGGAGTCTGCACCATCGGGCTCGGTGACGACCCGGAGGCGCTCGTGCACGACCTCGAGCGGCGGTTTCCCCACGCAGAGCTCGTCGGTGCGGACGTGGCGTTCGAGGCGCTCGTCGCCAGGGTGGTCGGCCTCGTCGAGCAGCCCGGCGTGGCCGCGGGACTACCCCTCGACATCCGAGGAACCGCATTCCAGAAGCGTGTGTGGAAGGCCCTCGCCGGCATCCCCGCGGGCCAGACGCGGTCATATTCCGAGGTCGCCGCCACGATCGGCGCGCCGCGAGGGGCGCGCGCGGTGGCGAGGGCGTGCGCTGAAAATGCGCTGGCGGTCGCGATCCCGTGCCATCGCGTCGTGCGCACGGACGGGGATCTGTCCGGGTACCGATGGGGCGTGTTCCGCAAGCGCGCCTTGCTCGAGCGGGAGGCGCGGGCGACGTAGCGGGGCGGCCGGCAGCCCCGGGAATTTGCTTCCCGGCCAGGGGGTTACTATCGTCAAGGTGGGGCGTGAAATGCGTGTGCTGCTGGTCCTCGCGGGGTTGTTGGGGCTGACAGGCCGCTCCGCGGCCGCGGCCGACTCTGCCAAGGCAGAGCTCCTGAGCTCGTCCGCGGACGTCCGGAAGCTCTGCGCGGCCCTGCGGCCCGATGGCGATCCGCGGGTACGTCCCACGGAGGAGGTCGCCCGTGGCCGGCAGCGTGCCGAAGCGGCGGCACGCCGTCGTGAGCTGCTGCTGTCGAGCTACGTGACCGACGTGCCCGCATCAGGCTGGCTCCTGCGCGAATACGATGACGAGACGCGCCGGCTCGAGCCCGAACTCTCGCGCTCGCTGCGCCTCGGTGACGGCGTGGATCTCTCGCCCCTTTTGGGCGAGGACGACGACTTTGGCTGGCCCCTTTCGCCCGAGCAGGCCGAGCACCTCGCCAAGGAGCGCGCCAAGGGGGCGCTCTCGTTGCGGGTCGCCTACCGGCTGGCGCAAAGTGAGCTGTCCCCCGATCCGTGCGTGCGCGTCTCGGGTGGGCGCGTGCTGCGGCTCCGCATCGAGCCGAGCGGCGTGGCGGCCGTGGGACCGGATGGCAAGGTGCGCGTGGCGATGGGCTCGCTGCAGCTCGAGGTGGGGCCGAGGCCCGCGGACGCGCCCGAGGTCCGCCTCGGGCGCCTGGCGCTCCCTCCTGGTCGTAGCCTCGAGGCGTGGACGGCCGCCGCCCAGGGCCTCCATGCCGCCCTCCGTGAATGCTACGAGCAGGGCCTGCGCGGAAATGCCATGTTGCGCGGCTCGCTGGTGATGGGCCTTTCGGTCACCAGCGACGGCAAGGTGGAGCGCGTGAGGACCGAGATCGATGCGCTCGGCGACGAGGCGGTCGCTGCCTGCGTGCACACCAAGCTGCGCGGCGCGGCCGGCTTCCCGCACCGGGCCACCAACCTCTCGCTCCCGGTGTTCTTCAGCGCCCGCGAATGATCCAGGTGCGCCCGTGATCAGACTGGCGTTCCTCGGGGCCCGCGCCGCCGAACGGCCCTTCCTGAGCGGCGCCGATCGGGTCCGCATCGGTCGCGACGCGGCCACCAACGATCTCGTCATCGACGATCCCTCGATCTCGCTCCGGCATTGCCAGCTCGAGCGCACGCCGCCGGACACCTACCTCATACGCGACCTTGGCTCCGCGAACGGGGTCGTGATCGGCGACCGCCGCGTCGAGGCCGATCGCCTGGTCGGCGGCGACCGGCTCAGGCTCGGCGAAACGCAGCTCGAGGTGGCGCTCGGGCGCGCACAGGTGCGGGTCCTGGCCGGACCGCAGGCGGGCAGGGTGCTCAAGCTCGAGGCGGAGCCGCTGACCTTTGGCGCGGGAGAGGACAACTCCCTGGTCCTGGCCGATCCCGGGGTGGCGGACTATCACGCCGCCTTGCTCATCCTGCCTTCGGGTTATGAGCTTCGCGACAACACCGACGGCGGGGGCCTCGTGGTCAACGAACGGGCGGTCTCGCGGGCCATCCTCGCGCCGGGTGACACCTTCCACCTCGGCGCCTCCCGCGTGAGGTTCGAGGTCGTGACCGATCCGCGACCGGCCGCCACGCTCTTGGCTCCGCCCTCCTTGCTCGAGCCCGCCCAGCCCCCGGCGCCGGCCGACGACACGCCCCAGCTCGTCTTCCTCGAGGGGGTCCGCGCCGGCGCCTGCATGCGGCTCGGAGACGTGGTCTGGTTCGGCCGCAGTGAGGACAGCACGGTCCAGCTCAACGACGTCCTGGTCTCCGGCAAGCACTGCGCGATCCGCCGTCAGGGCCGGGAGTATCAGCTCGAGGACGCCGGATCGACCAACGGCACGGTGCTCAATGGCCACCGGTTGCGCGAGGGTCGCGTCCTGCGGCCGGGCGACCGGATCGGCATCGGCACCACGCTGATCGAGTTCCGCGGCGGCGGGCCGGCCGGCCCCACTGCGGCCCTGGGCGCCACGATGTCCGCGACGCCCCCGGGCTCGATCCCGCCGAGCCCCCAGGCGCCTGCTCGGCAGGCAATCTCCACCAGCAAGGTCCCGATCCTCCCGGCGGTGGAGGCCTCGGTGCTGTCTCAGAGCTCCGAGGGTCGCGCCCTCGCGTCGGCCATCGGGTACGGCTCCTTCGCCAAGCCCTGGCGTCCGGCCTCGTTGCTCGGCGCCTCGAGCGCACGGCTGGTCTCCGCGATGGTCCTGTTCGCCGCGGCGATCGCGCTGGTCGCGCTCAGCCTGCCGCGACGCTAACGTTAGTGCCTCTGTGCGGCCTTGAGCGCGCGCATCGTCGCCGCCGCGCGCTCGACGACCTCGCTGGCGCGCTCGACGCGGTGCCGCAGCTCGAGGTCGTCCGGGACGATGATCTCCCGCGCGACGCGCATGGTCTCCTGGGCCTCGTCCACCTTGCCGGCACGCGCATACGCTTCCGCGAGATCGCAGCGGATGCGCAGGGCCGCCACGCCGAGCGCGACGCCATGGGTGGCCCGCTCGAGCAGCGCAATCGCGTCCGCCGACTGGTTGCGCCGCAGCATGATGTGCCCGAGCAAGCCCAGACGCTCGGGGCTCTCGGCGCCCTCCGCGATCATGGTCCGCAGCAGCTGCTCCGCTTCCTTGTCGGCGCCGAACCCGATGAGAGAAATCGCGAGCTCGTCCCGCAGCGGGAGCAGGTCCTCGTCGGGGCACAGCTGGATCGCTCGCTTGAGCAGCGGGATCGCGTGGCGATGGTCGCCCACCAGGCTCGCCAGCGTTCCCCGCCGCGCGACCAGGTACCAGTCAGGCGCCAGCGCGCGAACGATCGGGTCGCGATCGACCAGGCGGGCCAGCCCGACGCGACGATTGGCGGCCAGCCGCAGGTCGAGCTCGTGCTCGAGGCGCTCGACCGCCCAGGCCGCCAGCGAGGGCCACGAGAGACCCACCGCGGCCGCGCACAGGGCCGCCGCCCCGGCCACGGAGACCGGGGGCAGGGCGAACGCCAGCGGGACGGCCACCAGGAGCGCCGTGACGCCGCAGGCAATCAGCCGCCGCTGCCCTTCGCCCATGCGCGCTCATACTATGAGCAGGGCCCTGGTGCGTCCACTTCACGGGGTTTCCTGAGCAAGACGCCTAGGCCGAGCGCTCCGGCCGCCGCCACGAGGGAGATGGCCTGGGAGGTCGAGAGGAAGCTCGGGACGGTGTCCGAGAGGCCCAGCGCGCGGTCGAGCGCCGGCGTGTCCACCTCGATCAGGTAGCGTCGCGCCAGGTCTCCGCGGAACACCTCCACGCCCGTCCGCACGAGCGCGTAGCCAGCCAGGTAGGCCAGAAGGACCGTGCCGTGCCGGCGTTGCCTCCTGCGCACCCAGATCAAGACCCCCGCGAGCAGCGCCAGCCCGGCGGCCTCGTAGAGCTGAGTGGCGTGCAGCGGCGGGGTCAGCGCGTCGGTGTCGGCGAGGAGCCCGGCCTCCCGGCCAAGGTCGTGGGCGACGCTGCCCGCCGGAAACCGCACGCCGAGGCCCGCAGGCGCCACGCGGCCGAAGCAACAGCCGGCCGCGAAACACCCGATCCGCCCGAAGAAATGGCCGATCGGCATGGCCAGCGCCAGGCAATCCGCCACCGGCAGGAAGGGCAAGCCGCGGCGCGCGACGAACCAGGCCACCGCGGCAGCGCCGCCCGCCAGGCCTCCGTAGAACACGAGCCCCCCCTCCCACACCTGCAGGGCCGCGGTGCACTCACCGAAGATGGTCCCGGCTCTCCCCGCGGCGAATGCCTGCTGACACCGGCCGAGGTAGCTCGTCGGGGTCGTGGCGAGATAGAGCACGCGCGCCCCCAGGAGAGAGCCCACGAGGATCCAGAAGCAGAGGTCCAGGATCGGCTCCCCATCCGCCGTGGCGCCGTTCCGGCGCGCCCCCCGGGCGGCCACCCAGCAGCCGAGCAGGAAGCCGATCGCGATGAGAGCGCCATAGGTGTGGATGCCGACGTGGCGACCCGCGAGCTCGAGGCCGACCAGCTCGACCCTCACGCCGCCTCCGGAGCCCTCGCGGCGCGCCTGGCCCGCACGATGAGCACGATCCCCACGATCGCGACCGGGATGCTGATGATCTGCGAGGTCGAGACGCCGCCCCAGACGCCCCGCGCGTCGTCACGCAGGAGCTCGAGCGAGGCGCGCAAGATCGCGTACAGCACGGCCGACCAGGCGAGGAGCTGTCCGTCCCAGCGTTTGCGCGGCCGTAGCCAGAAATACGCGAAGGCGAAGATGGCCAGGCACCCCACTGCCTCGTAGAGCTGCGTCGGATGAACGGGCAGGGCGGCGGAGAGCTTGCCGACATGACCCGCCTTGACCTGCGCCTCGTGCGCGAGGCTCCCCATCGGGAAGCGCGCACCCCAGGGCACCGTGGTCTCGAGGCCGTAGCAGCAGCCGTTCAGGTAGCAGCCCAGGCGGCCGAAGAAGAGGCCGAGCGGGATGCCGTGGCCTGCAAGATCGCAGGTGCGCAGCAGGGGCAGGCGGCTTCTCCGGATGTACCAGAGCCCGACGGCCGTCGCGAGGATGAGGCCGCCGTAGAACACGAGGCCCCCTCGCCAGAACTTCAGAAACGACAGGCAGTCACGGGGCGGGTAGCAGATGTGACGCGCGCTGTCGCACAGGTACGAGAACCCACATTGCACGGCGTCGGTGCAGTAGCTCACCCGAGCGTCCGCGGCCGGCACCTTGACCGGGTCGAGGCAGAGGTTCACGTAGTCGTGGAGCTGTCCGTCGGTGAAGACATGCAGGATGCGCGCACCGACCAGCCCCGACAGCGCCATGAGCAGGTTCCAGTCGACGATGCGCCGCTCGTCCAGGCCGAGGCGTCGCGCGTCTTTCGCCGTCAGGTGCAGCGCGCACGCGAAGCCGATGACCAGCAGCGTGAAGTAGGCAGGGAACGACAGCGGCCCGAGCAGCGGCAGCTCGATGCCGAAGTCGACGAGGGTGGGCCGCATGCGATCCGGCAAGCCTACCGCCGCCCGGTGGGTCGGGCCAGCGAGAGGGACCCGGCTACTCCGCCTTGGCCGTCTTCTCCGCGGGCGCCTTGTGCTTGCCACCCACGAGGAGCAGCAGCGCCACCCCGGCGACCAGCCACGCGTCGGCGACGTTGAAGGTCGGCCAGCGATGCTCCCCGTAGTGCCAGAGCACGAAGTCGGTGACCTTCCCGTAGATCAGGCGATCGAGGATGTTGCCGACGGCTCCGCCCGCGACCATGCCGAGGGCTGCCGCCAGCGCCCGTTGTGAGTCGTTGATCTTGCGCACGTAGCCGACCACGACCACGAGCGCGATGAACCCGATGACGGTCAGGAAGTGCCGCGATCCCGGGATGCTGCGGAACATCCCGAAGGCGCTGCCCTCGTTCTCCGAGAGCTGCCAGTCCCAGAATCCGTCGAGAAACGTCCTCGGCGCCTCATGGAGCGTCAGCGCCTTGCGCGCCCAGAGCTTGGTTCCGAGGTCCGACGCAAACGACAGCGCTGTCCAGATCCCGAAGTGGAACCAGCGGTTCACTTGACTCCTCCCGGCGCCCCGAGGGCACCCGCGCAACGACTGCAGAGCTCGGCGCAACGCGCATCGCCGCTCGCGGTCTCGCTCCACTTCCAGCAACGAGGACACTTCTTGCCCGCCGCGGCCTCGATGCGCACCTCGGTCTCGTCCGCGTCGTGATCGTCGATCACCGTCTGCGACACGATGAAGAGGTCGGGCAGGGCGTCCGCCAGGGGACGCAGCCACGCGCGGTCGTCCGCCGTCGGCGAGATGGTCAGGCGCGCCTCCAGCTGGTGGTGCTTCTGCGCGCGAAACGCCTCGAGCGCCTTGTTCACCTTGGGCCGCAGGGCCAGGAACTGGGCGTGCGCGGCGCTCTCGTCCGCGTCGTCCTCGAGCGCCAGCGAATCCGACCACAGGGCGATGTGCACGCTCGACGGGTCATCCTTTCGCCTCGGCAGGTGGCGCCAGATCTCCTCGCTCGTGAACACCAGGATGGGCGCGAGCAGCGTCGCCAGCTGCCGGCCGATCTCGTAGCACACCGTCTGCGCGGCCCGCCGGGAGCGGCTGCGCGCGGCGTCGCAGTAGAGCCGGTCCTTGATGACGTCGAGGTAGAGCGCGGACAGGTCGGTCGTGCACAGCTCCACCAGCAGACGCACCGCCACGTGCAGCTCGTAGTCGTCATAGGCCCTGCGCACCGCGCGGCTGCACTCGGCTAGCCGACGCAGCGCGAAGCGATCGAGCCAGCCGAGCTTCGCGATCGGCACCGCGTCCGTGTCCGGGGAGAAGTCGTACAGGTTCGAGATCAGGTAACGCGCGGTGTTGCGCACCTTGCGGTAGGTCTCGCCCAGCTGGGTCAGGTGCCCGCGCGAGTAGCGCACGTCGCTCGAGAAGTCCTCGCTCGCGGCCCACAGGCGCAGGATCTCGGCGCCCTGCTCCTTGAGCACGTCGTCGGGCGGGATGTATTCGATCTTGCGGCCCTCGCGTCGGGCCTTCTCGATCTCGCTCTTCGAGTAGGGCCGGCCCTGGTCGTCGAGCACGAAGCCGTGCGTGAGCACCGCCTTGAACGGAGCCCGATCCCGCATGGCCACGCCGGTCAGGAGCGCCGTGTGGAACCACCCGCGGTGCTGGTCCGAGCCCTCGAGGTAGAGGTCCACCGGCACGTCGAGCCCTGGCACGCCCTCACACACCGCCGCCCACGACACGCCCGACTCGAACCACACGTCGACGATGTTCCGCTCCGGCTCGAGCTCGCGCCCGCCGCAGCCCCGGCAGGCCAGGCCCCCCGGCGGCAGCAGCTCGCTCGCGGGCCGCGACCACCAGGCCCCGATGCCCTCCTTCTCGAACAGCTTCGCCACGTGCTCGATGGCATCCGGATCCAGGGTCGATTCCCCGCAGCGCCGACACGAAAACGCCGGGATCGGCACGCCCCAGACCCGCTGGCGCGACAGGCACCAGTCCGGCCTCGCCTCGATCATCCCGCGGATGCGGTTCTTGCCCCAGTCGGGGATCCAGCGTGTCCGCTCGATCTCGTCGAGCGCGGTCTGTCGGAAGCGGTCGACGGCCGCGAACCACTGCGGCGTCGCGCGGAACATCACCGGGTGCTTGCAGCGCCAGCAGTGCGGATAGGCGTGCGACAGCCTGGCATCCGGCGGCGACAGCAGGCGCCCCGACGCGTGCAGATCCTCCACGATCTTCGGGTTCGCCTCGCGGGTCAGAAGGCCCCCGTAGCGCTCCACGTCCGCCGCAAAGCGGCCGTCGTCGAGGACCGGGCAGTAGGTCTCGAGACCGTATTGCTGGCCGATCTTGAAGTCGTCCGTGCCGTGCCCGGGGGCGGTGTGCACCAGGCCCGTGCCCATGTCCGCGGTGACGTGCGCCCCGTACATCACCAGCGAATCGCGCTCGATCCACGGGTGCCGCGCGCGCCCGCGGTCGGGGACGGTCACCGGCACCTCGCGCTCCGGCGCGCCGAGCCCGCACGCGGTGCGCACGGCCTGGGCCAGCACCTTGGCCACCACCAGGGCGCGCTTTCCGTAGACGAGCGCCACGTACTCGAGCTCGGGGTGGACGCAGATGCCGAGGTTGGCGGGCAGCGTCCACGGCGTCGTCGTGTAGATCACGAGCGACACCTCGAGCCCCTCGAGGCCCGCCCCGAGCCGCTCCGATGCCTCCGCCCACGGGAACGCCACGTAGATCGAGGGCGACGTGTGATCCTTGTACTCGATCTCGGCCTCGGCCAGCGCCGTGCGGTCGGTGACGCACCAGTAGACGGGCTTGCGCCCCTTGTAGAGGTGCCCGCGCCGCGCGAACTCGCCGATGGCACGCACGATGGTCGCCTCGTAGCCGGGCGAGAGCGTCAGGTAGGGCCGGTCGAACTCGCCGAACACCCCGAGGCGCTGGAACTCCTTGCTCTGGACCTCCACCTGGCGCAGGGCGTAGGCCCGGCACGCCTCGATGAACTCGGCCGGCGACATCGCCCGTCGCTTGTCGCCGAGCTCACGCTCGACCGCCAGGTCGATCGGCAACCCGTGGCAGTCCCAGCCCGGCAGGTAGCGGCAACGGAAGCCCGCCATCGTGCGCGCCTTGACCACGACGTCCTTGAGGACCTTGTTGAGGATGTGGCCGTAATGGATGTGGCCGTTCGCGTAAGGGGGGCCGTCGTGGAGCACGAACGTGGGCGCGTCCTTGCGCGCCTCGAGGATGCGCTCGTACAGGCGGGCCTCGGCCCACTCGGCCAGCAAGCCAGGCTCGCGCCTGGCCAGGTCGGCGCGCATCGGGAACTCCGTGCGCGGCAGGTTCAGGCTGTCCTTGAAATCCGGACCGTCGGGCGGTCGCTTCTTGCCCCCGCCGGACGCCGGGGCTGGTGCTGGTTGTGACACGGGGCGGGGAATATACAGGTGAAGCCCTGGGGGGGCCAGCGCGGCCCTCCCATCGTCAGAACCACGTACTAGCATGCCCGGCATGAGCCAGAGCCGCGCCTCGTGGGACGAGTACTTCATGGAGATCGCGAGGGTGGTCTCCTCGCGCTCGACCTGCCCCCGAAAGTTCGTCGGATCCGTCATCGTGCGGGACAAGACCATCCTGTCCACGGGCTACAACGGCTCCATCCGCGGCATGCCCCACTGCAGCGAGGTCGGGCACATGATGGAGAACGACCACTGCGTGGCGACCATCCATGCGGAGGCGAACGCCATCATCCAGGCTGCCAAGAACGGCGTCATCATCGAGGGCGCCAGCATCTACGTGACGGCCAGCCCCTGCTGGAGCTGCTTCAAGATGATCGGCAACGCCGGCATCCGCCGGATCGTGTTCGGCGAGTTCTACCGAGACGAGCGCATCTTCGCGGTCGCCCAGGAGCTCGGGATCGAGCTCCACCACCACCAACTGGTCGGACCATAATTAATTTCAACAGGTTGCGCGTCCGTCAAAGAGTTGACACCCTGGAAGGCCCTGCGCTACGGTCGGTCTTCAGTGCGAGTGAGAATCTTCCAGCCCCACCGGATGCGTCGCCTTGCTCTGGTCGGCGTCATCGCCGGCCTGCTCTCGTGGTCGGGCGATGCAGACGCGAAAGCCAGGCGGAAGGCGAAGCGCGGTCGGGGCTTCGCCGGCATCACGGTGGCCCCCTCCCAGCTCCGCAACGACCCTGCCCCTCGTCCTTCCGGTGACTTGCACCTCGTCGCCGTCAACTTCAACGAGGAGGTCAAGGTCAACATCTACAACCCGGACGGGAGCTTCAACAAGGCGGCGCTGCACGAGCTCGACCAGATCTTGCGCTGCCGGCGCACCAACACAGCCAAGCCGGTCGAACCGAAGCTCTACGAGACGTTGGCGGCCATCCAGGATCACTTCGCCGGCCGCCGCATCTTCGTCATCAGCGGCTTTCGCAACCAGCGAAAGACCACCAGCTTCCACTTCCACGCCACGGCAGCCGACATCCGGGTCGAAGACGTCGCGCCTTTGCAGGTGAAGAAGTTCGCAGAGACCCTCGACACCGGCGGCATGGGCATCGGGTACTACCCGAACTCGCAGTTCGTCCACGTCGACGTGCGGCCCTCGAGCTTCCGCTGGATCGACTACAGCGGCTCGGGCTCGCGCAAGCGGGGCCTCGAGCCGCCGCGCGGCTTTCGGCGCAAGCCGAACGCCTGAGCCTTCCAGACCCTCAGAGCAGCGCGAAGATGTGCTCCTCGCCACGCAGACGGCGCTGGGAGGCGCTGGCCAAGAGGCGCAGTCCGGATCCCGTCAGCGCGCGCTCCAGAGTGGGGGTGGCCGGCGCAGTGCCGTCGCCCAGCACCAGGAGGGCGGGGTGGCCGGCGCGGAGCACCCGCCGGAGCGATCGCAAGACCTCGGATAGCTCCCGGACGAAGCCACGACCAGCGCGGCTGCGCTGACCGATCTCCTGCGATCCCGCCTGGTTGAGTGCGCTTTCGAAGCCGAGCCAGGCCGATCGGCGCGCCTGGAAGGCAGCGTAGTCATAGACGCCGCCGTAGGGCGGCGAGGTGACCACGAGGTCCACGCTCGCGTCCGCAATCCCGCGGAGCTCTCGCGCGTCGCCGCGCAGGACCTCCACGCGTGGCGCATGGCGAGGCACCAGCGCCTCGAGCTCGGCGAGGCGTCCGGCCAGCTCCTCGGTCTTTCTCACGAACAGGCGCGAGGCAAACCCTGGGGCGTGGCGCTTGTCGAGCTTGGCCAGGGAGCTGTCGGACGACTGCCGCGACATCTTGATCAGGATCGACGACAGCACCAGCTCGAGGAAGGCCTTGTCGGTGCGCTGCAGCTCGGACAGGGCGGCGCGCAGGGCGGCCAGCTCACGCAGGACGTGCGGGGCGAACCACTCCGCCTCGGCCGCCGATGGCGCCGGCGCGTAGCCGATCGCCCGGGCGCGCTCCCCGGTCCGGGCCGCCAGCTCGATCAGGGCCCGCCGCTCCCTGGCTCCCACCCGCGTCGTCCGTAGCGTGGCCAGGCGCACTGCGAGCGGGTTGATGTCGAGGCCGATCGCCGCGCGGCCCTCGAGCAGCGCCTCCACGAGCACCGTTCCGCCGCCGCAGAAGGGGTCGAGGACGGTGCCGCCCCTCGGGGCCTCGCGCACGAGCCGTCGCGCGGTCTCCGGGTGCATCCGACCGGGGTAGGCGTGAAAGCCATGGACATGGGGCAGCGGCACGTCCCTCGGGGCATCCACGGCCAGCGCTTCGGCCAGACGTGCGCTCCACCCTGCGTCGCCCCAGCGGCGCACGGGGCCGCCCACCTGGGACAGCGCGCGGCGCGCCGGCCGCATCATCGAGCCATCAGGCCGCGGGGCGGGCGGACTCGGCCGCCGCCGAGCGGGCACCCTTGGTGGGCTCCGGCACGCGCTTGTCGGCACCGCGAAGCGCGCGGTAGATGTGCCGGAAACGCGCCGCGGCGGTCAGGTTCGAAGCCACCGCCAGGACGGTCACGGCTCCCGCGGCGAGATGGAAGAAGGGTCGCACGGCCGTCGGCTCGAGGAAGTGGGCCAGGAAGGGAGCGCCGCCGAGGGCGCAGCCCAGGAGCAGGATCCGCTCGGGCCGCTGCATGGTACCGACGTCGCCGGCGACCCCGAGCCCTTCACCGCGAGCGCGTGAATAGCTGATCATGAACGAACCCAGCTGGAGCCCGAGCACCGCGAAGAACACCCACTCGTCGCGGTAGTAGAGGAGCAGCCCGGCGTAGGCGAGGAACTCCGCGTAGCGATCGAGCACGCTGTCGAACAGCGCCCCCGCCGGTGACACGCGCGCCGTCGCCCGCGCGACGCGACCGTCGAGGATATCCAGGATGCCCGACAGCAGGAACAGCCAGCCGCCGAGATCGAAGAATCCCAGACCGAGCGCCACGGCGGCGATGAGCGACAGGCCGAGTGATGCCAGCGTCACGCTGTTCGGGAAGACCTGCAGCCGTATCAGCGCCCGCTCGAGCGGCGCGATGGCCCATACGAGGTAGTACATGGCCCAGCGAGGGACCAGCGGCGAGCGCCGTCGCGCCTCGAGATGTGGGTCGCGAAATGGCAGACCGCGGTGCTGGAGGCAGCGCCACGTGAAGGGCAAGAGTCCACCCATGAAGTAGCCGAACAGCAGGGTGGCGAGCCCCAAGGAAATGTCGTGAGCCCAGCTCGCCATGCTCATAGTCTATCGCGCGCGAGCCTCCGGGCCCACGGCTCAGGCGACCCGGCGGACCTCAGCCGGGAGCTCCGAAGGTGCGTCCGGCGCCGTGGTCTGCGCCGGAAGGGCAGGCAGGCCCTCCCCGGAAGGAGCGCCGAGGTTCTTGCGGTCGATGCGCGAGGCCTGGATGAAGCGCTGCCGCGCCGTGTCGTCGAACTGGCCGGCATCGAAGAAGTCGAGCCCGAGCTGGAGCAGGTCACGGCCCATGCGCAGCGAATGCGCCCAGAAGTCATAGAAGTCGAAGTCGCTCGACTGGAAATAGTGCTCGCGCTGCGCGGGTGTGCGCAGCTTGAAGCTGTTCCGGCGCGCCATCGGACCGGACACCATGCGGCCGAACTGCCGGAAGCTCCGCACCCACGACGCCCACTCGCGGGGCTTGGGTGCGCGGTCGTAAAAGCTGCCCATGGTCCCGGTCGCGAACTGCACGATCGGCGACTCGGCGTTTCTGCGCAGGTACGACGACGCCTTGGTGATGACGGTGCGACGCCGGATGGCCAGCGAGCCGATCACGTCCTCGCCGAAGCGGTCGAGGTGGAAGAACATCGAATGATACTTCTCGGTCAGCCGGTGGTGATGCGACTCGGAGACCCCGTCGAGGGCGGAATCGCGGCGGGCGATCCAGTTGACGAGCGGATGCAGCGTGCAGTCGAGCGCGACGTGCGAGATCAGCCCCCCGACCAGCGCCAGCCGCTCGGCGCGCGACAGCGGACCCTCGAAGGTGCGCGCGCTCGCGATGTAGTGCGCCACGAAGTCAGCGGGCCGGTTCGCATGCAGCTGGGCGCCCCAGAATGACTCCTCCGCGGGCCGCTTGAGGCCGTAGCGGATCGCCATGAGGACCATGTTCCCGTAGTAGGGCAGGTCGTGAAAGATCGAACCGAGGCGGGTGTAGATGGGCTCGTCGGCCATCGCTTGTTGCATCTCGCGCGGCGTGCCGGGCTCGGCACCGAGCAGCTCGCCGAAGGTCAGGTGGAATTGGGGCGCTGGCATGGTCGGGTCCTCTCTCGGGCAGCCTTTCTAGCATGCCGAGGGCCACGGGTCGACATCCGTCCGGCAGCCAGAAGTGCTCGAGATTGCCGCGGGTTCGGTCGGACCAAGCACCGCCCGGTGCAACCGCACGACGAACTTTCGACACCTGACCACGGGCTCCCAAGAAATGCTGGTGCTTTCGGGGCGAAATGCCTCGCATGGGCCTTGCGCCGGCGGCGCCTTTCGCTACGCTCGCGCCCTCATGGAATCGGCCCAGGACAAGGCGCGCGTGCTCGTCGAGGCGTTGCCTTATCTGTCCACGTTCCGCGGCACGACCGTCGTTATCAAGTATGGCGGGCACGCCATGGACGATGAGGCGGCGCGCGCCGCCTTCGCGCGCGATGTCGTGCTGCTCAAGTTCGTCGGCATCTCCCCGGTGGTGGTGCACGGCGGCGGACCGCAGATCGGGAGCCTGCTCGATCGCCTCGGCATCCCCTCGCGCTTCGTCGCCGGCCAGCGGGTCACCGACGAGGCGACGATGGACGTCGTCGAGATGGTGCTGGGCGGTAGCGTGAACAAGGAGATCGTCCGGCAGATCGCCGCGGCCGGTGGGCGCGCGGTGGGCATCACCGGCAAGGACGGCGGCCTCGTCCGGGCGCGCAAGCTGGCCGCGCTCGAGGACCAGGGCGTGCGCGTGGATCCGGGGCGTGTGGGCGAGGTCGAGGTGGTCGATCCCCGCGTCCTCGAGACCCTGGTCGCCGAGGATTTCATCCCCGTGATCGCCCCGGTGGGGGTCGACGGCGCCGGGCAGACGCTCAACATCAACGCCGATCCGTTCGCGGCGCGGATCGCCGCGGCGCTGCACGCCGAGAAGCTGATCTTGCTGACCGACGTGGCCGGTCTTCTCGACGACAAGGCCGAGCTGGTTCATCAGATTGCCGCGTCCGACGCGCGCGGGATGATCGGGGCCGGCGTCATCAAGGGCGGCATGATCCCCAAGATCGAGTGCTGCATCGACGCGCTCGCCGACGGCGTGCAGCGCGTACACATCATCGACGGGCGCGTGGAGCATGCGATCTTGCTCGAGATCTTCACCGATACCGGCATCGGCACGGTGATCACCAGGTAGGGAGCCCATGACCGTCAAGAGGCAAGAGCAGCTCATCGAGACCGCCGGCAAGCGGCTCACGCAGAACTACCGGCAGCAGCCCATCGTCCTTGCGCGCGGGGAGGGCTGCCACGTCTGGGACGTCGCGGGCAATCGCTACCTCGACATGAACGCCGGCATCGCGGTGTCCTGTCTGGGGCACGGCCATCCGGTCTTCGTGAAGGCCATCGCGGAGCAGGCCGGGCGCCTCATCCACGTGTCGAACCTGTACTACATCGAGCAGCAGGTCCGCCTCGCGGACCGGTTGATCGCGCGCACGTGGGCGCCCGAGTCGAACCGCGTCTTCTTCTGCAACTCCGGCGCCGAGGCGAACGAGGCCGCGCTCAAGCTGGCGCGCCGCTATCACGCGGTCACCACCGGGCACCCCGAGCGCATCGAGCTCATCGCGTGCGAGGGTTCGTTCCACGGGCGCACGTTTGCGGCCGTGTCGATGACCGGGCAGGAGAAGTACCGCTCGGGATTCGGGCCGATGGTGGGGCCGGTGAAGTTCGTCCCGTATGGCGACCTGGCTGCGGCCCAGGCGGCCATCACCGAGCAGACCTGCGCGATCCTCGTCGAGCCCGTGCAGGGCGAAGGGGGGGTGAGGCCGCCGCCCCCGGGCTACCTCAAGGGCCTGCGGGTGCGCTGCGAGCAGACCGGCACCCTGCTCATCTTCGACGAGGTGCAGACCGGTGTCGGGCGCACGGGGACGTTCTTCGCCTACGAGCAAGAGGGCGTTGTGCCCGACATCGTCACGCTCGCCAAGGGCCTCGCCGGCGGCGTCCCGATCGGGGCCATGATCGCCTCGGGGGAGGTCGCGCGCGGCTTCGAGCCGGGTGTCCACGCCTCCACGTTCGGCGGCAACGCGCTCGCGTGCGCCGCCGCGCTCGCGGTGATGGACGCCATCGAGCAAGAGCGCCTGCTCGAGCGAGTGCGCGCCGCGGGGGAGAGGCTCGGCCGGGGGCTCGAGGCCCTCGCGGAGCGAGGCAAGCCGCTGACGATCGACGCCCGCGGCAAGGGCCTTCTGCGCGGCATCGCGCTGTCCAAGGATGCGGCGCCGTACCTGGCGCGCGCGCGCGAACGGGGCCTTCTGCTGTCCGTCGCGGGCGGGACCGTGCTGCGCTTCTCGCCGCCCTACGTCGTCACCGACGAGCAGATCGACCAGTCGCTGGAGATCCTGGCGACCGTGCTGGAGGTGGCCTGATGCGCGACCTTCTGTCCATCCGCGACCTCACGGCCGACGAGATCTTGACGATCATCCAGCGCGCGCGCTGGCTCAAGGAGCGCAGACAGAAGCGCGAGTCGCACCGGCCCCTCGAGGGGCGGACGCTCGGGCTGATCTTCGAGAAGGCCTCGACCCGGACGCGCGTCTCCTTCGAGGTGGGCATGTTCGAGCTCGGGGGGATGACCGTCCTATTGCAGGGCGGCGGGTCGCAGCTCGGGCGGGGCGAGCCGATCCGAGACACCGCGCGCGTGCTCGGCAGCTACTGCGATGGTCTGGTCATCCGCACGTTCGGCCAGGATCGCGCGGAGGAGCTGGCGCGCTACTGCGAGCGGCCCGTCATCAACGGCCTGACCGATCACGAGCACCCTTGTCAGGTGCTGGCGGACCTCATGACGGTGGCCGAGGAGTACGGCGACGTGCGCGCCGTCCGCTATGCGTGGGTCGGCGACGGCAACAACATGGCTCACTCGTGGATCCACGCCGCGGCCGTGCTCGGGCTCGACCTCCTGCTTGCGTGCCCGTACGGCTACGATCCCGACCCACGCGTGCTCGCGCTGGCCGAGCGCGACGGACGGGGTCGGGTGGCGGTGGTGCGCGTGCCGGCCGAGGCGGTCCGGGGCCGGCAGGTGATCTCGACCGACGTGTGGGCGTCGATGGGCGAGGAGGCCGAGCAGAAGGCGCGGGAGCGCGCCTTCCGAGGGTTCTGCCTGGACGAGGCCCTGCTCGCCGAAGCCGCCAGGGACGGCATCGTGCTGCATTGCCTGCCGGCGCACCGGGGCGAAGAGATCTCCGAGGGCGCGCTCGAGGGACCGCAGTCGAGGGTCTGGCGGCAGGCCGAGAACCGGCTGCACGCGCAGAAGGCGGTTCTCGAGATCCTGTTGCTCATGGGGGCGCGGTAGGGAGGCCGTGGCTAGGACGGACATCTACGAAGGGCTGGGCAAGGCGGGGGAAGCGCCGCGACTCCGAGCGGGGCTGGATGTGACCAAGCTGACGCTCGGGGCCGAGGAAGGCTTCGTGCTGGCGCGCGTCGACGGCGTCGCGACGCTCGATCAGATCCTGCAGATGAGCCACCTCGGGAGCGAGCGCACGCTGGCGATCCTCCGCCGGCTGCGCGCCGAAGACGTCATCGAGACCACCCTGGTGGTGTGCGATCTCAGCCCCGAGCAGCAGGACCGCATCAACGACAAGCACAAGAAGCTGCACGAGGTCGACCTCTTCGAGCTGCTCGAGGTGAAGGTGGAGTCCGTGCCCAAGGAGCTCAAGCGGGCCTACTTCGCCCTTTCGAAGGAGTTTCACCCAGACCGGTACTTTGGCCGGGCCCTCGGGCCGTACAAGACCAAGCTGGAGGAGGTCTTTCGCGAGCTGTCGAGGGCCTTTGACTACCTGTCCGTGGAGCCCCAGCGCAGCGAGTATGCCCGCCAGGTCGGCCAGGCTCGCGCTCGCCGGGCCGAGGCCGAGCGGGCCGCGGCGCCAGCGGCCCCGCCGCTGCCGCCCAGAAGGCCGGCGGAGCGCCCGATCCTGCCCGGCGAAGCGATCCGATCGACGGCCGATCAGCAGAGGGTCGCGGCGCGGGCGCAGAAGCACTACGAGTCGGCGATGCGACAGATCCGCGCGGGGCGGTGGATCGCGGCGGTGCCCGACCTGCGCCTCGCGACCGTGCTCGCGCCGCACAACGACCAGTACCGAACCCAGCTCCAGGCGGCGCAGCAGGAGTTCAATCGACTCGCGGCCAGATCGGACGTGGCTCGCGCCGAGCTCGAGCTCGGGGCTGGTCGGCTGCAAGTCGCGGCGGAGCTCTTCGAGAGGGCGGGGAGGCTGCTCCGCGACGCCGGGCTCCTCGCCCGGGCCGCCGACGCCTGGTCCCAGGCGGGGCGCGACGACCTGGCGGAGCTCGTGCGCAGCGAGTCGGCCTGACCCGGTTGCCGGCCCTCCTCCGAGTGGGAAGCTTCCCAGATTCGCGCTAAAGTGGGCCGCCATGTCCGACAAGGTGATCGGGATCGACCTCGGGACCACCAACTCGTGCGTGGCCATCGTGGAGGATGGGGCTCCGGTCGTCATCCCCAATCGCGGCGGCTACAAGACGACCCCATCGATGGTCGCGATCGCGGAGAACGGCAAGCGGCTCGTCGGCCACATCGCCAAGCGTCAGGCGATCACGAACGCCGAGAACACCGTGTACGCGGCCAAGCGGCTCATCGGGCGCAAGTGGGGCTCGCCCTCGGTCAGGGCCGCTTCCGAGGCCGTGCCTTACCGCATCGTCGAGGGCCCGCACGACGACGTGCGCATCGAGCTGCGCGCCCAGATGTTCTCCATCCCCGAGGTCTCCGCCTACATCCTCCAGGAGATGAAGCTCATCGCCGAGGAGTACCTGGGCGAAGGCGTGGAGAAGGCCGTCATCACCGTGCCGGCCTACTTCAACGATGGGCAGCGACAGGCCACCAAGGACGCGGGGCGTATCGCGGGCCTCGACGTCATCCGCATCATCAACGAGCCCACCGCCGCTGCCCTCGCCTACGGGTTCGGCAAGCAGCTCGAGAGCAAGGTCGCGATCTTCGACCTCGGCGGGGGCACGTTCGACATCTCGTTCCTCGACATCGCCGCGGGCGTCTTCGAGGTCATCTCCACCGCGGGCGACACGTTCCTCGGTGGGGAAGACTTCGACCAGCTGATCATCGAGTGGCTGTGCAAGGACTTCGAGACCCGGCACGGCGTCGATCTGCGCAAGGACAAGATGGCGCACCAGCGTCTCAAGGACGTGGCCGAGAAGGCCAAGTGCGAGCTCTCGTCGGTGACCGAGACCGAGATCAACCTGCCGTTCATCATCTCGACCGGGAAGGCCGATGCGCTGCACCTGCAGGCGCGCCTGACGCGTGCCGAGCTCGAGGACCTGACCCGCGATCTGGTCGACCGCTGCATCGAGGTCACGCGCAAGACGCTCGACGACGCGGGCCTCACGGTCAAGGAGATCGACGAGGTGATCCTGGTCGGGGGTCAAACGCGCATGCCGCGGCTACAGGCGGCGGTCAAGGAGATGTTCGGGCGTGACCCCTGCAAGGGCGTCCACCCGGACGAGGTCGTCGCGATGGGCGCGGCGATCCAGGGGGCGGCGCTCGTGACCGCAGCGAGCGACATGCTCCTGCTCGACGTGACGCCGCACTCGCTCGGCATCATGATCGTCGGTGGCTACTTCCACAAGCTGATCGAGCAGAACACCACGGTTCCGACCAGCGCCACCCACGTCTTCACCACGGTCAAGGACAACCAGACGTCGGTGAAGATCCTGGTCCTGCAGGGCGAGAGCGAGCGTGCCGAGGAAAACGAGCTGCTCGGTGAGTTCATCCTGACCGGCCTGCGCCGCGCGCCCCGCGGCGAGGTCGAGATCGAGGTGAAGTTCGAGATCTCGGCGGATGGCATCGTCAGCGTGTCGGCGAAGGATCTGGAGACCGGCGCGCAGCAGTCGATCACCGTGACCGCGACGAGCGGCCTCACGGAGGACGAGCTGCGCCGGATGGTGGACGCCAACAAGGACTACCTCGTCGAAGCGCGGCAGAGCGAGGAGACCGAGCGCAGGAAGCAGGCGGTCGAGCGGGCGCTCGAGGACATCGAGAAGCTGCTCCCGGAGGTGGAGCGCACCATCGCGGGCAGCGAGTTCGGCCAGGATGCCGTGCGCAAGGCGCGAGCGGTCATCGATCGCGCCAAGGGCGCCATTTCTGCGAACGACCAGTCGGCGATCGCCGAGGTCTCCGACTCGGTGACGCGCACGCTCAACATGTTCAAGGGTGTGGTGGCGCGGAAGGGCGCCTAGCCGGTGGAGGAGCACAAGACGCCGCCCTTCGGCGTGGACCACGCCGAGCTCGAGGAGATCCTGGATGGCTCGGACCTCCTGGTGGAGGACAGCGACGCGACGCCGCTGCCCGATGCGGCGTTCTTGCAGTCGTTGCCCACGCCTCGCCCGGAGGAGGATACGGCCGAAGACCGCCTGGAGCGGCAGATCACCGTGCAGCCGGTGTCCGAGCTGCTGGGTTCGACGCCGGCCTTCACCGTCACCGAGCCGCCACCCGCCGCGCAGGGCGGGCTGCAGCCGCCCGATCCGGCCGACGAGCTCGACTTTTCGGACCTGATGGAGCTCACCGATGGTCCGGGACGTCCGCCGCCGGCGCGTGCCGCGTCCAGCGCCGAGCCGGTTCGCACCAAGCGGGAGTGGGTTCCCCCGGTGCGCAGCGATGGTGGACCGACCGTGATCGAGTTCGAGGCCGACTCCGAGTACGACATGGACGAGCCGCCGCCGCCGCCGGCACCGCCGGGGCGGGTGTCGTTTCGTCCCGAGCCTGAAGATTCGGCGGGGGAGTTCGCCGACATCCCCACGCGCAACGTGAACCTCACGGCGCTCGCGGACAAGCTGCGCGACGAGGAGTGGAGCGAGCACGAAGATCCCGATGCCATCGAGCTCGGGCTGCCGCCTCCGCCTCCGCCTGCGCCGGCCGCCGCGGCCAGGCACGAGCCGCAGACGCTCGAGATTGGGCCTGAAGCCATCGTCGCGCCGCACCTGGCGCGCGCCCGGGAGCTGCTCGAGGCGGGCGACGTCGAGGCCGCGACCGAGGCAGCAGAGCAGGCGATGGCCGCGGACTTCGAAGGGGTTGTGCTACGCGGCGAGAGGGAAAAACAGCTTCTCCTGCGGGTCTTCGAGGCACGCCTGGGCGCGTCCAACCGGCTGCCGCAGGTCATCATGAAGCAACCCGACCTCGGCAAGGTCGGACTCGACCACCGCAGAGCGTTCCTGCTCGATCGCATCGACGGGAACACGACGGTCGAGGATCTGCTCGCCGTGTCCGGCGTCGGGCGCCTCGAGGCTTATCGCACCCTGTGCTGGCTCCTGCGGCGCGGCGTCATCGACATGCTCTGATCGACCTAGTGCTGCCCGGCGGAATCGGCACTAGCTTTCCAGGGGATCGGCGGCGGCGTCGTCCTCGACCCGGCGGCGGTCGGCGCGAACGGTGCGCACGTAGCGCACGAGGGTCTCGAGGTAGGTCTCCGGGGCGGGGCACGCGAGCCCCGTGCCTGCGAGGAGCTCGAGCGTGCCACGGCAGTTGTAGAGCACGAGATGATCGAGCGCGTCGAGGAGCGCGAGCGGAGCGCGCGTCACGCGCTCGAGGCCCGGCGCTCGCAGCAAGGCACGCGCGAGCCCCATCGGCAGAGTCGTCCGCGGGGGCCTGCGGTTCGCGTGCTCCGCCACGAGCGCGTAGATCTTGCGGGCGGGCAGCGGACAGGGGTCGACCAGGTGGAACGTCCGGCCGATCGCGCGCGGGTCGCCGGCGATCTGCAGGGCCGCCGCGACTACCCAGTCGATCGGCGCCAGGTACAACGGGGCGTTGCCGCGCCCCGGCAGTGGCAGCGGCAAGTCCACGCGAGACTCGGCGATGAGGACGATGAGCGAGTAGGGACCATCGAACTTGTCGATCTCACCGGTTCGCGAGTCGCCCACGACGGTGCCGAGCCGGAGCACCACGCAGGGCAAGTGGCGCATCGCCTCGCGAACCAGCTTCTCGGCGCGGAACTTGGTCTCCTCGTAGTGATTGCGGAAGGACTGGCCGCAGTCGAGGTCGTCCTCGAGCACAACGCCCTTGCGACCGCCCGCGACACCGACGGTGCTGTAATGGACGAGCGCCCGCAGGTGTGCGCACTCGCGCGCGAACCCCAGCACCTCGCGCGTTCCCTCGACGTTGACCCGCTCGGCCTCGCGCTCGTGCGTGCCGAGGTAGTAGACGGCAGCCAGGTGGTGAATCGTGGTGATGCGTTCTGCGATCCTCCGGTGATCCTCGCCGGACAGGCCGAGGTCCATGTTGCAGACGTCTCCTTCCACGAGCTCGATGCGCTCCCGCTGCTCGGGCGACAGCGCTGCGACCAGCGCCTCGGCGGCTGCGCGAAACTTGGCGCGCACCAGCAGAAAGACGTGCGCCGAGCCGTCCTGCTCGAGAGCACCCAGGGCGATGCGGCGCGCCGTGAAGGCCGGAAACCCGGTGACGAGCAGCACCTCGCTCGGCTTTGGGGGGGCGCTCACGGCTGCCGAGCCATTCTTGCGTTTTCGACTCATGCGGCTCCTCGTATCTCTTGCCACGCCTGCTCGACTTGCTGGCGGGTGCGCTCGAGCGGGCCGGAGTTGTCGATGACGTGGGTGGCTGCGGCGACCTTGGCCGCGAGCGGCAGCTGCGCCGCGATGCGCGCGCGGGCCTCGGCTTCCGAGAGGCCGTCGCGCGCGATCACCCGCGCGATCTGGACCTCCTCCGGTGCGGAGACGACGATGAGACCTCCGAGCCCGGCGTGCAGGCCATTTTCGACCAGCAGCGCCGCCTCGTAGAGGACGACCGGGGCTCCTCGAGCCGAGAGTGTCTGGATGCGGCGCGCTGTCTCGGCCCCGATGCGCGGGTGCGTGATCGCGTTGAGCTTGCGGCGTGCTTCCGCGTCCCCAAAGACGAGCTCCGCGAGCCGCTTTCGGTCGAGCCGCCCGTCGAGTCCGAGCATGTCGCGGCCGAAGGTGGCGACGATCTCCGCGAGCGCAGGCTGGCCCGGCTCCACCACGTCGCGGGCGACCTGGTCGGCGTCGATGACCTCGGCGCCGAGCTCGCGGAACATTCGCGCCACGGCGCTCTTGCCGCTGCCGATGCCTCCCGTCAGCCCCATGACCCGCACCCAGCGCATTTGACACCACGTGGCCTGCGGCGTCGAGCGCCCGAGGTAGAGTGAGCCCGTGGACGTTCCGCTCGCCGAGTACCTGGTCGAAGCGCGCGCGCCGGGCAGCTGGCCCGAGGTGGGCCCGGTCGAGATCGCGTTCGCGGGGCGCTCGAACGTCGGCAAGTCGTCCCTCATCAACACCCTCGCCGCGAGAAAGGGCCTGGCCAGGACGAGCAGCACGCCCGGCAGGACGCGCGGCCTGGTCTTCTTCCGTGTGCAGCCCCTCGGGAAGGCGGAGCTCCGCTTCGTCGATCTGCCGGGCTACGGGTATGCGCGCGTGTCCCAGCAGGAGCGAGCGGCCTGGAAGACCCTGGTGGAGGGCTACGTCGCGGATCGCCCCACGCTCACGGCCGTGGTGGTCATCGTCGATGCTCGGCGCGGCGTGCAAGCCGAGGACTGCGACCTCGTGGAGTGGTTGCTGTCGGCCCATCGGCGACCCTGCTTGGTGCTGACGAAGCTGGACAAGCTCGCGCGCAACGAGCGCAAGCCGGCCCTCGAGGCGGCGCGCGCGGCGTTCGTGCGGGCGGGCCTCGCCTTGCCCGCCCCGCCCGTCGGGTTCTCCAGCCAGACGCGCGAGGGGCGCGAGGCGCTGTGGGCGCGCCTGCTCGAGGGCGCCGCGTGAACGACGAGCAGGGGCGGGGCCCTCGCTTCGCGATCCTGCCGATCTCCCACGTCGACCTCGACGTCGTCGTGGCCATCTCTCGCGACGGGGGTGTCCCGTGGACTCGTCACCAGTTCCTCGAGGAGCTGGAGCGCGCCTGGTCCCGCATCGACGTGGTCAAGCTCGGCGGCACGGGCGACGTCCTGGCCTTCGTCTGCTACTGGCTCGTCGCCGACGAGGTCCACGTGCTCAACCTCGCGACCGCCGAGGAGGAGCGCCGCCGCGGTCACGCGACGCGCCTGCTCGAGCACGTCGCTCGTGGGGGACGGCAGCGCGGTGCACGCGAGGTCACCCTCGAGGTCCGTCGGACCAACGCGCCGGCGAACGCGCTCTATCGTCGCCTCGGCTATCGCCTGGTGGGCGTTCGACCTGCCTACTATGTGGAGGATCGCGAGGACGCGTTGCTGCTCAAGCTCGACCTCTGAACCTAGTGCTGCCCGCCAATAATCGGACGGCACTTGAGCTCGGAGCAGCCTTCGCCTGCCAGCTGGCCGGCAGCACTCGCGCACGCGGAGCGTGCGCAAGACAAACACCTAGTGATTTCACTGCAATCACGGACAGCACTAGGTGTCTCGTTTGCTCGCGCTCTGCGCTCGCGAGTGCCGCACACAGGGCGCTCGACGATTTCTCTCCACAACTCTACTCCGGTCAAACTTCTGACGAGCGGCACTAGCGCTGGATGACGACCTCGACGCGCGAGCTGCCACCAGAGCTCGCGGCAATCACGATCGCTGTCGTGGCCACGACAGCGCCCGCGGCGGCCCAGATCCACCACCTTCGCCACCAGGCCGCTGGCTCGGCCAGGGGTTGCAACGTGGGGTTGACCTCGACCACCCCTTCGGGTGGTACGTCGAGCTTGACGGTGAAGTCGGAGAAGCCGGCCTTGGCCACGCGGACCGTGTACTGGCTCGGCGCGCGCACCCGCAGCGGCGACAGGGGCAGCGCCCCGCGCGGCTGGCCATCGAGGAACACCCGCGCCCCGGCCGGCGTGGCGCTCACGCGGATCTCTCCGAAGCGAACGAAGTCTTCCGCGGGCAGGAGCGCCTGCAGGTAGCGCATGAGATCGCCATCGCTCGGGCTGGCACGGGGCGCCAATGATTCGGCCTCTCGTGCGGCGACCTGTGCGTCGGCGACCACCACGCGCTGCAGCGCGAGCACCACGTCGCCGAGCTGAGACAGGCCCACGAGCAGGACCTCCTGGACCGCGAGCTTGCTGCCGAGGTCCGCAACGCAGCGCGGGTCGCCGGCGCACCTCGCGACCCTCTCGTCGACCCGAGGCAGCCTGCGCCTCGCCTCTGCCGGGCCCACGACCTGGAGCGAGGTCGCGCGGCCCAGCACGGAGGCGAGTCGATCACCCAGGCCGGGCAGCGCGGTCACTCCGGCCCGGTACTCGAGCACCGCGATCGCCCGCGCGTGCGCCTCGGCCCGGCCGGCCAGGGCCACGAGCATCGCGCAGGCGGGCACGAGCGCCCTCAAGTGCCACCGAACAGGAAATGCACGCCACGCGTCTGGAAGGGCTGCGCAACGCCTCTGCCTTGGCACTGGATCTCGAACGGCACGGGCAGCGCCTGCAAGACGCAGCTGAGCTTGCAGGTGCGAACGGTCTCCTGCGCGCGTCGCTCGAGCCAGGTCGCGCCCGAGGACAGATCGATGCCCCACACGCCCTCGGTGCTCGCTTGCAGCACGCCCTGGCATGAAAAGCCATTGCCCGGCGCCAGCGCGGGGAACATGCCCTCGTAGTCGAGGGAGGCCGACAGGAGGGCCCGCCGCCCGTCCGCCGACAAGGACACGTCTCGGGCATGTAGCCGCGTAGGCGCCACCAGCAGGTCGACCCGGCTCTGGGCGCGCGGATCGGAGAACGTGCCCGAGAAGCGCGGTGGATCCCAGGCGACCTGGCTCGCGCTGCCGCCCACGAGATCGCCCACGGTGAGGGAGGCGGGACCACTGAGCGCCGCATCCCCGACCACCACGACCGCGTCACCGACCGCCGCGAGATCCGACGCGCCCGGCGCCGCGAACAGATCGGTGATCGCGCCGCCCGAGGGATCGAGGGCGAGCACCTTGCCGGCGCAGGGAGCCGCCAGGAGCACGCGGCCGGTGCCGGCATGCACGGCCACATCGGCGACCGGCTGGTCGAGCGCGATGGACGCGGCGGTGGCGCCGGACGTGCGCTCGATGCTGACCAGGGATTGCCCGCCGCCGCCGCAGGCAGGCAGCGCCCCGCTCACCACGTACAGCGTCTCTCCATCCCGCGAGAACGCAGCGGCGAGGGGCGCGGCCAGGAGCGCCGCCTGGGGCCCGATTTCCCCGGTGGGTTGGCCGATGCCGTCGACACCGATGAGCACCACGCGATCCGCAAGCAGCGCGGCCACGGTCCGATCTCGTGGATCCACGGCCAGCGCCCTGGCGTTGCCGGCGAGATCGCTCCGAGCTTCCTCGGTCAGCGTGCTGGTGGAGAGTCGAGCCAGGGAGCTCTCGGCCGCGACGAGGAGTGACCGACCGTCGTGCGTCGCCGCGACGGCTCTTGCGCCGGCGATCGGGATCGAGGCGCCCTGGTCCGACGAGGCTGCCGTGTCCACGAGATCGAGACCGCTCGAGCTCAGGACTAGGCCCATCGGCTTGCGCAGCGCCACCAGCACCCCGCGTGGGGCGTCCGTGGACAGGTGGGCGGCGCGAGTGCGTCCGAGCGCGAGCAGAAGGCCACTCTGCGACAAGCCCTCCACCCGCAGGTCGAGCTCACCAGGCGGCATCGTGCCGATCGCGTGCTTTTGGCCCGGCAGGACCGTAGCCTCGCCGATCGCGCGCCCGGTCTGGTCGTCGAGGATTCGCAGCACGGTCAGGCGCGGGTCCGTCAGCGGATCCACCTCGGCACGGCTCGCACCCTCGACGCGCAGCGTGAATCGCGCCTCCTCCGTGCAGGCTGCGAGTGAGAACAGGAGGGCCCAGCGCGCGACGCCGCGCACGCCTCACGGTAGCACGCGCCGATGCGAACTTGAGTATGCTTCGCCTGATGGCCGCCGTGCGGCCCAGCTCCGCCGCCCCCCTGCCCGCCGTGTTCGGGCGCTACCTTCTGCTGCGCCGGCTCTCGCGGGGCGGCATGGGGGAGATTTTCCTCGCGCGCATCGGCGAGATGCAGGGCTTCGAGAAGACCTGCATCATCAAGAAGGTCCTGCCCGAGCTCGCGGCCGATCAGGAGTTCATCCAGCGATTCATCGAGGAGGCGCAGATCGCCGTGCGCCTCCAGCACGCCAACATCGCCTCGGTCTACGAGGTCGGACGGGTCGAGACGTCGGGTGTTGCACGCCCGGAGTACTTTCTGGCGATCGAGTACGTGGAGGGGCGGGATCTCCGCAGGACGCTCGCGCGCTGCCAGGAGCTCTCGGTCGCGGTGCCGCCTCAGCTCGCGCTCTCCATCGTGTGTGAGGTCGCCAAGGGCCTGGCGCACGCGCACCGTCGCACCGACGATACGGGCAAGGAGCTCGGCATCGTCCACTGCGACATCTCTCCCCCCAACGTCATGCTGTCGCTCGAGGGCGAGGTCAAGATCATCGACTTCGGCGTGGCGCGGAGCCGCGCCCAGATGGCCGCCGCCGATCCGGGCGTGGGCTTCGGCAAGTTCGGATACATGGCGCCCGAGCAGATCATTCGCGGGCGCAGCATCGACCGGCGTACCGACGTCTACTCGTGCGGGGTCATGCTCTGGGAGCTCCTGACCGGAGCGCGGCTCTACTCGTTCAAGCCAAACTTCCCGCTGCGCGACATCGCCCGCACGATCGCGTCAGGCAACGTGGCCCGGCCGTCGAGTCGCGTGCCCGGGCTCGACCCCGACTTCGACGCGCTGGTCGCGCGAGCGCTGGCACCGGACCCGCGCGATCGCTTCCAGGTCGCCGAGGATCTGCGGGACGCGCTGCAGCGCAAGCTCTACCAGGTGGATCCGACGTTCTCCTCGGATCTCCTGGGTCAGCTGGTGCGGCAGCTGTTCGAGGACGAGATCGAGGAGGAGCGCGCGTTCCTCAAGGCGGCGGCGGTCCAGGATCTGGCGCATCTGCTCGTCGAGCTCAACGCCGGCGAGGCCGGCACCCTCTCGTTCGCGCGCTCGATCGAGGGCGCGAGCTTCGTGGGGCCGCTGCCCCGCCCGCCTCGGGCGTCCTCGCCGCCGCCTGAGCTTGCGGAGCGTGTGCACTCGGAGACGGAGATGGTTCAGCGTCCGCCGTCGCCGCGCCGGTCCGTCGCGCGGCTGGCGGCTGCGGGCGGCCTGGTCGTGCTGTTGGGTGGCGGCGCCGTCTTCGCCTTGCGTCCGTCGCACTCGTCGATCCCAGCCCCTGCGGGACGACCAGCGCCCCTTGCCGCGCCACCGTCGCCTGCCGCTCCCGTGGTGTCCGCGTCTGCGCGCGAGGCGCCCGTGGTGCCGGGCACCGCCCGCCCCCAGTCTCACCCGATCGCTCGTCCGGCGCGACCGAAGGCCGTCACTGCAGCGCGCGCGCGTTCGCCCGCGGAGGTCGAGGCCCGCTTCCGGGCCGTGCGCGCGGAGTACGACGCCTTCAAGAAGGCCTACGGCGCGCGCCTCGAGACCCAGTGGAGGACGCTGGTGGAGGCGGCCGTGTATGGACGAGGGGACGAGAAGTACTCGAAGCTCGACCTCCTCATCGCCGACCTCCGGCGTGAGATGGCGCAGGTCAAGGGCGAGCACCGTCCATGAGAGGATCCCGGTGAGCGTGCTCTACCGGGCGCTCCTCAAGCCGTTCCTCTTCCGCATGGATCCGGAGGACGCGCACCACCTGGTCCTCGGGATGCTGGCGCGGGTTTCCCGATCCCCCGTGTTGCTCGCCCTGGCTCGTGCGCTGGCGCCGCGCCCCGACCCGCGCCTTGCGGTCGACCTGTTCGGCCTCCGATTCCCGAGCCCGATCGGGCTCGCCGCGGGGCTCGACAAGGACGGGGCAGCGGTGCCAGCTCTTTCGGCGCTCGGCTTCGGTTTCGTGGAGATTGGCTCGGTGACGGCCGAGCCCCAGCCGGGCAATCCGCGCCCGCGACTGTTCCGGCTGCCGGCGCACGCCGCCCTCGTCAACCGGATGGGGTTCAACAGCGCCGGTGCCGTGGCGGTCGCCGGCCATCTGGCGTCTGCTGGCAGGCAGCGGGTCCCCATCGGGGTCAACCTCGGCAGGAACAAGAGCACGCCGAACGAGCGAGCCGCCGAGGACTACTGCCTCTCGGTGGATCGGCTGGCGACCCACGCCGACTACTTCGTCGTCAACGTCTCGAGCCCGAACACCCCGGGCTTGCGCGACCTCCAGCGCCGCGACCCCCTCGCGGCGCTGCTCCGCAGCGTATCGACCAGGGTGGCCGAGCGCGCGCCACCGACGCGCCGCGCGCCGCCCGTCCTGGTGAAGCTGGCTCCCGACCTCGCGCCAGACGAGCTCGACGATGCCGTCGCCGCCGCACACGACTCCGGTGTCGCCGGCTTCGTCGTATCGAACACGACGCTGTCGCGTGAGGGCGTCGAGGGCGAGGAGCACGCCCAGGAGGCTGGGGGGCTCTCGGGCCGCCCGCTTGCAGCTCGCAGCACGGCGATGGTGGCCGCCGTCCATGCGCGCAGCCCGTTGCCGATTATCGGCGTTGGCGGCATCGACAGCCCCGACTCTGCGATCGCGAAGCTGCGGGCGGGTGCCTCGCTGCTGCAGGTCTATACGGGCCTCATCTATCGGGGGCCGGGCCTGCTGCGTGAGCTGCACCGGGCGCTGCTTTCGAGATGAGCTTTACTCGCAAGGACGCCTGCGACAAGATGCCGCGGCGTGCGCTCCTCCTGGGCGTGCGGAACGTCGGAGGAGATCGATGACAACACGCTGGGCTCTGGTGTCGGTGCTGGCGTTCGCATGTGGCTGTGGTGATGACGCCAAGGGAGGCGCGGGCGCAGGCGCGGGCGGAATGGGCACGGGCGGAGCGGGTGCCGGCGGAATGGGTGCCGGCGGAGCGGGTGCCGGCGGAGCGGGTGCCGGCGGAGCCGGCGCGGGGGGAATGGGTGTGGCTTTCGCGAGCTGCACCACCTTCGACGACCACACGGCGGCGGCCGACCCGCGGGCGATCTCGACGATGGGTTTCAACTACGCGCCCAAGTGCATCCAGATCAAGGCGGGGCAGTCCGTCAACATCGCCGCGTCCTCGGTGCACCCACTCAAGCCGGGTCCGCAGGCGGGCAATCCCATTCCAGCGATGTCCACCAGCCCCGTGATGGTCACGTTCAATGTCGAGGGAGTGTTCGGCTACTTCTGTATGAATCACGGCGCGGTGAACGGCACCGGCATGGCTGGCGCCATCCAGGTCGTGCCCTGACGGTCACTTGGCTGTGAGCTCCTAACGTGAGTGAAACCAGCCCGAAACAAGCGGCGGCTTAGGCTCTACCTCGGCCGTCTCCCTTGGAGGGAATCGTGAAGAAGATCGAGGCAATCATCAAGCCGTTCAAGCTGGATGAGGTCAAAGAGGCCCTGTCCGAGGTGGGCGTGCAGGGGATGACGGTGACGGAGGTCAAGGGCTTCGGTCGCACCGGCGGCAAGAAGGAAGTCTATAGGGGCTCGGCCTATGTCGTCGACTTCATCCCCAAGGTGAAGATCGAGATCATTGCCAAGGACGACATGGTGCACCAGATCATCGAGGCCATCTCCAGCGCCGCCAAGACGGGTCGTATCGGTGACGGCAAGATCTTCGTCACCCCGATCGAGGAAGTGATCCGTATCCGCACCGGCGAGACCGGCGAGGACGCGGTCTAGCGCAACGACGTACAACAGGAGACGTAATGACGCCGAAGGAAGTCCTCAAGTTCGCCGAGAAGCACGGCGCAAAGATGGTCGATTTCCGGTTCATCGATTTCCCGGGCATCTGGCAGCACATCTCGATGCCGATCAGCCGCCTCACCGAGGACATCTTCACCGAGGGCTACGCCTTCGACGGCTCGTCGATCCGCGGCTGGCAGCCGATTCACGCCTCCGACATGGCATACGTGCCCGATCCCAAGACCGCGAAGATGGATCCGTTCTTCGAGGTCCCGACGCTGGTCCTGCTGTGCGACATCGTCGATCCCATCACGTACCAGCCGTACTCGCGCGATCCGCGCAACATCGCGAAGAAGGCCGAGGCGTACCTCCGCCAGACCGGCGTCGCCGACACCTGCTTCTTCGGCCCCGAGGCCGAGTTCTTCATCTTCGACGACATCCGCTTCGACTCGACGATCAACAGCGGCTACTACTTCATCGACTCGGTCGAAGGACGGTGGAACAGCGGCCGCGAGGAATTTCCGAACCTCGGCTACAAGCCCGCCAACAAGGGCGGCTACTTCCCGGTTCCGCCGGTCGACTCGCTGCAGGACATTCGCACCGAGATGACGCTCATCCTGCACGAGCAGCTCGGCATCCCGATGGAGGCGCAGCACCACGAGGTCGCGACCGGCGGTCAGTGCGAGATCGACATGGTCTTCTCGACGCTGACCGACATGGCCGACAAGCTGTGCTGGTACAAGTACGTCATCAAGAACGTCGCCAGAAAGCACGGCAAGACCGCGACGTTCATGCCCAAGCCTCTCTACGGCGACAACGGCTCCGGCATGCACTGCCACCAGTCCCTGTGGAAGACGGAGAAGCCTCTCTTCGCGGGTGACAAGTACGGCGGCCTCTCGGAGGCTGCGCTCTACTACATTGGTGGCATCCTCAAGCACGCCTCGGCCATCTGCGCGTTCTCGAACCCAGGGACGAACAGCTACAAGCGTCTGGTCCCAGGCTTCGAGGCACCGGTCAACCTGGCGTACTCCTCGCGCAATCGCTCGGCCGCCATCCGCATCCCGATCGGCACCAGCTCGCCGAAGTCGCGTCGCCTCGAGTTCCGCACCCCGGATCCTTCCTGCAACCCCTACATCGCGTTCGCCGCGATGATGATGGCCGGCCTCGACGGCATCGTGAACAAGATCAACCCCGGCGATCCGCTCGACAAGGACATCTACTCCCTGTCACCTGAGGAGCTCAAGGACGTGCCGAGCGCTCCGGGCTCGCTCGAACAGGCGCTCGGCGCCCTGCGGAAGGACCACGACTTCCTGCTCAAGGGCGACGTCTTCACGCGCGACGTCATCGACATGTGGATCGAGTGGAAGACCGAGAACGAGATCAACCCGGTCCGGCTACGACCGCACCCGTACGAGTTCTCCCTCTACTTCGACATCTGATCCGCGCGCCCGGCACCCGTCGGCGGTCCCCATCGGGGGCGCCCCGAAGGCGGCCGACCCGACCCCCCAAATCAAAACTCCTTGCGCAGTTGGCTGTAGGCCCTACCTACGGTACACTCGGTACCGCGCGCGCAGCGCATGACGACGATGTCCGAGTCTGCACTCTGGGAGCGTGCGCGGGTGGACCTGCTCCGGTGGGCCCCGAAGCGTGCGTACACCAAGCTGGTCGGTTGGCTTGCCGACCGCAAGGTGCCTACCCGATTCCGGGCGCCTCTCTACCGGCGTCTATCGACCCATTTCGGTATCGACCTCACCGAGGCCGCCGAGCAACGGCTGGATTCCTATCAGAGTTTCAACGAGGTATTCACCCGGCGCCTGCACGGGGGAGCCCGACCCGTCGACGCGCGGGCGGACGCGGTGGTCTCGCCCTGCGACGGCGTGGTGGTCGAGCATGGGATCATTTCCCGCGGGCGCATGGTGCAGGCCAAGGGACGCGACTACACCCTGGAGGCTCTGCTGTGCGATCCGGCAGAGGCAGAGCGCTTCGAGGGCGGCACCTACACGACGATCTACCTTTGTCCGGCGGACTATCACCGTGTGCACTCGCCCGTGACGGGCCTGATCTCCAGCGCTCGCTACGTGCCTGGCGCGCTGTTTCCGGTGAATCCACCTGCTGTGCGGCACGTGGCAGGCCTCTTCACCGTCAACGAGCGCGTGGTCACGTTCATCGATGGCGCGAAGGGTCAGGGCGGCTCGGAAGGGGAGCGCACGGCGCTCCTCATGGTGGCCGCGACGGGGGTTGGCAACATGACGCTCTCCTACGCTCCGGGTTTCCGGGCGGGGACGCGGCGGCGCCAGCGCGTCGACCCTGCCCAGCATCTGCCCCTGCCCATCGAGCGTGGCGGAGAGGTTGGCGTCTTCAACCTCGGATCGACCGTGATCGCGATCTTCGGGCCGGGGCAGGTTGAGCTCGAGGTGCGGCGAGGCCAGAAGGTCCGCGTGGGTGAGCGGATCGGCCAGCGTCGAGGCTCTGCACGCCAGGATCGGCCGGAGAGGGCTGCGTAGTGCGAACGAGCGCGTTCGCGGAGCTGGGGATCCAGTGACCCGTCGAGAAGGCGATGCCGGAGCCGAGGCGGCCGCGGCAGAGGGCGCGGCGCGGACGACCGAATCGATGCGACGGGTCCGCGATACGCCGCTCGCGACCCACGAGCGAGACGTGTCGATTCCGATCGATATCGACCTCGACGAGCCTCGCGAGGGCGAGGAGCTCGATGCCTCGGAGCTCCATGAGCTGACACCGGAGCCGATGCCGGCCGCCGTGAGGTTGGGCGCGGCCGTCGCGGGTGCCGGGCCGCAGGCCGCCGCTTCCGCCAGCACGAGCCATCAGACGGGCCCCTACCGCGCGCTGCCGACGCCCGCGATCGCCGAGGCGCCAGCGGCGCCTGCGCTCCGACCCATCGACTCCAGTGTCGCGGCGTTCGTACCAGGGGCGTCCGCAAGGCGCGACCAGATGCCGGCGGCGCCGCTCCGTGAGCGCACGCCCATCGCGGCCAGCGTCATCGCCGCCGCCCTCTCCAGTCCGACGCGGTATCCCTCTGGCGAGGAGCCCGGGGAGGAGCTGGGCACCGACGACATCGAGCTCATGAACGAGGTCCACACCGCTCCTCTGCCGCTGGCCCTGAACGAGGCCCTCAGGCGCGAGCAGGGAGACCTCGTGCGCACCGTCCGGCCCAGCGCTCCGCCTCCTCCGAAGCCTGCCGAGGAAGCCGCGTCTGCGGCCCCGCTCGCGGCACCGGCCGCAGTGTTCATCGCGTCGCCCGCACCCGTCGCACCGCCGATGGCCGCTCCGGCTCCGGTGGCCGCTGTGATCGCGCAGCCTTCGCCGGTTGCCGCACCGAACGGGCCCGCCACGGGTCCGTTGCCGGCGATGACACCGCCGACCGGTGTGGCGCTCGCGGCCAAGGTCTCCGTGCCTCCTCCCGCGCCCCTCGCCGCAGTCGCGCCGCCCGCAGCGTTGGCTCCAGTCGTGCTGCCCCCTTCGGCGAGCCCGACGCCTCCCGGGTTGCCCACCATGCCGTCGAGCGCCGTCGCCGCCGCCATCGAATCCGAAACGCGCCGCGTCGCGACGCCGCCCGCGGAGAACGACGTGGCGAAGCGGAAGCGCCGTGTGAAGCAGTGGTTCGAGGAGGTGTTCGACGAGGACTACCTCCGCACGCTGCCGTTCATGACGCCGCGCCAGACCCAGAAGGAGGCAGAGTTCATCCTCTCCAGCCTGCTTCCTCAGCCGATCCCGGGCGGTTCGCCACCCTCGGGTCCGATGTCCATCCTGGACCTCGGCTGCGGCTACGGCCGGCACACGCTCGAGCTCGCCGCCAAGGGCCACAAGATGACGGGGCTCGATCTGTCGCTGCCGCTCCTCATCCGTGCCGCCGACGAGGCGCAAAGGCGCCAGCTGCAGATAGACTTCATTCACGGCGACATGCGCGAGCTGAGCTTCGACGCCCGGTTCGACGCGGCATTTTGTGCCTTCACGACCTTCGGGTTCTTCGACGACGAGACGAACCGGCGCGTGACCCAGAGCATCGCGCGCGCGCTCAAGCCGGGGGGACGGCTCCTACTGGACGTCGTGAATCGGGACTACATCGTCGCCGATCTCCCCACTCGCATCTGGTGGGAGGGCGACGGCTGCGTCGTGCTGGAGGAGGTCGATTTCAACTACTTCACGAGCCGCCTGGTGTCGCGAAGGTCGATCGTGTTCGACGATGGCCGTCAGGTCGAGCAGGACATCTCGATCCGGGCCTACAGCCTTCACGAGCTAGGAAAGATGTTGCATCACGCCGACTTCCGCGTAATCGAGGTCTCGGGTGCGCTCGGCACGCGGGGTCGGTTCTTCGGTGTCGCGTCTCCGCAGATCCTCATCCTGGCCGAACGCCGAAGCGGCACCTGACGATTCGCCCGCTCCGGTCCCCGGACCGGAAAACACTCTCCGGCCAGGAACCCGGGCCGCGCTCGTGCGTCCTATCAGGAACCGGCTGGTGGCCTTGCCGCTGCGTGTCAGCGGACCCAAGTTCTTCGTGAGGTACTGGCCCGGGAACAGAATGCGGGCGCAGAGCGTTGTGCTGGTTGAGGCGCATGAACGTGCGCACGCCACACGAAGGAGAGACACGTGACCATCTCGAAGCAGCGTCGTCGGAGCAGCAAGCCGATTCAAAAGCCGGCCGAGGCCCCGATCCGCAGCGAATCGGAGCTCGAGGTCGCGGAGGTCAGTGACGATCAAGGCGAGGCGCTCGGGATCGAGCACGCGGACGCCGATCTCCTGGCGAGCGAGCCCGCGCCGGCGGACGAGTCGGTCGAGGACGGGCCGGTCGCCGTGCCGGAGCCGCGCAAGGAGCGCAGCGAAGACTCCAGCTTCCTGTCGATGTACTTCCGCGACATGGCGGCGCTCTCGGTGCTCCGGCCCGAGCAGGAGGTCGAGTGCGCCCAGCGCATCGAGGTCCTCGAGATCGAGATGTGGCGGCGGTTGCTCGGCTTTGCCCCCGCGACGGATCACATGCTCAAGGTGGTCGAGCGGGTGCTCGAAAACAGCCTCAAGGAATTCGTCACGCTGCGAAAGTTGCTGCGCGACCTTGGGGCCGACGCGGGTGAGCCCGACGCCCGCGCGTTCTCGCGCATGCAGCCCAAGCTCGCAGCGGCGGCGCAGCGCGTTGCGGAGCGTCTGCGCACGCTGGACCTCGACCGGCGCTATGTCGACGTCGCGATCCGCGAGGTGGAGGCCATCGCCTTGACGGGCGTTGGGCGCGCGGTGCCTGGGCTGCTGCCCTTCTCGCACAAGTCGCGTGCGTTCAAGCACTGGCTCGGTGCGGTGCACGAGGCTGCTCGTCGCGTTCTGGCGGCGAAGAACGAGTTCGTCAAGGCCAACCTCCGCCTGGTGGTCTCGATCGCGCGGCGGTTCAACTACGGGCGCATGCCGCTCGCGGACCTGATCCAGGAGGGCAACATCGGTCTGATGAAGGCAGTCGAGCGCTTCGACTACCGCCGGGGCTACCGCTTCTCGACCTACGCGTCGTGGTGGATCCGGCACGCCATCAGCCGGGCCCTGGCCGACAAGGGGCGCGCCGTCCGGCTGCCTGTGCACATGATCGAGGCGTACCACCGGCTCGCGAAGGCCAATCGCGAGCTCGGTGCCAAGCTCGGGCGTCAGCCGACCCCGGAGGAGCTCGGCGAGGCCACGCAGATCCCGGCCTTCAAGATCGAGAAGATGCGGACCTACCTGTCCGAACAGTCCTTCTCGCTCGATCGTCCGGTCAACGACGAGGACGGCCGCAAGTTCATCGACTTCATCGCGGACGAGGACCTCGACGAACGCGCTCCGGTGGACCGGATGGCCGACGAGCAGTTGACGGACGAGGTGCGTCGCCTCCTCGTGGGCCTCAAGCCCATCGAGGCGGACATCCTCCGGCAGCGCTTCGGGCTGGATTCGGACGAGGAGCTGACCCTCAAGGAGATCGGCGAGAAGTACCACCTGTCTCGGGAGCGAATCCGGCAGCTGCAAGAGCAGGCGCTGACCAAGATGCGCCGCGCGCTGCAGCGGATGGACATGCTCTAGGATGTGTCCCTGAACTCTCGGTGCATTCGGCTTCTTTTCCCTCACCCCCAACCCCCTCTCCCGATGGGAGAGGGGGACTTTCCGACGCCCCTCTCCCCACGGGAGAGGGGTCGGGGGTGAGGGAAATCAGGAACGTAGGAGATCGCATGGGCGTGGTGGTGGACTTCAGGGACAGGCCCTAGTGCCGATGCTGACA
>JAHFDS010000716.1 GCA_023248855.1 Myxococcales bacterium
CTGGAGGAGGGACCGCACCTGTCCCCGGATGGCCTGGCGCTCGTCTTCTCGTCGAATCGCGGCAACGGGGCCGGTGGCGACGATCTCTGGCGGACCCAGCGCGGCGCGCGCGATGAGCAGTGGGGTGTGCCCGAGCTGCTCGGTGGCGCGAGCAACGGTGCCAGCGATCGCGGCCCGAGCTTCGCCAATGACGGTGCCCGCGTGTACTTCTCGTCGAACCGCACGGGCAGTTACGACATCTACTACTTCGACTACCCGAACGGTGTCGCCCTGAGCGTGCCGTCGCTCTCGCAGCCGGACGCCGACGACCTCGACATCAGCACGACCCCCGACACCCTCTACGCCGTGCTGGTGCGCGGCAAGCGTCCAGCGACGGCCAGCCGCATGAGCACCAACATGACGTGGACGGTGCGAAACGGGATCGCGGGGGTGAGCTGCGGAGACGACGAGTGCCGGGCACCCTTCATCAGCGCCGACCGGCGCTTCGTGGTCCTCTCGCGGCGGGCGGGTGGCGGTCAGTACCACCTCGTGGCAGCGCGGCGCGCACAGGCCGCCGACAACTTCGGCCCCCTCGAGGACATGGTGGGCGCGAACGGCCCCTCGGCACTCGACACCGATCCGGCGCTGTCCGCGGACGGTTGCGAGCTCTACTTCGTCTCCGATCGCGACGGCGATCGGGACCTGTTCGTCGCCACGCGCCGCTGAGCCGCCGCCGGCCGCCGGACTTGACGTCGGCGCCCGTGACGTGACACGTCCTGTCGATGGAAACGCTGTACCAGGTCCGCACGCACGCAGGCGGCAAGCTTCGCTTCGGCTCCCTGCTCGAGCAGCGCCTCGCCGGCAAGGTGGGCCGTTGCATCGCCGACTTCGGCCTGGTTGTCGACGGGGATCGCATCATGGTGTGCGTGTCGGGCGGCAAGGATTCCTATGCGCTCCTGGATCTCTTCCTCATGGCGCGCCGCCGCGCGCCGGTGCGCTTCGAGCTCATCGCGGTCAACGTCGATCAGGGCTGGGCCGGCTACGACACGTCCGCCATCGAGGGGCACCTGCGCACCCGCGACGTGCCCTATCGCATGATCACCGCGGACTACGCGCGCATCGTGGAGGCGAAGCTCTCGCCCGGCCAGACGCCGTGCTCGCTCTGCTCTCGCTTCCGCCGCGGGTTCCTCTACGATCTCGCCGTCGAGCTCGGGTGCACGAAGATCGCCCTCGGCCACCACGGCGACGATCTGATCGAGACGCTCATGCTCAACCTCTTCTTCACCGGACGCCTGGGATCGATGCCGCCGAAGCTCGTGTCGGACGACGGCCGCAACGTCGTCATCCGCCCTCTGGCCTATATCCTCGAGCACGAGCTCATCGAGTACGCCGAGCAGCGCAAGTACCCTGTGGTCCGGTGCGGATGTCCGTCGTGTGGCCTGCCGGATCAGCAGCGGCAGGTGGTCAAGCGCATGCTCGGCGGCCTGGAGGACGCGCATCCGGGGCTCAAGACGCGCATGCTGGCGGCGCTCGGGAATGTCCGTGCGTC
This sequence comes from Myxococcales bacterium, assembly GCA_023248855.1. Classification (GTDB taxonomy): domain Bacteria; phylum Myxococcota_A; class Polyangia; order JAHFDS01; family JAHFDS01; genus JAHFDS01. Next base: position 1,529 of record JAHFDS010000716.1, read on the forward strand.
GATGCTGCTCGACCGCGACCTGCTCAGCCAGCTTGCGGGGCCGGGAAATGGGTGCGCCGTCCCGGGGCGGTGATACGATCGGGCGGCCCTCGGAGCGGCGATGAAGTTCGTCTGCGGAAGCTGCAGCACACGGTACTCCATCGCCGACGACAGGCTGTCGCGCAGGTTGCTGCGCATTCGCTGCAAGACCTGCGGCGAGATCATCTCGGTGCGCGACCCGGCGGCACCTTCGCATCTCCAGCCGAATCCACTCGAGGACAGCCGGACCTCCGGCTTCTCGAACGCTCCGACGACGGCCCCCGGGGCCGTGAAGCTGGCCGAGGGCCCGCGCCTGTCCGACGCGCAAGCCGCCGACAAGGCCTGGTTCGTGTCGATCGACGGCGAGGTACGCGGCCCGTTCGACCTCGACGAGGGCCGCACGGTGGCGCACACGGCTCAGGGCGACGAGATCTACGTGTGGCGGAACGGATGGACCGACTGGATCGCGGTCGATGAAGCGTCCGAGTTCCGCCGTGAAAAGCCCGTGCCGGGCGCGCCCCCACCGCCACCCTCGAGGTCGGCGGTCGCCCCCGCGCCGCAGAGCGCCGTCGCGGCCGCACCCGTGCCCGACGCGCCCCCGGTCGAACCGATCGCGCCACTGAAGATCCAGCCATCGGCGCCTCCGGTGCCTGCGCCCGACGAGCGACCGGCCGAGGACCCCGGATTCATCGTCGCCAGTGAACCGATGCTCGCTGTCGCAGAAACGCCCGATCTCGGCGCCGATCTCGACGATCTCGAGGCCATCAGGCCGTCCAGTCTCCGGCGCATGGTGCTCGCCGCGGCGGGCGTGGCGGTGCTCGGCCTGATCGCGGTCGGTCTGTCCGTGATCGGTGCGCCGCCTGCCACCAGCGTGCCGGACGCGGGGGTCGCGCGCCGCGTGGGGGCGATCGCGGATGGCCCCTCGAACGAGGTGGATCCGGCCGCGATCGCGGCGCTGGGCAAGGGCAACTGGGGCAGCGAGCGGAAGCCGCCGGGGAACCTTCGGGCGCCGACCCA
>JAHFDS010000303.1 GCA_023248855.1 Myxococcales bacterium
TCTCGCCGCGCGGCTGCGGGGACAGGTGCAGCCGCCGCCCCCCGAGGCGACCGCCCTCGGGGCGCTCCTGCACCACGTGACCGCGCCGAGGCCCGAGGGCGCGCGCTTCGATCCGATGAACATCAACTTCGGCCTCCTGCCGCCGCTCGACTTCCGCCACAAGAAGTCCGACCGTCGCCGCCTGCAGAGCGAGCGCGCCGAGCGCGAGATGCGGGCGTGGATCGGTGCCGCCAGCGAGGGGGCGGAGCCGGACCAAGCGGCCTACGCGGGCTGACGCGGGCCGAAGGCTCCGCCGAGGTGGTGACGATTGCCCTTTGCTGCGTCTTGTGACCGCCCCAAGATGAGGGCCGCGTCAGCGTGGAAACGACGAGCATGATCCAGGCTGCCGCGTGCAGGTCCGAACGAATCGGCACGTTCGCGGGGCTGGGCGCGATCCTGCTCTGGTCGACGCTGGCGCTCTTGACGACCCTCACCGGCGACGTGCCACCGTTTCAGCTCACGTTCATGGCGCTCTTGCTGGCGGGCGCGGTCGGAGCGGCGAGCTGGATCTTCCGCCCCGGCGCGGTCCTCGCGCTCAAGCAGCCGCCCAAGCTCTGGGCGATCGGCATCGGCAGCATGTTCGGCTACCACGCGTTCTATTTTGCGGCGCTCCGCCTGGCGCCCCCGGCCGAGGCCGCCATGGTCAACTATCTCTGGCCGCTGCTGCTCGTGCTCGGCGCGAGCTTCACGGAGCGAGAACCCCTGGGCGCGCGTCCGGTCCTCGGAGCGGTCGTCGCGTTCGGGGGCATCGTCCTCCTCGCGATGGCACGCGCGCGCGGCGAGTGGCACGCGGCGAGCTGGCCCGGCTACCTGCTCGCCTTGATGGCAGCGCTCACGTGGGCGGCCTATTCGCTGCTCTCGCGCCGCCACGGCGCCGTGTCGACCGACATCGTCGCGGGGTTCTGCCTCGGGACCTCCCTCCTGGCCCTCGTCGCGCACCTCGTCTCGGAGACCACCGTGTGGCCGCGTGACGGCGGGCAGTGGGCCGCGATCGTCGCGCTCGGTGCCGGCCCCGCGGGCGCCTCGTACTACCTGTGGGACTTCGGCATGAAGCGCGGCAACCTGCGCGCGGTGGGCGTCCTGTCCTACGCGGCTCCTTTGCTCACCGCGGCCTTGCTCGTCACGTGCGGAAGGGCGACGCTGCATTGGTCGCTCGCGGCGGCCTGTGCGCTCATCACGGCAGGCGCCGCGCTGGCGCGAAAACCTTCCTCGGCATGATCGCTTCCGCGCGGGAATTGGCTGGGTGCGAGCGCATCCGTCGTTGTAGACTCATGCGCGCGGGTGGCGGTCTTGCCGCGCACTGGAGAGGAACGTGAGAGCTCGACCCGGCCGGCATCTTCGTCTGGAATCCGCGTCCGTCGATCGCGGCGACGCCGCGGCCCTGTACCGTGGTTGGCTGGATGCGCGCGAGCGAGGTCACGGGCTGCCGGGCCCGCTCTACACGGCGCCCGAGGCGTTCGTGCTCGACCTCGAGGCCGTGTTCCGTCGCCAGTGGTTCTATGCGGCGACGGTCTGCGACGTGCGGGAGCCGGGCGACTTCTACGTCGTCAACGTCGGCACCGATTCCATCGTGATCGTGCGCGAGGAAGATGGCGGCGTACAGGCGTTTCACAATGTGTGTCGCCACCGGGGGTCGCGAATTTGCAACGAGGTTCGGGGTGGCGTCGCCAATATCGTCTGCCCTTATCACCAGTGGACGTACGGCCTGGATGGGCGCCTGCTCCACGCGCCGTCGATGGGCGCTTCGTTCGATCCCTCGCCCTACCGCCTCGCTCCTGTGCAATGCCGGGTGATCGGCGGGCTCATCTTCCTTTGCCTTTCCGATGAGCCGCCCGCGTCGATCGAGCGAGCGACGCAGGACCTGATGCCGTACCTGGCGACCTACCGCCTGGACAAGCTCAAGATCGCGGCCGAGGTCGAGATCGTGGCCAACGCAAACTGGAAGCTGATCATGGAGAACAACCGTGAATGCTACCATTGCGATGCGAATCACCCCGAGCTGCTCGTGGCGCTCCATGCGTATGGCTTCGGCTACGGCCTGCCCGAGAACGAAGGGGCGGCGGCACCGCAGGACGCCGAGTTCGCCGCGCTCATCGAGAAGCGACGCGCGGCGTGGGCCGCGGCTGGGCTTCCACACGACTTGATCGAGTTCCCCGACGGCCTCTGGTACAGGACGACGCGGCTCCCGCTCGTAGGCGACGCCAGCTCGATGACGATGGACGGGCGTCCTGCGTGCAGCAAGCTCCTTCACGCGTTCGCGTCGCCAGACACGAGCGACCTGTCGCTCTGGACTCACCCGAACTCGTGGCACCACTTCATGAGCGATCACGCGATGACGTTCCGCGTGATCCCGCTCTCGGCGACGCAGTCGCGGGTCACCACGAAATGGCTCGTGCATGAAGACGCGGTCGAGGGTGTCGACTACGACGTCGCGAATCTCACGCGAGTTTGGGACGCGACCAATCGTCAGGACAAGCAGCTCGCGGAGTGGGCGCAAGCCGGGGTGGCCTCGTCGGCCTTCGTTCCGGGACCCCTGTCGCCCGAGACCGAAGACATGGTCGTCAACTTCATCGACTGGTACGTGAAGGTGGCTCGGGAGGGACTCGCCGTCGATGGCCACTGAGCCCGGCACCTCCCCGACCCTGCGTTGGCCCGAGCTGGTGTGGAGCGGTGACGTCGGGCCGCTCGAGTGTGTCGGCGTGCGCGACGAGAGCCACGACGTCAAGACGTTCCTGCTCAAGTCGGTGGAGCCGGCGATCTTTCGCTACGATCCGGGGCAGTTCATCACGCTGACGTGCGAGATCGGCGGCGTGTCGGTGAGCCGTTGCTACACGCTCTCGTCGACGCCCACGCGCCCCGATCGCGCGGCGATCACCGCCAAGCGGCACCCCGGCGGGGTCGTCTCGCGGCATCTGCATGAGACCCTCAAGCCAGGATCGCGCCTCGATGCGACCGGCCCCTCCGGAGCGTTCAGTCTCGTGCGCTCGACCGCGCGCAAGGTCGCGCTCTTCGCCGGGGGGAGCGGCATCACGCCGATGATGTCGATGAGCCGGTACATCGACGATCTGGCGCTCGACCTCGACGTGGTCTTCGTGCAATCCGCGCGGACGCCCGCGGATCTCCTGTTTCGCAGGGAGCTCGACGCAATGGCGGCGCGACGGGCGGGCTTCGAGGTTCGCTATGCGTGCGATCGTCCCGACGTCGAGCGTACGTGGGCTGGGATCACGGGCTATCTGAGCCTCGACCTGCTCGGGCGCGTGCTTCCGGACCTGCTCGAGCGCGAAGTCTATTGCTGCGGTCCGGCTCCCTACATGGGCAACGTGCGCGCGATCCTGTCCGAGCTCGCGTTCGACATGGCGCGGTACCACGAAGAGTCGTTTCAGATCGAAGAGCCACCGTCGACTCCGCCGCAAATGGAATCAGCCACGGACGACGTGCCGTACTTCGCGATCGAGTTCGCGAATGCGGGGAAGACGATCCGAGCGAAGTCCACCGACACCATCCTCACTGCGGCCCGTGCGGCGGGCATTCCGCTCCCGTCCTCGTGCAAGCGCGGCCTGTGCGGCACGTGCAAGACGCTCAAGCTCTCCGGGGACGTGGAGATGAACCACCTCGGGGGGATCCGCAAATCGGACATCGACAAGGGGTTCATCCTCGCCTGCTGCAGCCGGCCGCTGAGCGACCTCAAGCTGCGCTGATCGATCGCTCAGGGTTGGCCGAGCAGCTCCGTTCCATAGGAGTTGTCCACGACGCAGAGCCATCGTCCATTCTGCCATCGAAAGACGTAGGTCGCTTTCCTCTCCTGCACGAAGGGAGAGTCGGATCGCTGGCTCGCGTTGATAGTGGTCTTCGCCAGGACGAGGGCCGTGTCTCCCCCCTCGATGATGACCATCTCACCCTGGCTCACCTCGAGGCTGTGGTTGAAGTGCTCAGCGATGGCGACGAGCGCCTGGCGAATGTGGGTCTTGCCGGTGACGTTCAGACCCGGCCGGACGACCAGGGTCGCGTCCTCGGCGTAGAAGTCCATCACCGTATCGAAGTCCTCGCGGTTGATGGCATCGTCGGCGGATGCGATCAGTCGCGTGAGCTCGTGCTCTGACATGACGTCCCTCCAGCGTCGTTGTGTACCACCTCAGCGCTCGCCCGCAGAAGTCAGCTTGTAGAAGAGGGTCGTCCCGGCAAGGGTGCCGTCCGGGCGCAGCGCGTAGGCCGGAATGGTGCCGGCGCGCGTCCAGCCGAGGGCGGCGTAGAGCCGCTCGGCATCGCTGCCCGTCTGGGTGTCCAGGGTGAGCAACGTGCGGTCCTCCGCCCGCGCGATCGCCTCGATCGTGTCCATGAGCCGCCGGCCGAGGCCCTGGCGCCGGCTCGCCCGGTGCACGAGCAGCTTGGCGACCTCGGCGCGATGCGGCTGGTTGGGCGGTGTGTCCAGCTTGAGCTGCACGGCCCCGACGAGGCGGTCGCCCTCGAACGCCGCAACCATCCGGCAGCGTCGGGCGTTCAGCTCGTCCGCGACGGCGGCCCAGTAGGCGGCCAGCGCTGCGCGTGGGGTGGCGGCGAGGAAGCTCACGGAGGCGCCGGAGTCGATCGCGTCGCCGAGCAGCGCGACGAGGGCGTCGAGGTGCGCAATGACGCGTCCGCCAGCGAGCTCGTCGAGGCGCACGCTCACGCTCTCCCCGTCTCGAGCCAGTGCGCCCAGTCCGGTCGGCCATTCCGTCGGGCCGTCGCCGCCGCTGCCGTGTGGTCGTACTCGACGCAGCGTTGCCAGACCCGCCATCGTCCATTGCGCCGCTCGCAAATGGCATAGCGAAGGTGAGGGCTGCCGTTCTCGATGGTGTGGGGGCTCGGGTGATCGTCGTCGTAAGCCTGCAGCCCGACGCTACCGGGGTTCACGACGAGGCGGGCGCGTGAGAGCGCGCAGACGCGCGGGACGTGCGAATGCCCGCAGAGGATGAGGGACCGCTCGGCCGCGGCTGCGTGCGCTTCCATCTGGGCTTGTGCGGCGAGCCGGACCCGCGTCCCCTCGACTTCCTCGAGGAAGTAGTCGCGGTCCGAGGTCGGTGTCCCGTGGCACAGCAGCACCGAATCAGCCAGCTCGAGCGTACCCGGCAGACCCGCCAGCCAGTGGCGCTGGCGCGCTGTGGTGTGCTCGAAGGCGTGCTGGTCGGAGGCCCCGCCTCGATGGCGCTCACACGCCAGCAGCTGCCGCTCGTGGTTGCCCGCGATGGTGGGCAGCGCGAGATCCATCAGCAGGTCTGCGGTGGCGCAGGGCTCGAGCGGGCCGGACAGGATGTCTCCCCCGTTGACGACGAGGTCCGCACCCTGCTCTTCGAGGTCCTTGAGCGCGGCCTCGAGCGCCCAGATGTTTCCGTGGATGTCCGAGATCACGGCGAGACGCATGTGCGCTTCGTTAGCAGGGCGGAGCCATGGGTGCCACCACTTCAGCTGGCGACGGCCTCGATCACGCTCACGGGCGAGTGGGTCGGTACGATCCGCGAGAGACGCAGAGCGGCCTTCGCGAACAGCGCTGCGTATTCGCGCTCGGTGCGCTCCTGGCCCCCGGGCGTCATGACCAGCATCTCCAGATCGAGCAGCTTGCCGAAGTGCGGCGTCCCCGGGGGGGGCAGCACCATCTCGATGAGGAGCACGCGCCCGCCCGCGACCAGCCCCTGCCGGCAGTGGCCGAGGATCTTGACGCAGGACGCCTCGTCCCAGTCGTGGATGATGTGCTTGATGACGTAGGTGTCACAGCCCGTCGGCACCCCCGCAAAGAAGTCACCACCGACGATCTCGCAGCGCCCGGCAAGGCCCGCATCGGCGATGGGCTTCTTCGCGCCTTCGACCACCGACGGCATGTCGAAGAGCACGCCCGTCGCTTGTGGCGCCGCCTTCAGGATCGACGACAGCATGAGCCCGTGCCCACCACCGATGTCCGTGATGCGCTTGCAGGCGGAGAAGTCGTAGGCGGCCGTCACCGCGGCACACGCCATCGCCGAGAACTCCGTCATCGCGTCGTTGAACGTGTCGAAGGCCTCTCGGTTCCCCTCGGCGAACCAGGCGAACACATCCTTGCCGCCGAACACGTGCGGGAATGCGCTCTGGCCCGTTCGGACGGCATGCTCGAGCGCCGCCCATGGCCTCAAATGCCAGTCCGCGCCCCAGAGCAGCGCCATGCTGGCCAGCGAGCCGGGCGCGCTGCGTCGCAGACACTGGCCGATTGGCGTGAGCGTGAAGCTACCGCCGTCCTGCTCCTCGAGCACGCCCACCATCGCGAGCCCGCGCATGAGGCGATACAGCGACGGCGCATGCGCGCCGACTGCGGAGGCGAGCGCCTGGGCGGTGCTCGCGCCCTCGGCGAGTCGATCCGCCAGACCGAGCCGCGTGGCGACGTGAATGGACTGCGCAACGAACCCACCGGCGAGCAAGTTCATGAGCTGCGCGGGCGGGGGTAGCTCCAACCCTGGATTCGACATCGATCACCTCCTGCAGCCACGAGACAACGGATCCGGCCTGCTGGCAAGCCCGAGCGCACGCTTCGCGTCCCCGTTGGCTGACCGGCAATGGGGCTAGCGCGCGTCGAGGTGGGCGAGGAGCAGGCGGCCGAGCCAGGCGCGGAAGCGGGCGCCGCCGCGATCGGGGCCGCCGGCGCCGGCGCGATCGAACAGCATCGGGCCGAGCACGGCCTCGCCGAAGAGGGCGAACGTGGCGAGCAGGACCCCGTGGCGGGAGTCAGCGAGCGGGGGCGGCGGCTTGCCGGCGGCCTTGCGGCGGTCGCTGCGTCGCGCGTGCACCGCCGCGATCACCGCGTCGAGCCGGCCGACGCGGGCGGGGGCTTGGAAATCGGCGAGCGCGAGCCAGGCCAGCGTGCGTGCATGGCCGCCGGCGGCGAGCGTCTCGAACACGCGGTCGAGCAGCGCCTCGACGGCGTGCTCGCTCGGTGGCACGGAGGCGATGGCGCCGAGCACGTCGGCGTCGAGCGATTCGAAGCAGCGCGCGACGACGGCCTGCACCAGCGCCTCACGGGTGCCGAAGTGGTGCAGCAGCGTGGGGTGCGAGATGCCCACCTCGGCCGCGATCTCCTGCAGGCGGATGCCGCCCGGGCCTACCTCGCGGAGCCGACGCTCTGCGGCATCGAGCGCCGCAGTGCGCGCCTCGTCGGCGGTGCGGCGGACGCGTCGTCTCCGGACCATGCACGACCGTCGCACGAGCCTCTGCTATTGACAAGGATGTAGATAGATACTATCTACAGATGTGTAGACAAGGAGCGAGCGATGGACGAGCGCAAGGCCGAGGTCCCCCCGATCGACGTGCGTCGCACGTTGCGTGCCCTGCGTGCGCTGTTCGCGAACCCCGACGACACCGCGCAGGTGTTCACGATCATCGAGTCGCTCACCGGGCGTTCGCGGCTGCGCATGGGCCGGCGCTTCGCGGCCGATCCGTCCGGCGCGCAGCTGCTACGGGAGCGGCCCGATCTGGTGGCGCGGCTTTCCGATCGCGCGGCGCTGCGGCGCCTGCCCGCGGGCAGCCTCGGTCGCGCCTACCTCGACTTCGTCGAGTCCGAGGGAATCTCGGCGGACGGCCTCGTGGCCGCGAGCAAGGGCGGTGAGGCGGCGCGCTTGCGCGCCGACCTGCAGTACATGCACGAGCGCATGCGCGACACGCACGACCTCTGGCACGCGGTGACGGGCTACAAGGGCGACACGCTCGGCGAGGCCGCGCTGCTCGCGTTCTCGCTGCCGCAGACGAGGAACCCGGGTGTGGCGCTCATCGTCCTCGCGGCGCTCCTGCACCCTCGCGCCGCCGGCTTGCGCGCGCTCGTCCTCGGCGGCCTGGGGCGCGGTCTGCGCGCGGCCTGGCTGCCCCCGATCGACTGGGCGCCGCTGCTCGGCCTGCCGCTCGACGAGGTGCGCGCGCGCCTGCGGGTCGCCGCCGCTCCGGTGTACAAGCCGGTCCGCACCACCGAGCTGCGCGCGATGGGCGTGCTCGCGTAGCCTACGGGTCGGGCGCCGGCGGCAGACTTCCCCGCCAACATCTGGCACCGAGCCTGGCGGTCAGGGAGAGGCGCCACCGAGGCGCGCGAGCGCCGCACGGGCGTCGGCCACCTCGGGCAGCGCGCGGTCGGCGCCGCTCCAGTGCGCGAGGAAGTCCTCGTACGCGCGCCGTGCGTCGGCCGGCTGGCCGAGCCGCTCGAGCGTCCGGCCGAGCTGGTAACGCGCTAGCACCGCGTGCGCCGGCGAGGCAGGGCCGTTGCCCGCCATCTGCTCGAGCGGCTCGAAGGCGCTCCTCGCGAGGTCGAGCTGGCCCTCCGCGAGCGCGCACGTCCCGTAGAGGTAGTGCGCCTGCGGGAAGATGGACTCGTCGTGCAGGGCGCCCGCGCGCAGCACCTCGGCGCACGACGCGCAGCCGCGCATCGCGAGCACGCGGGCGCGCAGCGCGGCCGGCAGCGACGGGAGCTGGGCCGCGATGGTCGTGCTGCAGCCCGACGCTTGCAGCAGGATCGCCAGGCTCTGCTCGTACGCCCGCGCGTCGGGCAGCCAGTCCGAGACGGCCGGTGCGCTGGCCGCGTGCACGGTCGCCTCGCGCGCGCGGTCGCCGAGCGCCCGGTAAAGGCCCGAGAGCGCGACCGACGCGTTGCTGGCCGGGAAGGCCAGCCCGAGGGCGCGCGCCTCCGCGAGTGTATTCCGGAGCAGCGCCTCGGCCTGCGTGAAGCGTCCGCGCAGGATGTCGAGCGCGCCGCCGATCCACAGCCCTTGCACGCGTTCCGGACCCGGGGACGCGATCACCTCCTCGGCGAACCGCTGGGCGAGGTCGTAGTAACCGGTCTCGAGCAGCGCGAACGCGATCGCATACGAGCGGTGGTGCGCGCGGCCGTGCAGGAGCAGGTAGTCGTCGACCACGCGCTGCACGCTGGCTGGCGCGGCGCGCGGCCCTAGCACCATGAGGTGGGCGCGCAGCGCCTCCTCGGACCCGGGCGCGCGCCGGACCCACTCGGCCGCCAGGTGCGCCTGCGCCTCGCGCCCCGGCAGCGCCAGCATGAGGTTCGAGCCGAACTGCAGCTCGGGCCACCGTTCGAACAGGCTGCGCAGCCGGGCGCGGAACTCGTCGGGTGCCTTGGCGGCCAGGTGTGCGAACGTGAGCTCGAAGGCGAGGAGCAGGTCGTGGGGATGCGCGCGCGCCGCCGGAGCCAGGAGCGCGATCGCGCCCCGGGCGTCACCTGCGTAGAGCGCGCGCAGGCCCCGCAAGAGTGTCTGGCCGACCGGATCGAACGTCGGGTCGACCTGCGCGGCCACGCGCTCGATCGCCGCGCGCGTCGGGTCCTCGAGCGTGGTCGCGACCAGCACGTGCGCCCATCCAGGCTGGATCGCGAGCGCCGCAGCGGCGGCGGCGTGGGTCCGCTCGACGTCCTCCTGCATGGACGAGAAGCCAGCGTCGATGACATCGCGGTACGCGTCCAGCGCGGCGGCGGAGCGAGCGCCGACCGTCTCGGCCTCCGCGAGGTCGACGCCCGCGAGCGGCCCCTCGGCCTGTGCCTCCTCGAGCAGCGCGCGCAGCGGCGGCACGAGCGCGTCGATGGCGCCCCGGATCGAGGGCGCGCTGCGATCGAGCCGAGTCACCGCGCGCCCGCCCGCGGGTATCACCTCGACCGTGACCCGCGCGCGCTCACCGTCGCGCAGGAGACCGATGCGCAGCTCGACGTTGGCGCCGTCACCGTCGATCACCTCGACGCGGTGCTGGTGGTGGCGCAGCGCGCGCTCGAGCGAGCGCCGGGTGGCGGCGACGAGCCACGGTGACTCGCCACTCGGGCCCGCGACCACGGCGACCCGGCGCGCATGGGGCGGCAGGCCGGTGCGCAACCGGGGCAGCACGAGCGCGGCCGACGCGCCGAGCGCGATCACGGCCAGCGCCGCC
>JAHFDS010000717.1 GCA_023248855.1 Myxococcales bacterium
GCGGCGCCTTGGGGCCGCGCGGTGCCATGCCGGGCGGGAGCGGGCCGGTGCGGTTTGCGGCCTGAGCGCCGCCCGCGCCGCCCTGGGCGCTCGCGCCGGCTGCACCGCCCGAGCCGCCCGCACCGACCGGTACAGGCACCTGGCCCTTGTCGTCGGCGAACACGAGCGCCCCGAAGCGATCCAGCTGGTGGAAGTCGCCCACCAGCGGCGGGCTCCAGCCCCAGCCGGCCTGGCGCCCACCTGCGGGGCCCTTGGGCCAGTCCATGCGGTAGAGGTTCGCGCGCCACACCTCTCCTGGTTTCGGGGGCACCGATCGGGGAGAGCTCGGCACGAAGCCGGCCTTGGGCGAGACGACCTTGGCGAGTGGGATCGCGAGCTCGACCGTCCAGCCCTTGTCGGTGTCACCCCGCTTGTCGAGCGTGCCCTGGACGCTGACGGCGACCTTCATCTCGGCGTCGAAGGCGTCCTCGCGCTGGCGATACACCGGCAGGTAGGTGTCGAACACCGTCCCCGCGGGGTTCACCTGCAGCTCGACGTAGGTCTTGCCGTCTCCGTCAGCGTCGATCATGAGCTCGTCGACCTCCTGGGTCCACAGCTTGTCGTCGCGCTTGGTCAGTGTCGTCCACACGTCGGTGTCCTCGTTGTCGAAGGCCACGTAGAGGAACTTCGAGTCGTACAGCATGCGCGCCGTGGTCCTCTGCTCGGCCGGCGCCCCCGTCATCGTGTCCACGAATGGGCCGGCGATGGCGGCGTCCACCCACGCAGCCTCGCCCGCCTTGCCGTCCACCTTGATGAGCCCGTCCTTGATCCGGCGTACCACGTAGCGCTTGGGACCGGCCACGGGCTCGGGCGCCGCGCCCCCCGCCACCGGGATCGACGCCGCCTTGACGCGCTTTTCGCCGTCGTCGGGCCCCTTGAGGATGGGCATGCGCTCGTCGCCCTTCCAGAAGCCGATGTAGATCTCGACCACGCTCGACTTGAAGCCTGGCTCGAGCGTGACCTCGTGGACGTCGCGCACGATGTCGCCGGCCTTCCACGCCGACACGGGGTACTTGCCCTGCACCGGCGTGTGGTCGAGGTTCGTGAAGCTGGTCTTGCCGGCGCCGTGCAGGTGCGTGAACAGCCTCCAGTCACCCGGCGGTTGCACCACCTTGAAGTAGTGGGTCAGGGTGAACTTCTTGGTCGGAACGATGACCGGCGGGTCGACGTCGAGGCCGAGGTAGACCACCTTGCCGCCGAGCTCCGCGCCGACGGGATACCTGGGCGACGGTGCCGCCGTCAGGAGGTCCTTGCGGGCGGCCGCGAGGTCGTCGGCGGTGGGGCCGTTCGGGGCGTCCTCGACGCACGCCGCCTGGGCGCACAGCAGCGCAAGCAGGAACGAATGGGTGCTCTTTCGCATGGCGCGCGGAGTGTACACTCACCGGCCCATGCCCGTTCGCACGCAGACCGACGCCGACCTCGCCGCCAAGATCCACGCCTTCGCGGGGGACCCCGAGCGCGTCGGCGTGCTCGACTGTGCCAGACGCTTCAAGGCCTCGTGGATCGAGCTCGCGCAGTCCCTGAGTCGGGTCCTGAAAGCTGATTCATTTCGCAAATGGGGCTACGGATCCTTCGAGGAGTACTGCAAGAAAGAGCTGCACCTGCGCAGTGACACGGCGCTCAAGCTGACTGGCAGCTACCAGTTCCTGCACCGGCAGGCGCCGCAGGTGCTCGAGCGCGACGGCGTCGAGCACCAGATGCCGGATTGGCGCGCCGTGGACTTCTGGCAACGCGCGTCCGAGCAGCCGGATGCGCCGCGAGAGGCCGTCGCGCAGATCCGGAAGGCCGTGATCGAGGAGAACGCTTCTGCGGGTCAGCTGTCCCGCAGGTTCAAGGACGACGTGTTCCCCGAGGCGCCCGAGGCGCAGCGCGAGAAGGCGCAGGCGGACCTCTTGCGTACCGCGCGCCGGCTGGCCGAGCTCTTGGCCGAGACGGACCTCGTGCCGAAGCGCCTGGCGGCTGATGTCGAGGAGCAGATCGGCCGGCTCATCGAGAAGCTCGAGCAGCGCGCCGCCGCATGATCAGCAAGACCGAGGCGCCCGCGCCGCAGGCGAGGGCGAAGCTGGCGTAGGCGATCACGGGCAGGAAGAGCAGGGAGGGCGCGGGCAAGCGTTCGACCGGCGCAAGGAGGCCGTAGACGAGCGCCACCGGCACGAGGGGCAGCCCCGCGATGGCGGCGCCCAGCAGCGTGACCCTTGGCGCATCCTTTCGCCGGAGCCCGAGCCGGTGCGCGAGCAGGAGGGCGGCGCCGCTGGCGCCGAGCGCGATCAGGGTGAGGTCCCTGGCGAAGAGGAGGGGCTTGTTGACGGTCGACCAGGACAGGTCGTGCCGGATCGCGAAGCCCAGCCAGAACAGCGCGGACCAGGCGAGCGCCACGAGCAGCGTCCGCAGCGTGGCGCCCGAGAGGCCGAGCAGGCCGGCGAGGAGGACCAGCATCGCGCCGAGCGCGGCTGCGTGGAGCTCCGGCGCCGGCGGCTCCGGCGGGCTCGGCGGAGGCACGCGGCCGAGTAGATCCCG
>JAHFDS010000304.1 GCA_023248855.1 Myxococcales bacterium
CCATCGCGCGCCTGTACGGCTCCCGCTGTGGCCGGCCGGCGCCCAGGCGCCTCGCCGCACGCTTTGCCCCCGACGTCGCGAGCTGCGCGCGCACCTGGGCCCCGACGGAGGTCGCGTGCTGGGCCGAGGGCGACTGCCCCAACTTCCCGAAGGAGCTCGACTGCGGACCCTGACCGCAATGCCGGTCCCTATGGGGCAACGCTGACGCTGACGCTGACGCCGACGAAAGACCCCCATCGTCGCTGCCCGTCAGCTTCAGCGTCTGCGTCCGCGGCCCCGACTTCGATCCGTTGGCGGCGGCCGCGCCCAGGCGCTAGTCTGCCCGCATGCCCGACCCGATCGCGCGCATCGTGCGCTGGCGCGAAGAAGCCCGCGCTGCAGGCGTCAAGGATCCCGAGGCAATGGCGCTCGCCACAGCGACGCCGGACGGCGTGCCTTCGGTGCGCATCGTGCTGTGCCGCGGCGAGGACGCCCGCGGGCTCTGGTTCTTCACGAACTACCAGAGCCGCAAGGGCGCCGAGCTCGCGGCCAATCCGCGCGCGTCGGCTTGCTTCTACTTCTCGCCGCTCGAGCGGCAGGTACGCGTCGAGGGGATCGTCGAGCTGCTCGACCCGGCGGACTCCGACGCGTACTTCGCCACGCGGCCACGCGGCGCTCAGCTCGGCGCCTGGGCGTCCCCCCAGAGCAGGCCCATCGGCTCGCTCGACGAGGTCCACGCCGTGGCCGACGCGATGGCGAGCCGCTTCGAGGGCAAGGACGTGCCCCGCCCACCTTTCTGGGGCGGCTACCGCCTGGTGGCGCACGCCGTCGAGTTCTGGGAGGGGCGCCCGAGCCGCCTGCACGAGCGTGAGCGCTGGGAGCGCGATGGCGATGGCTGGCGCCTGACGCGGCTCGCCCCCTGATGCTGCGCGCCCTTTTCGGGCTGGTCCTCGGGGCGCTGCTGTCGGCCGGAGGCGGCTGGCTCTGGCTCCGGCGTGGCGATGGCTGCCTCGATCGGTGCGGCGCGGGCACCGTGTGCGCGGCCCAAAGGTGCATCGCGGCGGGCACCGTCGAGGTCGGCGAGGACGAAGGTGACGCACCGAAGAAACGCCGGCGCCGTCGTCCCGGCGGCACCACGAGCGCGCCCGGTGGAGATCGCGCCGCGCCCCCCGAGGCCACGCTCAAGCCGGGTGACGAGAAGATGGTCGCCCGGGGTGATGCCCTCGGCCGGCCGCAGAAGCTCGACTTCACCACGGGCAGTGACGAACGCGACGTGACCGAGGCCGACCTCGATCACGCCTGGCGCAGCGCCCAGCCGCGCGTCCTCGACTGCATCGCCGAGGCGCGCGGTGAGCTCCCGCTCGATCGGGGCAGGGTCGTGGTGGGGCTTCACATCGAGGCCACCGGCGCGGTCTCTCGCGTGCGCGTCGAAGCCCCCGCGGTCCTGCAGGCCCACGGCCTCTTCCCCTGCGTGCGCCGCGTCGCCATGGCGGTGCGCTTCCCGCGCGGCGGCAGCTCGAACGTCGTCAGCTTCCCGTTCGAGCTGCGCTGACCGCGAGCCCCCGGCGATAGATTCGCGTATGCAAATCTATCATCCCAGCAGCGCGGGCCAGGTCTTCGGCGGCACGAACGGCTGCGTCGGACGCGGGCCGTCCCACACCTCCTCGAGCGTCCCCGCGTCCGGCCCCAGCGCGAGCGGACCCGCGAGCGCGCGCCGGATCATCGGCATCGCGTCCGGATCGAAGCCCATGGCCCGCGCGCCGACGAGGTCGACCAGCGCCGCGTCGGCCCCGCCGAGGAGCAAGCCAGCGTTTCTCGGCGTCGCGCCGAGCGGGCCCTCGCCCTCCCCCGCCACCAGGCCATCTGCGATGACCAGCGTCCGCCGCGCCGGGCGGTCGCGCACCACGCCGTCGCGGTCGGCCCGCAGGATCACGCGGTTCAGGTCGGCGATGGTGCGCCACACGGTGTCATTGCCCTGCCAGCTGCCATCGGTGACGAGCGCGCCCGCCCCGAGTCGCGGCGCTCTCGCGATGAGTGAGTGATCGCCCGGCAGCGGAAGGCGAGACAGCCGCGCCTCGATGCGCTCGGAAAGCGGTGGATGCTGCGGTAGCTCGTCGCCGCCCTCGGCGGGCGTCCCCGCGGTGTAGTGCGGCAGCCAGTACTTCTCGTTCGTGAGACCGATCACGGCCTTGAGCGCGAGCGTGAGGCCGGTCTTCTTGTGGGTCTTGAGCTTCGGCAGGTTCAGCACCACGTCCGCCTCGAGGACCGTGCGCGGGATCGAGTACTCGTGCCGGCCACGCGCGTGGTGCGGCCGCGGGGTCGCCGGGTGCGATCGATGAAAACAGAGGTGTGGAAAGCGCTCCGGGACCTCCTCGAAGGCGCTGTCGTCGGCGAGCGTCACCACCTGGTAGCCGCGCGGATCCCCGGGCAGGCTCCGCCGCACGAGCAGGCCCAGGTTCCACGAACGCCCGAAGCCTCGCACGTCGTCGAGCGCCATCGTGGGCACCACGCGGAAGTGCCGCAGGTCGAGGAAGTCGATCGGCGCCGCGCGCGCGCGCAGGCGGTCGATCGTCGCGCGCACCCCGAGGCCGCCCACCACTGCCTCGAGGTCACAGCCCTCGACCGGCGTGTCCACCACGTCGATGCGCCCGCGACCCTGCAGCGCGCGCGCCGCGTAGTCGAGCACCGGCCGCAGCACGGAGCCGTGCGTCGACGAGCAGTCGAGGCGGTCACCGCGCAGCTCCTCGTGGAAGTAGCGGTTGGTCACGAAGTTGGGCTTGACCACCACGCGGTCGCCCGGCGCGATGACGTCGCCGAGCGGGTTCCACTCGGGCGTCCCGGCGCGCGCGCGATCGAGCCCGAGCGTGCGGAACAGGTCCTCCACGGCCGCGTAGACCGGCCCGGGCGGGTCGAATGGCGCGGTCTTCACGGCCGGGTAGAGGAGCCCCGGTCGCGACACCACCGCAACGCGGGAAGCGTTGTCGCTCAAGGCTTTCCGGCGCGCAGCGTGGCCGCCTCGCGCGACGAGACCTCGGCCGAGGCGTCCTGCGACAGCGCCTGGAAGTCGAGCCCGAGCCGCGATACGGTCGCCAGGCGCTTGCCCGTGCGGCCGAGGTCGATGTTGTCCTCGAAGCGCACCTCGACCGCCGTCTCCGCGCCGAGGTACCTGGCCAGGATGCCGAGGATCTCCTCGAGCACGGCCGGCGAGTAGCGCCCGCCCTTGACCACGCGCAGCACGACCGCGCCGCGTCGCTCCTGCACGATCTGGAACTGGCGGATGGCGTGGTCGTAATCCTTGAGCAGGTGCGCGAAGAACGTGCCCGGCACGTAGCGCCCGCCCGCCCCGACGATGATCGACTGCACGCGCCCCTCGATGCGGCCGATGCGCGGCAGCCCGCGCCCGCACGCGCACGGCGCATCCGGCATCGCCTCCGCGAGGTCGCCGATGCGGTAGCGGATGAACGGCATGCAGTAGTTGTTGAGGTCGGTGATGACGATCTCGCCGACCTCGCCGGGCTCCGCGGGCCGACCGTCGCGCAGCACCTCGACCAGGTAGCCCTCGCCGACCACGTGATGCCCCTCGTGCGCGTCGCACTCGTAGGCGATGCCCGAGAACTCCCGGCTGCCGTACTTGTCGAACACGCGGCAGCCGAACGCCTCCTCGATGATCCGCCTGCTCGTGTCGGGCAACGTCTGCGCCGACGAGATGATGCCCTTCGGCCGCAGGCCGAGCGAGCCCCCCTTCGGCCGGAGGCTGAGCGAACCCCTGTTCTCGAGCCAGCGCGCGAGGAAGTTGAACGACTCGGCGTAGCCGTCGAGCAGAGCCGGGTTCCACGCCACGATCGACCTCACGAACGCCTCGAGCGTCTCGTCGGTCATCTCGTACGCCGGGATGAAGCGCCGCCGTGACAGCCACGCGTCGGTCTTCTCACGCAGCACCTGCGTCCTCGTCATGCCGAGCGTCTGGTGCCACAGGCGCACCTGCCGGTCCCCGAACCGCCAGCCCGTCCACTCCATCGCGCGCTGCGTGGCGGCCCACCGGAACTCGAGCTGGGCCCGGTCCGCGTAGCACACGAACGGCTCGCCCGTGGACCCGCTCGTGGTGATGCGCAGGACCTCGGCCTTGTCGTGGTCGTCCGACATGATGTCGAAGTAGAGGTGCTCGCGCACGTCCTGCTTGGTCAGAAACGGCAGGCGCGCCAGGTCCTCCACGCCACGGATGTCCTCTGGCACAAGCTCGAGCGCGCGCATGCGCTCCCGGTAGAACGGCACGTGCCCGTAGGCGTGGCGCACGAGCCGCCGCAGCTTCCAGTCCTGGATCTCGCGGATCGCCTCGCGCGAGAGCCACTGGCTCCGTCGCAGGTCGGAAAGGTGCGCCCGCACGTCGCGCGTCATGAGCCAGTGCGTCGCGCTGAACGTGGCGAGATAGCCCTCGAGGTGCGCACGTCGGGCGCCGCGGTACTCGGGGGAGCGATCGACAACCGGCGGCGCCGCCGGCGCGTCGGCCGCCGCGTTCGCGGGTCGCTCGAGGAAACCACGCAATGGGTCGCGCCGCTGCGTCCGCAAGCGGTACTCGAGGAGACCCCGGCCGAGGTCCGAGAACGTGCGCGCGATCGACTTGACGGGGATGTCGTCGAGGAACGACTTGCCGGCGCGACGCGGCTCGAACAGCGTCTCGACCTGCTTGTAGGTGTAGCCGCGCGCGTGCGCCGCCACCATGAGGAAGGTCTGCCAGTAGTGGTAGTGGCCGCGGTAGGAGAGCAGGTCGGCCAGCACCTCGCGCGGGCAGACCAGAAAGCCGCTCTTGTTGTCGCGCAGGTCCATCCCGAAGGCGCCGTTGAGCAGCGTGTTGAGGCCGCGGCTCCAGTAGTAGCGCGGCCCGCGCGCGCGCCCGACCGTCGAGCGCCAACCCTGCACGATGTCGACGTGCGACTCGTAGAGCTCGCGCCTGAGGCGCAGGAGGTCCTCCGGCTGGTACTGCAGGTCCGCGTCGAGGATGGAGACCAGCCGGCCGCGCGACGCCGCGAGGCCGGTCTTCCACGCCTGGGCGATGCCGCGGTTGGAGGCGTGGCGCCGCACGACCACGAAGGCATGCTCTCGCCGGAGCGCTTCGAGCAGAGCCGGGGAGCCATCGGTGGAGCCGTCGTCGACGATGACCAGCTCACCCTCGAAGCCGCCGCGGGAGAACGTCGCGCCCACGCGCAGCACGAGCTCGGGGAGGTTCGGCTCCTCGTCGAGGCAGGGAACGATGACGGACAGCTCGGGCGTGGTCGTCACGGCGGCTCATTATGGCGCACTTCGATCGACCCGATCGGGCGAAGGCGGTGTGGAGGAACGCGCACCCTGACCCAGGAAGTGTGGAAGGTTCGACGCAATTCCAGCAGATGTCGTGTGCGACGGCACTCCCGGGGCCGGCGCGCGGATTGCTCTGCGCCACCTCATGCGTGCCGATCGCCGCGAGCTCGTCGGGATCTTCCTGCTGATCGTGCTCGCGCGGCTGCCGTCCTTGCTGGGGACCTACTTCGATGGCGACGAGGGCACGTTCGCCGCCATCGCCATGCGCCTTCGCGACGGCGCCCTCTACGAGGCCGGCGGCGTGGACAACAAGTTCCCGGGCATCTACTGGATCTACGGGCTCGCTTTTCGCCTCGGCGGAGGCTGGTCGATGCGCACCGTGCATGCCCTGGCCCTGCTCTTCGTGCTCGCCACCGCGGCGCTCTTGCACCGGGCGGCCGGCGGCGGCCGGGCGGGGCGGCTGGCGGCCCTGTTCTATGGCGTCTTCACCGTCGTCGGCCCGCCCAAGCTGCAGGCCGCGATCACCGAGATCTTCATGATGCTGCCCCTTGCCGCCGCGTTCTGCCTCGGTGTCCGCGCCCGCCCGTCCTCGGCGGGCGCTCGCCAAGGGCTGCTCGACGGTGCCATGGTCGCCCTCGGCTGCGCCTTCAAGCAGGTGGCTGCGGCGCAGCTCGCCGTGTCGGTGGTGGCCGCCGTGCACCACGGGCGAGGGCGCTCGGCGCTGTGGCCCCTGGCCGGCTTCGCGCTCGGCCTCGGGGCTCTCTTCGGCGCGGTCGCGGCGACCGCGACCCTCGACGGCCTCGGCCACTGGGCGATCGCCAGCCTCTTCGCCAAGTACGGCCCGAGTGGATGGTCCGCGGCGCGCATGGCGCCGCTCCTCGTGGCCCGCGTGCTGCCGTTCCTGGGCGGCACGGCGCTCCTGTGGTGGCTCGCCTGCTCACGGCGACCACACGACGCCACCGACCGCCTGGCGATCGCCTGGACCGCGGCCAGCGTGCTCGCGGTGCTGGCCGGCGGGCGCTTCTTTCCGCACTACTTCGTGCAGCTCGTGGCTCCGCTGTCGGTGCTGGCCGCCCGCGCCCTCGACGCGCACCTCGCGGGCGCCCGCGCGCGTCTGTGTAGGCGCCTCGCGATCGCCGGGGTGGCGATCCCGCTCGCAGGGGCGCTCGCGCTCACGATCCCCTTCGATCCCTGGAGCGGCGGCGTCGGCGCCAGCCGCCCGGACCTCGAGGCGGTCGCGCGCGAAATACGTGCGCGCACCCCACCGGAGGGGCGCATCCTCGTCTGGGGCTCCTCGGGCCTGCTCTACCTGGCTTCGGAGCGGCGACCCGCCACACGGTTCGTGGGCTTCCTGCGCGGCCTGGACCGCGGCAACCTCGAGCCCGCCGCGCGCGCGTGGGATGTCGCAGAGGCCGTGTGGCCCGCGCTGGACGAGGACCTCGCACGCACACCGCCCGATCTGGTGGTGGATCTGGCGAGCAGCCCCGACACCGACATGCATGCCTACCCGATGAGCAGCTTTCCCGCGCTGTCGCGCCTGCGCGCGAGCTGCATGCGCGTGGCGGAGATCGACGGGGTCACGCTGTGCGCGCCCAGGCGGCCGAAGTCCCGCCGCCCGAGGCGGTTCAGGGGCTTGGCCCGTACTCGCTCATGAGCAGCGTGCCATCCGGGAAGTTCTGGCGGTGGGCACCGCAGCTCGCACGGGTCAGGGCCCCGAGGCAGCTCGGCGCAGGGTCGTCGGTGTCGCGACGGTGATCGACGCACACGGCGCCATCCGCGCTCCACTCGGCCTCGAACCGCCAGTGCCGCGTGTCGCCCTCGACGCCCGCATCGTCGTAGAGGTTGACGAGCCTGCCATCGGTCGTGTGCGAGCGGCCGTCCCCGCAGTAGTCCGCGCGCAGAAGGCGCGTGCAGGCCTGGTGAAACGGCGCGAGCGAGATCGGCCAGCAGCTCTGCTGATCGCACAGGTCCACGCTGCCCCAGGGCTTGTAGCCGAAGTCGATGCACTTGCCGATCGCGCCGTCGATGCACGCGAACGTGAAGAGGGTCTCGCTGTCCGTATGAGCCCCGCCGCCCGGCACGCCCTCCTCGTAGCTCCACACGCCCGGCGCGGCGAAGGCCATGAGCGGTGTGCCCTCGCGGTCGGCGCAGATCGGCTGCCAGTCCGCCTCGCCGGCGGCCTTGTACGACACGAGGTAGGAGACCGGATCCCGCTCATCGTTGTCGGCGAACGAGACCGCGTCGATCCGCAGCGGCAGCGTGTCGCCCGTATCGAGCTGGCCTTCCAGCGCGGCGCCCACGAAGCCCTCGCCCGATAGGACAGCGCCATCCTCCGCGACACCGACGAGCAGGCTGCCGTTCAGGTGCACGCCGTTCAGGTGCACGCCGTTCAGGTGCACGCCGTTCAGGTGCACGCCGTTCAGGTGCACGCCGTTCAGGTGCACGCCGTTCAGGTGCACGCCGTTCAGGTGCACGCCGTTTTCCGCCACGAGGGCGTGGTTGCTTGCGGCGACTGGCACGCCCTCTGCCCCGCACCCGCCCACCACGGCGCACAGAAAAAACGGCAGGCGACCATGCATCGTGCGACCTCCGGCCCGACCGAGATGCACGTCACGCGCCACGGTGTAACCACTGGAACCTAGGCGGCGTCGATCAGTGCTGAGCATGGCGTGCTCAAGATTTCGAGCCTCGTGCTGGGCAGTATACGCCCAGTGAGCACGAAGCGCTCATCGCCGCGACGCTGTCAGCGGGACAGGCTCGCGCAGATCCGGACACCCACCGAGAGGTCCCGCATGGAGGGCTCGGAGACCTGCCGGTTGGTCGAACGACAGTCGGTCTCGGTGTGGTAGAAGCTGCCGCCCCTGGCCGCAAAGCGCTCGGGGCCGAGCGAGGCGTGGACCCACTCCCAGACGTTGCCCGCGAGGTCCTCGACGCCGAACGGGCTCGCGGACGCCGGGTGGGAGCCGACCTCGTCGGGTCCCATCGCCAGCGGCTGGCGGCCGTAGGTCTCGTCGTAGTCGGCATCGGAGGGATCGAGGCGATCGCCGGTCGGTAGCTCGCGCTCGTCGGCCCCCCGGGCTGCGCGCTCCCACTCCAGCTCGCTGCACAGCCGCGCGCCCCGCAGGCGGCCGCTGCGATCGAGCCAGGATGCGAAGGCCTCGGCGTCCTCCGCCGACACGCCCGACACCGGGAGCCGCAGCCAGTCGACCGACGCCCGATCGGTGCGGCCCGGGTAGACCAGCCGCTCGCCCGCCCGCGCCCGGAGCGGGCGGCGATTCGGCTGCATGTTGAGCCGCCACCCGCGCCGGTCATGGAGGAGGTCGAGCGCGCCGCTCGTGAACATCTTGGCGACGCGCGGCGTGCGGCGGGCGCGCTGGGCCGGCGGCAGCTCCTCGAGGAACGCGATCCACTCACGGTAGGTCACCTCGTGACGGCCGATCCAGAAGCCATCGGTCCGCACCTCGTGCACCGGCGCCGTCAGGAGGAAGCGCGCCCGTACGCTCTCGTCCACCGCGCTGCCGAACAGGAACCGTCCCGCGGGCACGTAGACGAGACCCTCGGGCGCACGCGCGGGCAACGCCACCGTCGTCGCCAGGGTCTCGCCACGCGCGAGGCGAACAGGCAGGCGCACCGTGGGTCGGCCGGCAAGCGTGAACGTCAGGAGGTAGCTGCCGGCGGGCAACGCGCGATCCCCGATCGGGGTCGGGCCGAGCGGGATCGCCTCGCCCAGGGTGCGCTTTCCGCGATCGTCCTCCGAGTAGCGCTGCATCGAGACGCTGGCACCCGGCGGATCGCTCGAGACCGTGAGCCGCGCAGGCGCCGCGAGGCGCCTGGCCAGCGCTCCCCCCAGGTCGTAGAGCCCCATGCGCTGCATCAGCTCCTCGCGCTGGGCCGACCGGTGACCGAGCTCGGTCAGAAGGACGCGCTCGTAGAGCACCTCTGCGAGGCGGCTGCGCACATCCGCCTGCGTGCCGTCGAGGTTGAGCGCCGAGTAGAACGCCTGCTCGGCGCGCCCATAGGTGCGCTCGGCCTCGTCCGCCGCGGCGAGCGCGTGGCTCCAGGTGGGCTCTGCCGCAGCATCGCGCGCGTCGAACCGCGCGAAGGCTCGCCGGCGCAGCTCGGCCACCTCGTGCGCGCGACCGCGCGCCTCCTCGAGGGCGGCCTGCGCCACCCCGAGGTGCGTGGCCACCTCGAGGCCCACCGCGTGCCGCGCGCGCAGCATGGTGCCGAAGTAGAACGCGAGCAGGACGAGCGGCACGGCACCCACGATCGCGCGGCGCCAGAGCCGCGCACGGCCCACCGCGCGCCTCGACGCGCCGAGGAACGAGCGCTCGCGCGGCTGCAGCTCCTTGCCCTCGAGCCGCTCCACCTCCCCCAGCTGCACGCCCCCCCACAACGCCTCGGGCACGCGGCCGAGGCGCTCCCAGTCGGTGGCCGCGCGGGCCAGGCGCTCGCGGGCCGCCCGCAGCTCCGGCTCCTGCGCAAGCCAGCCGCGCAGCGTCGCCCAGCCGCTCAGCAGGGCTTCGTGCGCGACCTCGTACTCGGTGCCGTCGGCAGCCTCGTGCGCGACCAGCAAGCGCCCGCGCACGAGCGCCTCGAGCGCGCTCCGATCCTCCGACGTGCCCACGAGCTCGCC
>JAHFDS010000305.1 GCA_023248855.1 Myxococcales bacterium
CCGAGGAGGTCGGCGACGACGAGTCCGACGTCTCGGGCGACTCCGGCGAGGAGGAGCGTCAGGGCAAGAAGTCCGACACCGACTACAAGGCCAAGACGAAGGGCGCCCCCGTCCAGAAGGCCCTCGACGACGGTGGCGAGGACGAAGACGACGAGGACGACGACGACGAGGACGACGAGAACGCGGACGGCGACGCTGCCGATCCGTTCGAGGGCGCGAGGGATGCGGCCGGCGACGACAAGGAGGACGAGAAGCCTCCTGCGCCCAAGGACACCGACAAGTCCTTCGCAGCACGTGCCCGCGCCTCGAAGCACATCCGCTCGGGCGTCGAGGTGTCCCCGTTCCTGCGCGACACCATCCGCTCCATCAACAAGGGCTTCCGCCATCACGAGCAGCGCATCGTGCGCGCGCTCGGCCGGGAGATCCGGAAGAGCCAGCGCACGCAGCGGGACCTCTTCAAGACCATCGCCGACGTCCTGACCGGCCTCGGCGCCGTCACGCTCGAGCACGGCGACGTGCTGAAGTCGCTCGCGGCGCAGCCCGCGCGCGGCCCGAAGAGCCAGCTGCACGCCGTCCGCCCGGTGCAGAAGTCGTTCGACGGCGGCGCCGACGAGAGCGTCACGCTGCCCGACGGCAGCACGCTGCCCCAGCTCAGCCGCGCCGAGGTGATGCAGCGCCTGCTCGCCGGCGTGTCCAAGGGCCTCATCGGCTCCGGCGAGGTCATCAAGTTCGAGACCACCGGCATCGTCCACCCAGCCCTCTACAAGTCGCTCGCCACCGACGAGCGCTTCTGGAAGTAGGAGCCCCCCATGTTCGGATCAGGCGTCAGCCTCAGTGATTACTCCGGAGCGAATGGCTTTCTCGGCACCGCCACGGACGCCGACATCGCCGCGCTCCACAAGGCGCTCGAGACCGGCTACGCGGTCGGCCTCGACAACCGCGGCGCGGGTGGCGCGAACCTGCGCGTCGAGTCGCTCGAGCAGTCGCTCAAGGTGATGACCTTCAGCGACAAGCACGTGAAGTTCTGGAAGAAGGCGGTGAAGTCGGCCGCGTACTCGACGGTCGAGGAGTACAACCAGCTCCTCTCGTACGGCAACCTCGGCCAGGGCGGCTGGATCCGCGAGGCCGAGCTCCCGCAGGCCACCGACTCCATCTACAAGCGCCAGCACGCACTCATCAAGTACCTCGGCACCGTGCGCGAGGTGTCGCACCAGGCGACCCTCGTCAACCCGGCCCACGGAGACGTGATCGCCCTCGAGAACCAGAACGGCATCCTCTGGCTGCTCTACCAGATCGAGAACGCGCTCTATCACGGCGACTCGTCGCTCCACCACTCGGGCATGGGCGAGCAGTTCGACGGCCTCGACCGGCAGATCGACCCCGGCATGGTCTACGACATGAAGGGCCACGCCCTCGACGAGACCGCGGTCGAGGAGGCCACCAATCACGTCATCGAACAGTTCGGCATGCCGACCGACCTGTTCATCGGCTCGCGCGCGAACTCCGACTTCGTCCGCAACTTCTACGGCCGCGAGCGCTTCGCGGCGCCGTACCCGGTCAACGGCAAGGTCGGAATGGCCGTGCAGTCGGTCCAGACCTCGGCCGGCGAGATCGAGCTCAACCCGACCGTCTTCCTGCGCCCCGGCTCGACGCCCCGCGGCTTCGTGCCCACCTCCGAGAAGGCGCCCGCCAGCATCGGCCCGCCCTTCCCGGCGCCCGCGGGCGTGGGCTCGCCCGCCGCGGCCGCGGTCGCCCCCGGCGTGACGAGCGGCGATTTCGGAAAGAGCCAGGCGCAGGGCCAGGCTCGCTACTTCTACGTGGTCACGGCGTGCAACCGCTTCGGCGAGAGCGCGCCCTCCGCGCCGGTCGGCGTCACCGTGAACACGGACGCGGGCGCCGGTGGCGACCCGCGCCAGCAGGTGCAGCTGCAGATTGCCTCCGGGGGCGGCGTCTACCTGCCCGAGTACTACCGCGTCTACCGCACGCCGGCGATGTCGGTGCCCGCGCCGGCGCCGACCGACATCCGCGCGTTCTCGCTGATCGCGCAGGTCCCGGTGCAGGGCATCGCCGGCCAGCCCGGCTCGACGCCGGCGCTGCCCGACCCCGGCGCGGTGACCGGTGCGCTCACGAGCTTCTTCGACACCAACTTCATCATGCCGTTCACGGAGACGGCGTACCTGCTCGAGTTCAACCCGAGCGTGTACGTCATCCGTCAGCTCGCACCCATGCTGCGCATGGACCTCGCGATCACGGCGCCGGCGTACCGGTGGATGATCCTCATCTACCTCGCGCCGATCCTGTTCGCGCCGCGCAAGGCCATGCGCATCGTCAACATCGGCCGCGCGAGCATGCAGCTCGACGCACCGCGCGAGCTCCTCATGGGCGGAGCGACCGTCAACGGTCCGCTGCCCGATGGCGCCGTCGGCGGCGGGCTCGGCGGCTTCGATAGCCCATTCGGCGGGTAATCGGCGATGGCGCTCTGGGTTCGGTCGCGCCGTTACGCCGGCCGCATGGTGCGGGTCGGGCGCCTCGGCGTCGTGTTCCGCGGCGAGTACGCGGAGCTGCCCGAGTGGGCGGTCCGCGAGTACGCCTGGATGATCACCTGCCTGCCGGGTGTCACTCCCTCGCAGGCGCCCGCGGCGGTCTTCGGGGTCGATGAGGGGGCGATGCAGGCGGTGGTCGAGCCCGTGCCCGTGGCGCCACCTGCTGTGGAGGTGCCCGCAACCACTACGCTCGAGGCGCTCGAGGGCACCTCCCGGGTCCGCACTGCTGGAAGGAGGGGACGATGATCGGTTCGATCCCAAGACGGCTCGTGGCTGCTGCCGGCCACATCAAGGAGGCGCTCGGCCTCGCTGCCGGTCTGTCGTGGCTCCTCGGCGACCACATCCGGCGGAAGCTCACCGGGCGTCCCGGGCTGTTCGACGAGATGTTCGCCGACCTGCACATCGAGCTCGACGAGCGCGACATCCTCCCGCCCTACGACGACCGGGACGTCCCGAGCGAGGAGGCGCGGACCAAGCAGACCGCGCGCCGCAGCAAGGGGTCCAAGGACCCGCAATGAACCTGGCCGGTCGTCCCATCCAGCGCTCCGGCGCCGCTCCCGCGCCCGGTGGCACACCTGCGTTGGTAGAGCTCGGGCGCCCGCTCCGCGGGGTCTATGTGCAGGCCCAGGGCGGCTCGATTGACGTGTCCTGGAATGGCAGCGACTGGCTCGCCATCGCGCCCGGCGCCCCGCAGCACTTCACCGTCACCGAGCCGCGTCTCTACGTGCGCGCGACGACCGGTGCGGGAGCCGTGCGGTATTCGGTCCTGGGGATCCTCGTATGACGGCCCAGCTCCTCCAGAGCCGCCCCGGCGCGCTCGACGTGGTGCTGCGCAACGACGATGCGACCCGGCTCTATCCGCCGCGCCCAGGGCTCTCGGCCGATGAGGTCCGCTGCCAGCTCAAGCGTCCGGGCGCCACGGCCTGGGTCGAGGTGCCGCTCGATCCCGCAATCCTGCGCGAGGTGGGCAGCGGTGCCTACCTGCTGTCGCTCGATCCGAACCACCTCGACGTGGCCGGTCCCCTCTTCGTCCTGCTGACCGGGCGGCCGGGTCTCGGGTCGCCGATCCTTCCAGCCTTCCTTGAGGCCGAGGTCGTGGTCCCGCGCGATTTTCATGCGCCCAGGCCACACCTCGAGCGAACGCTGGTCGTTGGCCAGCTCGTTGGCCTTCACAGCCGTCCGCTCGCCGGCGCGACGATCGCAGCCACGCTTCTCCAGGCGCCGCTCCTCCTCGGGGGTGTCGCCGTGGCCGGTGACGCTGTGCTGGCGGCCACCGATGAGGATGGCTGCTTCGAGCTGCCCCTCCTGACCGGCGCCACGGTGGACGTGCAGATCGCCGCCGCCCGCTACCGCCGCACTCTGGTCGTTCCACCTCCCCCTGCGCCCGGCGCGCCCGTGCGCCTCTTCTCCATCCCCTGAAGGAGTCCATCATGAGAAAGCTCGTTCGCTACCTGCTCACCCTGGTCCTCGTCACCGTGCCGGCGCTCGCCGGCGCCGAGACGCCCGATGCCGATGATGCCGTCGAGGCGGTCGCCAAGCGCCCTGCTCGCAGCAAGGCCAACTCCCGCACCTGGGCCGACCTCACCGACAGCGGCCTCGCGCCGGCATGGAGCTACGGTCTCTCGTTCCCGGTCACGCGCTTCGGCTTCCAGCAGAGAGAGGACGGCACCTACGCCGGCACCGTGACGCCGCTGCAGGCAGGAGTCGGCACCTCGATCTTCTGGAACGCAGTGCGCAGCAAGGATGGGTCCGTGCCCCTCGGGGTCGGAGCGCTGCTGTTCGGGGCCACCGATCTCGGCAGCGCCAAGAGTGACGCCGGCCTCGGCATCGCGATCGGTCCCTCGTTCTGGAACAACACGTTCGCGCTCATGGCGGGCGTCGATCTCTACCGTCGCATCGGCGACGTCGACACCGGTGCTTTCATGATCAACGCCGGCGGCAAGAATGGGTTCGAGCGCCAGAACGTCTTCGTGCTCCTGAACTTCGGCATTGGCCTCGGCAAGAGCGCGCCGGGCTCCCTCAAGATCGCGCCCTGAGCGCGCCCGAGGTCTCCCATTCAAGTCCGGCTCGACGCCGACGAGTACTCGCGCCTCGAAGACGACCGGCGCACGGTCGGGGTGTTTCTGGAGGCGGACGGCCCAACGCCCTTGCCGGCCCGCGTTCGAGTCGAGCTGGTGAAAGCGCGGCGCCGTCGTGACGCCGTCGTCCTGGCCGACGAGATCGCGCTCCCGCCTGGCACCTCTCGGCGCGCGACCGTGACCCACATCGACCTCGGCCGCATCGTCGACGCCGACGGGCTCCCGTCCGTTCGTCGCGGCGGCTATTTCGTTCGGGTCACACCGCTCGACCCGCCCGGGGTCCCAGTCCCGAGCGCCGACTTCCCGGTTCGCCTGCTCACCGCGCACCGCCTCGAGACCGACTACCTCCACGGCCTCGCGCGGCTTCCAGCCGACGTCCTCCAGCCGCGCCACCAGCCTCGAACCGTCACCGGGGTGGAGGTCGTGGAGGTGGGCGTCACGACCCGACCCGGCTTCCAGACCCTCGCATGCAACGTCGATGCGTCTGGGCAGCGCTTCCTGCAATGGGCCGGTGGCAAGCAGGTCGCCCTTGATGCGCGGTTTCGCCGCTTCGTGCTGCCGGACAACCGGGACGGCTTCGTGGAGGTCGACGTGCCCGACCTCGATGGGCTGCCGGCAGTCTCCCTCGAGGAGCCGCTCCTCATCGATCGGGCACGCCTCGGTCCGAAGGTCCTGGGCCGCTTCATCGATCGCGCGAGCGATTGGCTCGAGCGCACCGCGCTCCAGCTGTACCTCGAGCCCACGATCCTCTCCACGGACGGCGAGGTGCTCCCGCAGGTCCAGTCCGGCCTCGCGCCACCGCAGTGGGTCCGGCTCGACCACGACGAACTCGTCCCACCGCTCACGTTCTTCGTGCAGCCCGCCGGCAAGTGGACCGGCATCCGCTTCCCCTACGCGCACCTGACCAAGGTGTACGCCTTGGTCGGCCAGATCGCCGGTACACCTGTGCTCGAGCTCCCGCTCTCGTGGGTCCAGGTGCAGGAGAAGATCGGCTTCGTGCAGCTGGTGCCCTACCACCAGCAGGCCGCCTGGAGCCTCGTCAACCTTCTGGCCGCGGACGTCTTCCATGGCGCGATGGAGCTCCCGGCGTTCTGGCGCTTCGCGATCCGCGCCGGCCTCCGCGAGGTCCCGGGCGACATCATCGAGGCGCTCGGCAAGCGAGCAGCCCTCGAGGCGCTGACCGCCATCGGCCAGGCCTTCAAGCCCGGCATTGCCTCCGAGAGCATCTCGAAGGAGATGTCCGTCTCGACCTCCTACGTGCGCAACGCGCAGGCCAACCTGCTCTCCGCGACCCGCGCCGAGTACAAGGCCGACCTCGACGCCCTCATCCCGCGCCTCAAGAACCGCTACCTCGGGCTTTCGAACGTGGCGATCGTCTGATGGCCTACTCGAGCGACGAGCTCAGCGGCCGACTCGACGAGCTCGTCCGCACCTACGGTGACTGGGTGATCTGGGAGCAGGGCCTGCCATGCGCCTGCCGCGCCGCGCCCGGCCTCCGAATGGCCGCCGGCTGCACGCGCTGCGAGGGCGAGGGCTTCATCTGGATCTCGCCCCAGAAGCTCAAGGGCATCGTCATGCCTGCACACACGGATCGGCGCCTGGCCTCGATGGGCTGGCTCACCCCCTCCGACCTGACCTTCGCCACCGATGCCCACGATCGCATCGCCGACTTCGACCGCATCACTTTGACCACGCCTCTGCCAGTCGATCCCGAGGTCATCGTCCGAGGCCAGGCCTTTCGCGAGGGCCTGCGTGGCCTCACCGCCGAGGAGGACCGGCTCGCCTACCAGGCCGCGCGCGTCCTTGCGTGCTTCGCGCACGACCGCCCCGCCGAGCCGCTCGTGGAAGGCGACGACTTCGTGATCACCGGCAAGACACTGCGCTGGTTCCGGCCGCCCCCGGACGGAGCTGTCTACGTCTTCAAGTACGAGGCGCTCACCGAGTGGCTCGCGTTCGCGAGCCCGGTCGAGGTCATCGATCGAGGGGCATCCCTCGGCCAGCGCGTCCTCCTTCGGCGACGAACGCTCGTCAACCTGGCCGAGCGTGCTGTCCCCGGCGGTTGAGCGTCTGTAGGGCCGGGCACTAGCGTTCCGACAGGGAGCGTGATCCCGGACCTCGCGCTCCAGAGCACGATCGTGGAGGGCCTGCGCGCCCTCAAGCGCACGCCCGAGCGCATCGAGCAGCTGTTCGCGAACCTGCCGGTCGGCATCCGTACCCAGGTGCGCGACTTCCTGTCCGGCACGCCGATCCATTTCAGCCACGGCTACCCGATGGAGACGCCAAGGCTGCCCCACGTCATCCTCCTGTTGCGACGCGAGGACGAGACCGCTGCGCTCCTGGGCCAGGCCGTGGAGGCCGGCCCGCTCGCCGAGGAGGAGTTCCTGCTGCGCGAGGCCGACCTCGGCGCCGCACGCCCGCTCGAGCGGGCCGAGCCCACGACGGGCGACGAGCTCGTCCGAGCTCGCGTCGAAGCCTTCCCGGACGAGCTCGTCCCGCTCCTCTATGGCGAGCGCGGGCTGCTCGAGAGCGTGGGGCGCATCGAGCGGCTGCTCTACGACGCCGAGGTGCGCACCCAGGACTACTTCGCGACGGCGTTCCTGCACTACGTGCTCAAGGCGATCCTCATCGAGGCCGTACCGAAGCTGGAGGCGTGGGGCATCCACGACCTCGTGCTCTCGGGATCGGACGTCCAGCACACGGGCCAGGAATACCCGCACCCTGTTTTCAGTCGCACGCTGACGCTGGCCTTCCAGCACGCGTTTGGCGTTCACGAGCGCCAGGCGCCGCTGCGCGCGATCGCCGGCGGCGTCACCGGGTCGCTGCCCGGCGCACCCGAGGTCGCGCTCAGCTGGCGCGTCACCATCGCATAGGAGTTCCGATGCCAGAGAAGCGTCCCCAGGACATGACTCGCGAGGAGCTACTCGGCGCTGCACGCCTGCGGCCGGCGCCTGCGCGCAGCACCGACGAAAGCGTCGCGCCCTACCTGCCTCCCACGGGTCGCGTGACCATCGACCAGTACCTTACGCTCCGCGAGGTCCCCGAGCATCGTCGGGCCGCGCGCCGCGCCTTCGCCGGCAGTACGCGCATTGCGACGGTCGACGAGTTCGATCGGCTCTTCGCTGGCGTCGCCGGCGCGTCGCCCGCCGGACCGAGCCAGTAGGAGGCGACCATGGCGCTCTTCTTTCGTGCCGCGAACGGCCGCATCATCGTCCACCCTGGCGGCGTCACCGTGGTTGACGCCACCGGCGGGCTCCAGCCGAGCATCTCCCTGACCGGCATCGTGGGCATCCTCGGCGCGGCCCAGGGCGGCGAGCCCTGGGTGCACCCTGACGGCGTTCAGCGCGGTCCCATCGTCCAGATCGACGACCCGAACGACGGGCGCGCCATCTTCGGGCAGGGCCCGCTCGCCGACGCCATCAAGCTGCTGTTCAACCCGTCGGGTGATCCGCGCATCGTCAGCGGAGCGTTCCGGGTGCTGGCCATCAAGCTCAACCGCTCCACCCGCTCGGTCGCCGATCTCCTGCTCGACCATGCCGGTCACGCGCCGGTGCTCGAGCCCGACCCGCCGCCGCTCAGCCCAGCGACACGACCGAATCCCCTTGGCATCCCCCGCCCTGGCGCGCTGCCGACCCCGGTCCCGCGCGGCTTCCTCCGCGTCTGCTCGAAGGACTGGGGCCCCGACACCGACAACATCCGTGTGTCGCTCGTCAGCGACGCCCAGCCGCCGGTCGTGCCCCCGGGCGCGCCCGCCGGGTCACCTCCGAGCGAGCTCCTGCCCCTGACGTCCTTCTACCTCGAGACGACGTTCAGAAATCTCCGGGAGGACTCGCCGGTCTTCCATTTGCCGCACTACCGCCCCCTGACGTCCGGCGGCTACGAGCTCGATCCTGGGGACTCCATCCTGACCGTGCACTTCGACGCGCCCGCGGGGGGCGCCGCGGTCGCGGATCTGCGGATCGGCGTCGCGACAGCGGCCCAGGCCGCTGGAAACCGGATCGCGACCACCATGACCTTCTCGTCGCCGATCCTGTTTCCGGACGACACCCGGTACCCGGCGCACACGTTGACCGTGCGCGCGCAGGCGACGCCCGGCAGTGCGTCGCTGCCGCCCGGCACGCTCGTCGCCGCCACGTACCGCCAGCTCTTCGCGCTGGTTGGCCCGCTCATCCAGCCCGGCGGGTACACCTTCGTGCCCACGAACCCCGCCATGAACCTCGACCGTCCGTGGACCTCGCTCGATGCGCTGCCTGGCACCCCTGCGCCGGCGGACACCGATCCAGACACGAGCGGCGCGTTCCAGCTCACCCCACCTGCGGGCCAGCCGCCCAAGGTCGACGTCGCGCTGACCGCCTTCGTCGCCCAGCTCGCGGACTGGATCAACACCTCGAGCCGGCTCATCGCAGCCGAGCCGCATCTCGATCGCGTCCTCCTCTCGCGCGATCCGGCAGACCCGATGTACCTGCCGCGCGTGCTCGCGGGCGAAGACGGCCTGCACCACGCGAACGATGCGAGCTGGTACCTCCAGGACTTTGAGGACGCGCTCGACGCGCTGCTCCAGGTGCGTGCCAACGAGATCGTCCCGCTGATCTCCGACCCCGCCGACGTGCCCGCAACCGCGCGCGCGCCCGGCGACGCCACCGGCGACCAAACCCTGCTCGCACTCCACCTCGCCACCCGCGATCACTGCCGGATGGCCGAGGGCCCCTACAAGAGCGAGCGCAATGCCTTTGTCGCCTACGATGCCCCCTACACGCGCCTACGGCAGCACGCTTCGAAGCTCAGCGACCGCAACGTGTCGCTCTGCGGTCAGGGCGTCACGGCTCTCGACGCCCAGGGCAACATCACGGCACTCCCCGCCTGGGCGATGGCCTGCATCGCCGCCGGCATGCAGGCGGGCGCGCCCATCGGCGAGCCCCTGACGTTCAAGTACGGCAACGTCCTCGGCATCTCTCAGGTGGCTAATACCTGGAGCCCGCGCTCGCTCAGCCAGTCGAACGCCCTCCTGCAGGCCGGCGTGCTCTTCATGGAGCCGGTGGACGGCAAGGGCTTCCGCTTCGTCCGCGACCTCACCACCTACCTCTTCGACGCCAACCTCATCTTCACCGACCGCAACGTCAACTACGCGGTGAACACGGTCTCCTACGAGCTGCGTACCGATCTCGAGAACCGCTTCACGGGCCTACGCGCGCTGCCCGCCACGGTGGGCGCCATGCGAGAGGCCGCAGTCGCGAAGCTTGAGGCGCTTCGGGATGCCGGCGTCATCGTCGACTCGTTCGACGAGC
>JAHFDS010000718.1 GCA_023248855.1 Myxococcales bacterium
GTTCAAGTGTCAAGGACATGGCGTCTTGAGCGTCCACGAGCAGACTCTGCGACTGAGCCCGGCATCGGTGGCGGTCTTCCACGAGCGGGGAGTACACCGAATCGTCGAGCTGAGGACGGTGCTTGGGCGCACATTGCGCTGCACGCCAAATCACCCCGTGCTCACCGTGGAAGGTTGGCGAGCAGTCGGCAGGCTGAAGCCCGGCACTCGGATTGCTTCACCGCGCGCCTTGCCGTATTTCGGCCGCGACTCGTTGCCCGCGCCTTCTATCAAGCTCATCGCCTACATCCTCTCGGATGGCTCGGCTGGGTCACAGATCTCAGTGACAAGCCAACTCCAACGAGTCGAGAGTGATCTACGGGAGATCGCCAGCGCCTTCGGGATGAAGCTGGTTTGTTACCCGAAGCCGCGGAACGCTGCGCGTGAGTATCGACTCACCAACGACGTCAGACAGCGAGCGCCGGCCAGGCGAGAGTTCAGCTCGGCTCTCCGGGTGATACGAGAGAAAATCGGCTTCGCCTGGCAGGAGTGGGCACGGCGAGCGGCCGTCGACTACGGCTTACTTTACGCTTGGCGGAGCGGCCAGTGCGTCCCCAGCGAGGCTGCGTTAAGCCGATTGGCCGACGCTGCCGGCGTGCCCTTGGCAGATCTGGCGCCTGATGCGCGCAGTCGTGCAGAAGCCAAGACGCCGGTGGCCCGCCTCCTCGAGGCGGTCGGGCTTCGCTACAGGAAAGCGCGCGACAAAGCGGTACCCGAGTGCGTCTTTCGCTTGTCACGCGAGCAGCTAGCGCTGTTTCTAAGGATTTTGTTTACCTGCGACGGATCTGTTTATGTCAACCGGCGGGGCCAGCCAGGAGTCTCTTACAGCACGATCAGTCGACGCTTGGCGGAAGACGTACAGCATCTTCTGCTCCGCTTTGGCTTTGTCGCGACGCTCCGCAGCAAGACTACTCGTGTGAAAAATCGACTCTACACGGCCTATGAGGTTGTCCTTCTGGGGATCGCTAACGTGCAACAGTTCCTCGAAACCATCGGTATCGTCGGGCGAGATGCGGCTTGTGCTCAGGTGGCAGCGATGTCGGCAGGGCGAGGCCCCTCGACGTTGCGAGACACGATACCGACCGGCCCGTCGTTCTGGGCGCACCTCCGGACCGTTGTGGCAAACGAGACGTTCGCGGAGATTTCCCGCCGAGCTGGCGTCAAGATCGGGAATCGACGTCACGAGCGACCTCTCTGCCGCTCAACACTCGCCGGCCTCGCCAGTGCGTTTCCCGACGCTCGCCTGCACGCCTTCGCGCACGGCGACGTTTATTGGGACGAGATTGCGAGCGTTCGTCCCGCCGGCCGCGCGCCTGTCTACGACTTGACGGTTGCAGGAAGCGCCAACTTCGTCGCCAACGATCTCGTGATTCACAACTCGACGCTCCTGCTTCAGATGGCGCGGGCGCTCGCGCAGGTTACGCCGCCAGTCCTGTACGTGTCGGCGGAGGAGTCGGCCGCGCAGGTCAAGATGCGTGCCGACCGGCTCGGGATCGCCGCCGACGGCCTGCTCCTCTGGACGGAGACGGACCTCGCTGCCGTCCAGGCCCAGCTCGACGACGTGAAGCCCCGTGCGCTCGTCGTCGACTCGATCCAGACCGTCTTTCTCCCCGAGCTCGAGTCCGCGCCGGGCAGCGTCGCTCAGGTGCGCGAGTGCGGCGCCCGCCTCATGACGCTCGCGAAGGGGCTCGGGATCGCCACGTTCCTCGTCGGCCACGTGACGAAGGAAGGGGCGCTCGCGGGACCGCGCGTCCTCGAGCACCTCGTGGACACCGTCCTCTACCTGGAGGGCGAGAGCCACCACACCTACCGCGTGCTCCGAGCGGTGAAGAACCGCTTCGGCTCCACCAACGAGATCGGCGTTTTCCAGATGGGAGAGCGCGGGCTGGCGGAGGTGACGAACCCGTCCGGGTTCTTCCTCGCCGAGCGGCCCGGCGACGTGCCCGGCTCGGTCATCGTCTCGAGCCTTGAAGGCACGCGTCCGCTGCTGCTCGAGCTCCAGGCGCTCGTCGCGCGCGCCTCCTTCGGCACGCCGCGACGGACGGTGCTCGGCGCCGACTACAACCGTGTCTGCCTTCTGCTCGCGGTGCTCGAGAAGCGTGTCGGCATGCCGCTCGCGAGCCAGGACGTGTTCGTCAACGTCGCGGGCGGCGGGCGCGTGACGGAGCCGGCGGTGGATCTCGGCATCGTCCTGGCCGCCGCGTCGAGCTACCTCGACCGGCCGGTGCCGGGCGACGTCGTCGTGCTGGGCGAGGTCGGGCTTACGGGTGAGGTGCGCGCGGTGACGGGGCTCGAGATCAGGCTGAAGGAAGCGGCCGCGCTCGGCTTCCGGCGCTGCGTCGTGCCGAAGAACAGCGTTGGTGGCGGCGCGAAGTTTCCCCTCGAGGTCCGTGGCGTGGCCACGGTCAACGACGCGCTCGAGGCGCTCCTCGGCTGATGGTGGGTCAACTCATATGACCAAAAACGTCGTCCGGCTGCTCGTACTGGTGGTCTCGGCCGCCGTCGGCGG
>JAHFDS010000719.1 GCA_023248855.1 Myxococcales bacterium
GCTCTCCGGCGGCTGGGCCAACCGCTCCGAGTTCCACACCTGCGGCGACGTCATCACCACGCTTCCCGACTTCCCCTTCACCATCGAGGTGAAGAACGCCGAGGGCTGGCACCTCGAGCAACTCCTGACCGCGCCCGACTCCTGCCTGATCGCGACCTGGTGGCGCCAGGCCTGCCGTCAGGCCGCCGAGGCCGGCAAGAAGCCGCTCCTGGTCTTCACGCGGAACTTCCAGCCGCTGCTCGCGATGCTCCGCGAGGTGGATCTGATCGGCGCGCCGCGACACGGCATCGCATGCTTCACCCTCGGCGATGACCCAGTCGCCGTCGTTGGGCTCGAGTCCCTCGTGCGCACGCAGTGGGTTGCCTGACATGGGGCATCAGGTTGCGACATCAGAACAAGTTCTGCACAATATCAGCATGCCCACTCAGGAAGTCACCTGGAGCGCCTTTCTCCGCGAACCCGCCATCATCGAGCCCCTGCTCGCGCGCGGTGACGTCGTGCTCCGGCGCCGTGACGGCGAGCCCCTGCGGCTGTCGCGCGAGCTGAAGGACGCGGGCGAACGAGAGGCGCTTTCCGCCGCCGCGCGGCTCCTTGCACCTGTCCTGTCCGACCATGCGCGCAAGTCCGTGGAGAAGAACGCGGAGGGCCAGCTGCCCTGGACTCGCTTCCTGCCGGCCGAGGATCGGCACACGTTCCTCACCGAGTTCCTGCGCCAGTTCGAGGCGTGCGCTGATCTCGGCGACTTCAGCGCCCTCGGGCGCCTGCTCGCCGAGTGGAAGAACACGGCCGCTGTCCACGCAGAGGGTCTCGCCGGCGCCCTCAAGCGCCCCATCAAGACCGTGGGCGGCCGCGTCCGTCGACCAGCGCGATAGATGGCCAAGCGAGGCGACCGCGTCGCACCGCCACCCCGCAAGGCCGAGTGGGACCTTCGCTTCGGCGACAGCGACGCCGCAGACGGCTGGGAGGACCTCTGCAAACAAGCACCCGGTCCCACGCGGGATGCCTACGACGCCGTCGTCAGGGATCCTCGCGACCCTTCCCGGCCTGGAAGGCAGCACCAGCTCAGGGGCTCGCTGGCGACGCGTGAGGTGGCGGGCGAGATGTTGGAGCAGTGGCAGTACGAAGTCACGGCAGGTGGGCGAATCTGGTACTGCATCGACGACAAGCGCAGGCGCGTCGTGTTGACCTACGCATCGACGAAGCACCCCAAGGCAACGGAGTGAGCCCCCCCTGCACGTGGGCTCTGCTCACCGGGCGCCATTGGCCCTGCCACTAGCGTTCCGACTTCGGCCAGACCCAAACGAGGAGCAGGAAGATGGCCAAGTCCGCAGCAGCCCACAGCATCCCGACCGTCACCCCCGACCGCGTGGCCCCCATCACCGAGGTGGAGCTGGCCGCCCTCAAGCGCGACCGCGCGCTGCTCGAGACCCTCAAGGTCCAGGCGCAGGCGCTGTCGAAGAACCTCGACGAGCGCGAGGAGGACCTCATCACCCGCCTCGAGACCGGTGCCGAAGTGGTCGGTGACCTCCGCCCCACCGTCCGGGTCGTGTCTCGGAAATCCATCAGCTGGCAGAGCGCCCTGGCGGCGCTCGCCAAGCGGGTCGGCCTCGACGACAAGGAGGAGATCCGCCAGGTGAAGGACCAGGCTCCGGTCTCCTTCTCTCGCGAGCTGCAGATCCCGTAGCGGCCCAGCCGCGGCGCGGCCCGGCGTCCCCGGGCCGCGTCCGGCGGCCAGGGGCTTCGCAGGTGACGATCGCGAGCTTCGACCTCGGCGGCTACCTCGGCGCGCGCGTGCGCGGCGCGCGGGCCGGCGCCGGCTCCGACGAGTGGTGCCTGCCCTGTCCCCGCTGCGGCGGCCGCGAGCACCTCTACGTCAACGCCGACAAGCGCTGCGGCCACTGCTTCCGGTGCGGCTGGTCGCCGGGGCTGCTCGACCTCCTCGGCGAGCTCGAGGGCCTGCCGCGCGCGGAGATCGCCCGGCGCATCGGCGAGCAGGACGAGGCGAGCACCCTCCCTGCGCTGGCGGCCCTGCGCCAGCGCGTGCTCGGTCTCGGCGCCCGCGCGATGCAGCCCCACCCCTTCGCATCGCCCGAGATGGCGCTGCCCGACGCCTACGTGCCGCTCGCGATGCGTCACGACACCACGACCGAGCGCGCGCTGGCCCCGTTCCGCGCGTACCTCGAGCGGAGGCGCATTCCACCCGATGCGACCGCGACGCACCGGATCGGCTGCGCGTTGCTCGGTCGCTACGAGGGGCGCGTCATCCTCCCCGTCCTCGACAGTGGCGTCGTGGTCGCCTACCAGGCGCGCGACATCACTGGCCGCGCCCGCGCCAAGTACCTCGGGCCGCCGGGCCTCCGCCTCGGTGAGGTGCTGTTCAACCTCGACCTCGCCCGAACACACGACCGCATCGTGGTGTGCGAGGGCATCGTCAGCGCCCTCTGCACGGGCCCCGACGCCGTCGCGAGCTTCGGCAAGACGATCAAGCCCGGGCAGCTCGTCCGGCTCACCAAGGCGCGGCGTCCGGTCGTGATCCTCTTCGACGC
>JAHFDS010000306.1 GCA_023248855.1 Myxococcales bacterium
AGGGCCGCCAGCGCGCTCTGCCAGCTGATCGACTTGCGCGAGGCGATCCGGACGGTCGGGCGGAGGTCGCCGACGATCTCGGCGCCCGCCTCGATGCGGGTGATGAGGTCCTCCTCGCGGCCGTCCAGGTTCTTGGAGAGCGCCTGGGCCTGGACCTTGAGGTCCTCGAGGAGCGCGCGGTCGCGCTTGAGGGCGGCCAGCTCGACCTCCGTGATCGGGACCAGCCGGTCGGGGGTGACGGACGGGATGCTGTGGGCTGCGGCGGACTTGCTCATCTTCCTGCTCCTTGACTCGGGGTTGCCAAGTCTCGGATCGCTAGTGCCCGGCCCAATCGGCGGTGTGCCTGTCCGCATGTCAGACAAGCCTGTCGTGACACCGGGGGCCGGCACCACGGTTGCCCCGTCAAGCTAGCCGGCGCCGTCGAATCACCGACTTCTGGCGGTCGGCGGCCAGGATCTGAATCAGGGATACCTGCCCCCTGCGCGCAATATTGTTGGTGGTGATGCCCACAAGGTCACCGCACGGAAGCTCAGCCATCCCGCAACCTGCGATCGCTCTCGAGCCCTCGGTGACGCTGACGAGACGCTTGAAACACATGTCGTAGTGCCGTTCATCCCAGTACAAGGAGCCCGATATTCGCGCGTGTTCGAGCACTCTCCGTTCCGAGGAGAGCTGAACGCATGGACGATCCGTCACCGTGACGTTGACGTCCATCGCCAGCCGGCGGCCCGTTGGCAGGGTGTCGACTTGGGGGTCTTTCCGGAGTTGGTTCAACGTGTCGCGGCAAAGGAAATCGACAAGTGATGAAACGTCTGGAAGGCGCGGAAGGACACCGCCGTCAACCGCACACAACGCGCAGTTGCGTGCAAGGAGGGCGTCTACCGCTGGGTCCGCGGCCTGTGCCGGATTGAAGGCTATGTTGGCGTGCTCCCAGCGGAGGGTTCGCTCCGAAAAGACCTTCAGTGCCTCCAGGTTGGTGGGAAACAGGTGATCCTTGGTGTCCCAGTCCTCGAGCGCGTACAAGTGAACATTGTGGGCGCGCGCTTTCCTGATTGCGGGCTCCGTATACCCGCTAGAGGAGACGATCCCACGCTGAGTAACCAGCCGCATGTCTGCCAGCTTCAGAGAGAGCTGCTCCACGTGCGTAACGTCGAGTGGTCGTCCGTGGTCCTTCACTTCGATGCCTACTAGCCCGCTGGCCGCACCGGCGTCTCCGAGATAGGTAACTGTGACGTCTACGTCGCGTTCCTCTTCGGCCGCGTCGTCTAGGATCATGCTGCCCAGCTCGACCGCAACCGGTTCTGGCGCGGTCACTACCTGGAGGAGCCCTACGAGAAAATGAACGTCACCGTGGGAAAGCATGCTCACAGAAGGCTAGCGGAATCAGGCTCCCGGATCAGGCGGAATCCATCGAGGATGGCCTCGGCCCTCGGTTCCTTCGACCGCAGCGCCTGCGACCACCGAGGGACGCGGCAGTCCGTCAACAAGAAGCATGACGATCACCTCGATCCCGTCTAGCAAGATAGCGAAGTGCCGGCACTCAGTGAGTGTCACCAAGGAAGCCTTGTCGACTCGACACATGGCGAACAGCGGTTGGAAGTTGCGGGTGAAAACCAGTAGAGGGGCCTTGCCGGCCTCTGCGGCCTCTCGGCAAGCTTGACGCCACCAGGCTGCAATCGGGCACTGGTCGGGGCTGGTCAGAAGCTGCTCGAGGTGCCAGCCTTCGACGCACTTGACCTCGATCGTGAACGGGAAGTCGGGGAGGGTCGTGATGACGTCGCCGCAGGTGTGGAACTCGGCGCGGTTGGCCCAGCCGCCGGAGAGCGGGACACGGGACCACTTGCCACCCAGCGCGCGCTGAAAGAGACGGCAGACCTCGAGCTCGGCGCGGGCGCCCTTCCTACGGCTGCGCGCGCCCATCGTCGGGGTCCTTCGGCACGCCACGCGTGATCTGAATGGGAGGCTTCTTCGTGGTGTCGATCTGGATCGTCCACTGGTCGAGGTAGGTGCGGACCTCGGGGATGGCCAGGAACTCACGGAAGACCGCACCGAGGACACGGTCCGCCTCCTCGGCGCGGCGGCGGCGGGCGCGGCCGCCGGAGATGCGGCGGCTCATGGCCGTCCGCTCCAGTCGGGCAGCTCGCCCTCGAAGCAGACGCCCTCGGGTTCCGGAGGCCGGCGAGCACCGCCAGTGCGGAACAGCATGGCGCCGGGAGCTTTGACCAGTTTGAGGCTGGCC
This sequence comes from Myxococcales bacterium, assembly GCA_023248855.1. Taxonomy (GTDB): domain Bacteria; phylum Myxococcota_A; class Polyangia; order JAHFDS01; family JAHFDS01; genus JAHFDS01. Next base: position 2,240 of record JAHFDS010000306.1, read on the forward strand.
TCGTCGACCTCGATGTCCTCGCCGGCGAGGAAGTCGATGGCCTGCTGCTTGCTCTTGGCGAAGACGAAGAACGCTCCGCGACGGTCCTCGATCTGATGTCCGGTGTACACGCGCATGGTCTCTCCTCAGCTCACGGTCTCGACGAACGAGCCGCCGCGCTCGCAAACGACGCGCAGCTCGTGGGTAAACAGGTCTCGAAGGGCGTCCTGGTGCGTCACCACGAGCACCAGGTCCTTGCTCCGGGCGGCCTCGGCGAGCACTTGCACCGCGGCCTCGACGCCCGTGCGATCGAGACCCTCGAACGCCTCGTCGTAGATGGCGAACGGCAGTGGGCGGGCGGCTCGACTGGCGACCAGGTCCTGGAGCGCCAGGTTGATGATCAGGTTCACGCGCTGGCGCTCGCCGCCCGAGAGGAGCGCGTAGCTGTCGACGCCGCTGCGGTGCGTGATCTGGATCGAGAAGCGGTCTTCGAGGTCGCCGTCCTTCTCGGTCACCGTGGAGAACTGCACCGCCAGGGCCCCGCCCGTGAGCAGCTCGCCGTGGAATCGTGCGCGCGCGTTGAGGATCGGCAGCACCGTGTCGAGGAGGTAGGACTTGAGGCCGCGCGGGCCGAAGCCCTCGTCCCAGAAGGCCAGCCGGTCGCGCTCGGAGGTGATGCGGCCGCGCTCGTGCTCGGCGGCCGCGAGCTCCGCGGCCTTGTCACGGCATTCGTTGGCAGTCTTCTCCGCGAGGGCTTCGTGGGTGTTCTGCTGGGCGGCGAGCGCCTCGCGCTGCGCTCGCAACTCCACCTCGCGGGCTCGCAGCGCATCGCGCTCGCGGAGCCAGCCGGCGTGCTCGGCGCGGGCGAGACGCGCGGCCTCCGCCTGCTCACTCAGCTCGCGGGACTGGGCCTCGAGCCGACTTCGGACACGGACAGCCTCCTCCCGTGCGATCTCGCGCTCCCCCACGATCTCGGCGGCCTTCCGGCGGGCTGCGAGCACGCGCGACGCCTGTTCGGCGACCTGCTCGTCCACGGAGGTCAGGTGACTGGTGCGCGCGTCGGGCGCGATGCGCTGCGTGCACACCGGGCACACGTCTCCCAGGACCTCGAAGCGTGCGGCGTCTTCGCGCAGGTGGCGAAGCAGCGCAGTGGCCGCGCTCTCCTCGGATCGCACCATCGCGAGGCGGCGCTCGAACGCCCCGTCGGTGGCCCGCGCGCTGCACTCTGCTTCCTGCAGCGTCGCCCGCGCTTCTCGCGACCCCTCGGCGAGCTTCGGCTCAGCCATTGGGCCCAGCACGGGCTCGCGTGCAGCGGTTGCCTCGATCTCCGTGAGCAAGCCGAGCCGTCGGGCATCGGCGGCCGCCAGACGTGCGGCATGCTCCGAGGACCAGGCATCGGCGCGGGCGGCGTGCTCGTCGCGCTGGCGCTCGAGCCAGGTCACCTGTTCCGCGAGCGTTCGGCACCGAGCCTCCACGCGGGCCAGCTCGACCTCGCGTGCGCGGAGATCCTTCTTGGCCAGCTCGCGCGCCCGCGAGAGCACCTCGACGCCGAGGATCGACTCGAGGAGCTCCTTCTTCTGGTCGTCCGCGAGCTCGGCAAATCGTCCGCGCAGCGGGTGCTGGGTGTAGAGCACGGAGCCGACGAAGGTGTCGTGGTCGATGCCGACCAGCTCGTCGACCCGCTGCTGGGTGTCCGAGACCGAGGTGCCCCGGACGTCTGCGCCATCGATCTCGAGGTGCAGGCCATCCTTGAACTTGCGATGCTTCCGGTAGCGGCGAACGTCAACCTGCCGCCCGTGCGCGTCCTCGAAGGTGAGCCGTACCATCGTGTCGGCTCCGACGGACTTGCGCACGACGTCCTCGGCGCGGTGCTTCGGGCGGGCCATCTTGCCGAAGAGCGCCCAGCACAGCGCGTCGATGAGCGCGCTCTTGCCCGCGCCGTTCGAGTCGGCGGCCAGATCGGAGCCTCGGTGCTCACCCGAGAGCAGGACGAGACCATGCAGCGCGGACAGGTCCACGCGGGCCTCGCGAAAGGCCAGGAAGTTCTCGATCTCGAGCAGCTGGGGGCGCATTGGGCTGGTCCCTACACGCCGAAGTCGTCGTCTTGGCCGTCGGCCCACAGGCGTTCGGCTTCGGCACGGACGGCCGCGAGCTGCTCGAGGGTGACGTCGGGGTAGAGGGCGGCCAGGCGCGCGCGCCAGTCGTCCTCGGAGATGTCGTGGGGCTTGGTCAGCTTGCCCTCGCGGGCAGCCTTACCGAGCGCTTCGTTGAGCGGACCCATCATGATCGTTGCCTTCCCTGGATGGACTTGCTCATCCAGATGTTTCGGGCTGTTCCGTCGTCCTCGAGCCAGAGCGGATACGTCTTGCCCCCGAGGTCGAGGTCTGACGGCGGCACTCCTTTGCCCCGGAAGGCGGGGCTCTGCAGGAGCACTACCCAGGCCTCCTGGGCGCGGGTGAGCACAGGCTCGCCCCGCTCCGCTCGCGCCGCGTTCACGTGGTCCAGCGACTCGCGCAGGTCGGCGAGCGCCTGCTGGTCCGCCTTGCTCGGAACTTCGTAGCCGACCTTCCTGAGGTAATGGACCACGTTCCAGTGCGAGGGCAGGTTGTCGATGCGCTGGTAGCCCAGGTGGGCCAAGAGCGGCTCGGCCCCGACGGTGAAGTGCTGGGCTGCGCCCGGCAGGGATGGCGCGACCTGCCCCGGGAACAGGGGCGCTTGCCCTGCGTGCTCGAACGCGCGGCGCCACGCGGGCAGGAACGCGTCGGAGCCGGCCAGGCTGAAGGGCTCGGCCAGGAACTCCGCGGTCGCTTGGTCGCCGGTGACGTCGCCGTGGTAGCTGCGTGGGTCGCGGCTGTAAATGGAGAGCTCGACCGCGTGCGGGTGCGGCTTGTCCGTGGCGCCGTGATAGACCCAGTCGGTCAGCGGCGAGTCGTTGGCCTTCGTCGAGCCGTCGTAGCGCCGGTCGCGGATCTTGAACTTCACCATCTCGCGCAGCGCGTCCGGGCGATCGAGCGCGCCGCGGTGCACGTGGATCTTGAGCGCATTGTGGTTGCGCTTGATGGTCACCACGCCCTTCGGGTACGCGTAGCGACGCACGTGGACGCGGCCGGCGTGGTGCTCGCCGTCTCCGGGGAAGAGGCCGGCATCGTGCTCGCTCACCTGGACCGTCTCGGCGCTGATGAGGCGGCCTTCGTTGCGCCCTCCGAGCAACGCGAACACGTCGTCGTGGAGCAAGTGCTCGAGGACGTGCCGGTCCGTGATCCGCTGGGCCGCCCGCGCCACCTGCTTGTGGCCGAGCTCGCGCGCCAGGTCCGGCACGTGGTCGAGCGCATGGCCGGCCGAAACCACGAGGTCTGGACCGTTGGCCTCTTCCTGTCGCCGGCCACCCGGGACGGCCGCATCGAGCTCGTCGGGCCGTTTCCAGACCGTCTGCTCGAAGGTCCGGCCGCCGCGCGTTACCATCACCCGCACGGCCACGAGCCCGGACCGGCTGCCCCTCTGGAGCTCAGGCTCGGCGACGTAGAGCCTCATGCCGCAGCCTTGCGCAGGAGGTCATGACCGAGCGCGACCAGGTCCGCGCGAGCGGCCTCGACCTCGTTGACGTGCTCCACGTAGGGGGCAATGAGTGCCCCGACGTCGGTGCTGTGCGCGCAGCCGAGTCGTGCAGTGGGTGCGCGTTCGGGCCGCGGCGCGCGTACAACCTGGCCACCTCCAACCCCAGCCACCGCGAGCGCGCTCTGCGCGGCCTCGGTCGCCGCCTCGTCGGCGTCGTGCGGCAGGAGGAGCTCCACGAAGTCCCCAGGGCGAGCCTTGTCGATCTCCGAGGGCGGGAGCCGCAGGAAGCGCGGCGCACCCGACTCGAACCGCGCGAGCGTGCGCAGCGCGAGATCTGCCATGGCGTGGCCGCGTGGCTGGTTGGCGTCGCCCCAGCTCTGGTGCGTGGCGGCGCCGATGTAGGCGATGCGCCGGCGCTCGTCGATCCACTGGGGCAGGTGGTAGTGGCCCGAGAGCACAAGGTCGAAGCCGTCCGGGACGTCGCCAGCGGCGAGCTCGGAGGCCATGCGGTACTCGTGCGGTCCCGTCTTCGCGCCGTCGAATCCGGCGTGAAGGACGAGCAGGCGGCCCCCGACGCTCGCCGGCGAGGGCGGGATCGCGTCGAGGAGCGTGCGCACAGCGTTCGTGTCGTCGCGGTACGGGAGGCCGTACACAGCCAGGCCGGGTGCGCCCGAATGCGCGTACCAGCCGGGCTCGTCCATCACGACCACGTGCTCGAGCACCTTGAACACCTCGAGCGCGTGGCGCCCGGTCTTGTCGGCCTGGTCGTGGTTGCCGACCAGCAAGAAGACGGGCAGGTGGTCCACCGAGAAGGCGGCGATCTCGGTAAACACCCCGTTGAGCGTCGCGACGTCGAGCCGCCCCATGGTGTGGAAGAGGTCGCCGCCGAAGACGACCGCACACGCACCGTGCTCCACAGCCGATCGCCGGACGCCCGCGATGGCGTCGAGCGCATCCTGCAGGCGGCTGTTCCGCCCGTTCGGCAGTACGCGGGCGTACTGCTGGAACGGATGGGCGTGCAGATCCGAGAAGAGGGCGACCTTCACATGTCACCAGTAGATGGGCACATGGCTCGCGGGATCCATCCACGGTCCCGAGCCCTTGCAGGTGTCGCAGACGCGGTGATGCGCGCCGATCGAGTCGAAGCGTGCGCTACAGCGCAGGCAATCCCGCGGGGTCGTCGGCTCCGGCGGCGCCAGGACCGGGATCGGCACCGGACGAGGCCGCTGTCGGTCGCGCCGCGCGCGGGTGGCTGCCGTTTGGCGCGCCTTGCGCCAGACCTGCCGCGTCAGCCGGCAGTACGGGGCATCGCAGACCAACCGCCGGCTCGCGCGCGCATCGGCCTGGTAGGTAGCGTGGCAGCACGAGCAGGTGTGGAGGTGCGTCCTCATGATCAGCGGCCCTTGTGGGCGATGGGCAAGCCGTGGTGCGCGCGCACCGCGCCCTCGATGGACTGGAGGACGTCCGGGTGCTCGACCAGGTAGGCGCTTGCGGCCTTGATGCCGTTGCCGAGGCGGGTGCCACCGTGCTCGAACCACGAGCCCGCGCGGCTGACGATGCCGGCGGCCTCTGCGACCTCGATCACCTCTGCGACCCGATGGATCCCGGTGCCGAAGAGGATGTCGACCTCCGCCTCGCGGAAGGGCGGGGCGCACTTGTTCTTCACCACCTTGATCCGTGTGCGCGTGCCGACCGGGTGGTCGCCTTCCTTGAGCACGCCCGCGCGGCGAATCTCGGCGCGGACGCTCGAGTAGAACTTGAGCGCGTTGCCACCCGTAGTGGTCTCCGGGTTGCCGAAGACGACGCCGATCTTCATTCGGGTCTGGTTGATGAAGATCACGACCGTCTGGGCGCGATCCGTGACCGCCGTGAGCTTGCGCATCGCCTGGCTCATGAGCCGGGCGTGCAGCCCCATGTGCGTGTCGCCCATCTCGCCGTCGATCTCCGCGCGCGGCGTGAGCGCCGCGACCGAGTCCACGACCAGGAGGTCGATGGCGCCCGAGCGCACGAGCTGATCGGCCACCTCGAGCGCCTGCTCGCCGCAATCCGGCTGCGAGACCAGGAGCTCCTCGATGCGGACACCGAGGCGACGCGCATACCCGGTGTCGAGGGCGTGCTCGGCGTCGATGAAGGCGCAGATGCCGCCCAGGCGCTGGGCCTCTGCGATGGCGTGCAAGGCCAGGGTGGTCTTGCCGCTCGACTCGGGGCCGTAGAGCTCGACCACGCGCCCGCGCGGCCAGCCGCCGATGCCGAGCGCGACATCGAGTCCGAGGCTCCCGGTCGGGATCGCGGCGATCCCGCTCGAGGCACCGCTGCCCCCGAGGTGCTGGAGGATGCCTTTGCCGAACGTCTTTTCGAGGCGCGCGACGCTGTCGGCGAGCGCCTGCTTGCGGTCTGTGGCGTCCATGGTTCATCTCCGAGAAAAGTCCGGGAACGCGCACCCTGGAGGATCGACCCAGAGCAAGGAGCGGGCGCGCGTTCCCGGGGAGTTCACCGTCGGGCCGCCCGCATGAGGTCGGCGGCCAGCTGATCACGCGGGGTAGCGCTCGCCTTGCGCCGTGCGGCCAGAGCCGTCAGCGCCTCGTCGTCGAGATCGTCCTCACCCGGCTCACGGGAACGGAGCGGGAGCTGCGTGGTGCGCGACGCGGCCGCCGGTGCGGGCCTGTCCGCAGGCTCGGCGGGCCCCTGTCGGAAGGGCGGCTCGTCCTCGTCCGCGGGCGCCGTGTCGCGCGCCTCGCTGTGCGCCGGGAGCGCAAGGGGCTCGCGTGGCGTGACGTCCATGGCCGAGCCCAGCAGCGCCGCCCCGCACGAGGTCTGCCGGAACAGCTGCTCGACGGCGCGCGCCTCCTTGGGCTTGTAGATCGCGTCGAGCGGGAAGCGCTCGAACTTCGGGTCGTCGAGGTCGAGCTCGACCATCGGGAGCGCGGGCAGGACCTCCTGGTAGTCGTAGACTTGCTTGCCGCCGAACACCTTGTCCTGGCTGGGCAGCTTCTTGAGCTGCACGTCGAAGTTGTCCGGCACCTCGGCCGGCTTCATCGACAGCACGAACTTGAAGGTCGTCAGGATCGGCTCGCCCAGCGTGGGCGAGCAGGAGAAGACGTACGCGCCGTCGTCGATGTGACTCTTGCCGCCGCCCTTGACCCACACGACGTTGAACAGGTAGTTCAGACGCGCCTTGTGGTCGGAGAGGAACTTCTTCTCCTCGGGGGCGCGCGCCTCGAACGGGATCGCCCAGATGGCCTCGAGCGCCTCGCAAACCGCGCAGCGGCCGAGCGACTCCTCGCCGCGGGTCTTGGGCAGGCCGAGGCGGTTCATGCGCCGCGCGCACAGCGCGGTCTTGGTCTCGCCCGCGGGCCCGAGCCCGAAGTGCACCCACACCGCACGCCAGAAGCGACCCGCGTGCGGCGCCGTGCGGGTCCACGGCGGCAGGATCTTGAGGACGTTGAGGCCTACGGGGAGCTGCGAGGGCGACAGGAACTTCATCTTGTCGCCGCGCTTGTCGCGCTCGAGCTTCGCCTCGTCCATCTCGGTGCAGAACTGCACCGCGCCTTCCACGTCGATGGCGATGCGGTCGCGGACGCGACCGCTGCTGCTCTCGCCGGGGACGTCGAACGGAACGTCATCACTGCCTGCTGCGCTCAGATCGGTTGCCATGTCGGTCTCCTTGGTCATCTCTCTGTGGTTTTCTGGTCACTTCACCGGCGTGCGGCCCGGACGGGCACCGTCGCCATTCGCTGCCAGCCCGGCCGCCTCGGCCAGCGTCGCGCCCCGTCGCTCGAACGAGGCCTGCCTGCGGCGCGCGTCGAACGCGATCACCGAGTCGTTGCCGCCGCCCTCGAGACGCAGCTGCATCGCCTCCTGCACGAGCAGGTCCTTGCGATGCCGGAACAGCTCGCGCACGTCGCCGCACACGCGCGCCTTGGCCTGGGCCTCGTGCAGGGTTCGCTGAGCCTCATGCCACTCGGGGTCCGAGTCGATCGACGCGGCATCCGCGATCGGCTAATGAGGGCATGAGCACTGATCTCACACGGGTTTCGGGCTGAGGGCGTGGGTTCGGCGCTGCACCTCTTCGAGCAGTCCTGGCCGGCGCCGGCTCGGGTTCGGGG
>JAHFDS010000720.1 GCA_023248855.1 Myxococcales bacterium
GTGGCGTCCGTGGCGATCTGGGACGGCGGCGAGCGCGGCCACGGCCTCGACGCCGCCGAGGCCGCCGCGAACCAGGCCGAGGCCGAGGCCGCCGACGCCGAGCGCGGGGTCGAGCGGGCGCTGGCGCAGCTCTTGTCGGCGGCGCGCACGAGCCGCGGCAACCTCGCGCTGTCGCGGCGGCGCCTCGAGCTCAGCGAGGCCTCGGCGCAGGAGGCCCTTTCGAGCTACGACGCGGGCCTCGCGACCGAGCTCGATCTGCGCACCGCGCAGGGACAGGTCGCGGTCTCGCGGGCGCAGCTGGCGGGCGACACCGCGCAAGCCGAGCTCGACGCCGCGCGGCTCTACCACCAGCTCGGCGCGCGCGAGCACACCCTGGAGCTCTAGGGCCGTGTGGGCCATCGCGCTCCGGATGATCCTGCACGAGAAGCTCAAGACCGCGGGCACGCTCTTCGGCGTGGTCTTCTCGGCGCTCCTCGTCAACCAGAACGGCGGGATGCTGCTCGGCCTGATGGAGCGCATGACCGCGCTCATCGGGCAATCGGACGCCGACCTCTGGGTCGCCCAGCGGTTCACCGAGAGCGTGGACTTCTCGGACAGCATCCCCATGCGGCGGCTGTGGGAGGTGCAGGCGATCCCGGGCGTCGCGTGGGCCGAGCCCGCGTTCGTGGGTCACGGCATCATCAAGCGTCCACAGGGCGACTTCGAGCCGGTGGCGGTCATCGGCTCGAGCGCCCCCCGCTTCGCCATCGGTCCGAAGGCGCTGCGCGAGGGGACGCGCCTCGAGTCGCTCGCCGAACGTGACGCCATCTTCGTCGAGTGGACCGAGCGCCATCGCTTCGGCAAGCTCGAGGTCGGGGACGTGCGCGAGCTGTCGGGGGTGCGCTCGCGGCTGGCGGGCTTCACCGAGCGGCTCACGCCCTTTGGCCAGACCTACGTGTTCGCGAGCCTCCGGCAGGCGCAGCAATTCGCGCACGTCCCGGACGACACGATCACCTTCGTGCTCGTGAAGGTCGCGCCGGGCCACGACGTCGAGGCCGTGCGCAGCCAGATCGCCGCGAGGGTGAAGAACGTGGAGGTCTTCTCGCGTCAGGGGTTCCGGAAGAGCTCGATCGTCTACTGGTTCCGGCGGACGCCCATCGGCATCAACTTCGGCATGATGACCGGCGTCGCGATCCTGGTCGGCTTCGTGATCGTGTCGCTGACCATGCTGACCTCGGTCGTGGATCGCGTGCGTGACTTCGGCACCCTGCGCGCGATCGGCGCCCGCCGCAGCCACCTGTTCCGGCTGATGCTGGCGCAGGCGGGCCTGTTCGCGATGGCCGGCTACGGCATTGGCGTGGGCTTTTTCCACATCCTCAAGCACTTCGCGGTCAAGGGCGGCGCCATCATCCTCAACCCCCCGTGGCTCTACGTGGTGGCGTTCGGCTTCGTGCTCCTCATCTGCGTCGGCAGCTCGCTGATCGCGATCCGCCGCGTGCTCAAGGTGGAGCCTGGCCTGGTGTTCCGGAGCTGATGATGCCGAAAAACCCACCCCAGACCGTCATCGAGACGCACGGCGTCGGCAAGACCTTCGGCAGCGGCAAGCTCGCGTTCACGGCGCTCTACCCGACCGACTTCTCGGTCGCCGCCGGCGAGCTCGTGATGATCGTGGGCCCGTCGGGCAGCGGCAAGACCACGCTCCTGTCGATCCTCGGGTGCGTGCTCGACGCGACCGCGGGGCAGGTCACCGTGGCGGGGCAAGCCGTGGCCGGCAAGAGCCTCGACGCGCTCGCGGACCTGCGGCGACGCTCGATCGGCTTCGTGTTCCAGCAGCACAACCTCCTCGCCTCGCTCACGGCGATCGAGAACGTCGAGGTGCCGCTCCTGCTCGAGGGGCTCGGGCGAGCGGCGCGGCGTGCCCGCGCGGCCCGGGCGCTCGAGCGCGTGGGCCTCGGCGACAAGCTGCGCTCGAAGCCGCGCGAGCTGTCGGGAGGCCAGATGCAACGCGTGGCGATCGCCCGCGCCCTGGTGAGCGAGCCGAGCGTGCTGCTGTGCGACGAGCCCACCGCTGCGCTCGATTCGAAGACGGGCATGACCATCCTCGACCTTCTGCGGGAGCTCGCGCACGAGCGCGCTCGCGCGGTCGTGATCGTGACCCACGACCCGCGCATCTTTCCCTTCGCCGATCGCATCGTTCACATCGAAGACGGCCGCATCGTCGATCGGCCGGGAGGACAGCCGTGACAGCCGACAACCGACCTCGGGGGCGCCGGATCGGAGGAGCCGCGCGGCTCCTGTGCGCGATCGCCGGCCTTTCGGCCTGCAACCAGGCGGACGCGGAGGACAAGCGCGACGGTCGCCCCCTGCCGCCGGCCGCCGCGAGCGCCCTCGGCGCCGACGCGCCGCGCGTGGTCGCGCCGGGCGTGGTCGAGCCGCTCGATCGCGAAGTCGGGATATCGGCCGATGAGCCCGGCCGCGTCGTCGACGTCCGGGCCCGCGAGGGCGAGCGCGTCGAGCGCGGCCAGGTGCTCGCGGTGCTCGAGTCATCGGCGCAGAAG
>JAHFDS010000307.1 GCA_023248855.1 Myxococcales bacterium
GCGCGAGCGGGGTCTGGTCGCCGGTGGTGTCCCCAGGGGCGCGTGCGCTGGCCGGGATGTCCGCTGGATCAGAGATCAGCGGCACGACTTCGTTCACGCGGACCTGCAGGAGGGCGTCGAGCGCGTCCTCGAAGTCCTGGAGGTACCAGCTGGCGTCACCGGCGTGGTGCAAGCCGTCCTCGCCGGCAAGCACGCGTGGCAGGTACATGGCGTCGGCCGGATCGCGCGACAGGAGGATGCGGTCGAGGTGCGGCTCGGCCGCGATGAGGCGGCTCGACGAGTTGATCCACTCGACGAGCTGGGCGGCGAAGGCGGTGAGCGCGACGTCAACCTTGGGCGGCTGGCCGGCGGGCGGCGCCAGGACGAACGCACCCGTCGTGTCCGGGTCCGTGTCCGCCGGCGATGGCGTGCCGGGCAGCGCGTCGAGCGACGTCCAGGCACGGTCGAGGTTCATCGCCGGGTTCGTCGGCACGAACGTGTAGCCACCCGGCTGGATGAGCGGGCCGACGAGCGCGAAGAGCTGCCGGTAGGTCGCGGCGATGAGGGTGCCCGCGGGCAGCGCGGGCCCACCGGAGCTCGCCCGCGAGCGCACGGTCAGCGTGTGATCGGGATAGCGGCTCTCGTCGGAAAACAGCGTCGGCGACGTGAACGTCATGGTCGTGGCGATCCGCGCGCCGTCCGGCGGGACCGCGGTCACGACCCCGATGCGCAGGTCCGCGAGTGGCGCGGCGCCGGCCGGCGGCTCGTAGTGGACCGTCACGACCGAGTCGCCAGGATCGAGCTCGTGGCCTCCCGACGGCAGCGGCCGGTAGTGGGGCAGGTGGAAGACCGGCGAGTCCTCGCGAAGGTTCCGGAACGTCGTCTCCAGGTAGAACGAGGTGACGGGCAGGAACACGCTGGGTGGCGAGCCCGCGGGCGCGCCCGGCGGGACGACGGCGGGCTGCGCGTCGCTCACGAGGGCCACGCGTACGTTCTCCGTGTCGGGTCCCCAGTCCTTCGACCAGATGCGCAGGAAGCCGTTCGGCACCGGAGTGGGGAGCGCGCCGGGCCGTGGGATGGCAAGCGGGTTCGGCCGGGTGGCGGGGCTGAGCGGCGGCGGCTCGGGCTCGAGCACTGGTGCATGGCCAGCGTGATCGAGCAGCAGGTCGGCCACCGAGCGCGTGGACCGGTTGAGCTTGATCGCGAGGACGCGGAACGCGCCGCTCACGATCCGCGGATCGCCCGAGGGGTTGAAGAGCAGCTTGATGGCGTCGGCGAGCGGACCCTGGCCGAAGATGGCGCGGCCCTCGTTCGGGTCATCGATCTGCACGATTGGGCCCCGCTGGACACCATCGGTGTGGACCCACGGCTCGCCCCCCTCGGCGGCACCGAGGATTCCGACGATGCCAGTCAGCGAGATGCTGGGCTGCAGCCCGCCCGAAGCGTCGACGACGGTGATGCCGCCGGGATGGATGATGATGCGGCCGTTCGCGGCACGGAAGAACAGAGCCATCGGTGTCTCCTACCTGGCGCCCGGCGCGCCCGCGACGCCGGCGAACAGCCGGTCGAACTCGTCCACCGTGGCCACGCGCAGCAAGCCAGCGAAGGCGCGTCGAGCGGCGCGGCGCTGCTCGGGCACCTCGCGCAGCGCGAGGTACTGGTCGATCGTGACCTGCCCCGCAGGGGCTCCGTAGATCGGGGCAGCCTCATCGGGCAGCCGCACGGGCACCGGGCGCAGGCGCGCGGCGCCGAGCAGCTCCTCGCGGGTCATGTCCTGCAGACGCTTGTCGGCCATGAGAGCTCCTATGCGATCGTCACGCGCCAGCTGAGCGTGGCCTCGGCCGCACCTGGCAGCGCGGCCGTGACGCCGCCGGCGATCGTGCGCAGCGGCGGCCGGCGCTCGTGCACGCCGAACGCGTGCTGGAAGGCGAGGGTGAGCGTCCGGCTGAACACCGGATGCGGGTACTCCTGGCCGCTGTGCTGGACGTCCGAGCCGGAGAGCAGGAGGTCGTGGATGCCCCACGCCTCGAGCTTCGGGACCGCCTCGATGAGCAGTGCCTTGAGGACGTGGTGCAGGAACGCGGTCGCGAAGTAGTCCTGCGTACGCACCTCGGCGTCGTAGACGAGCCGTTCGATGCGCCCGATGTTCTCGACCAGATCGCGCTCGCCGTAGAGGAGCGGTACCTGCTCGTCGGGAAAGGCGGCGCCGCGCACGCGCACGAGCTCGTCGCCGACCGCGGGATCGACGCGGTCGGGCGGTCGAGCCGCCCCGACATCGGCGTCGCGCAGCAGGTACTCCTCCTCCGCGAGCGGTCCGCCGTCTACAGCCTGCCCCACCAGCGCGGCCGCTTCATCCTCGCGACGCAGCACCAAGGTGACGTGCGGCAGCCGGGGCGTCTCCATCGGGTAGCCGTGGCTGAAGTGGATGGGCGTGCCGGTCAGAAAGTCCCGCACCTGGGCGCGGATGGCGACGGGCAGGTTGCCGAACAGCTGCTCGATGGACTCCGGCGCGCGCTTGAGGGCGCGCAGCCCCTCCACGATCGTGGTCTGGAGCGCGAGGTCGGGGATCACGCTCCCGGTCGAGCGACTAGCGCGGGGTCCAATCTGCGCCGGGTTGGCCGGAATTCGCGGTAGATCTCCTCGCTACCTGGAGGGCGCGATGGCTGGCGAAGTGACGTGCGAGGTCTGCAAGAAGCGGGTCCCAGGATTCGACTCGGTCCACTACGGCGGCCCCGGGGCATCGCACCAGCTGTGCTCGAAGTGCTTCAACGAGGCGATCTCGGACCGAAACGGGCTCGACTTCGAGCATCCGGAGCTCGAGCCCATCACGATCGCAGACTGCGAGGGCACGCCGCACACGTTCCACTTCCGGAGCCATCTCGTGCCGACCGGCCTCAGCATCGAGGCCTTCGAGCTCGAGGACGGCAACATGGCTGGCTACCAGTTCATGGTTCTCGGCGACCCCGAGGCCGACCCCCGCGACCTGTTCCAGGAGCTCGTCGCGCGCATCCGCCGGGGCCTCTCGCGCAAGTACCTGGAGCCGAGTGACCTCGGGCTGCTTATCGCCAAGAACCACGATCGGCACCTCGTCCAGGGGCGGATCGACTGCGATCCCGAGTCGGACGAACGGGTACCGCTCTTGGTGATCGACGGCAAGGAGATCACCTGGGCACAGTTCGGTCGCATGCTCATGTCGTTCGAAGGCTTCCAACTCCAGCTGGAGATCTTCGACAGCACCGAAGAGCTCCCGTAGCCGCGCGGAGGAACCATGCCGTCCTTCATGTTCTTGTTCTGGGCACCCAAGCACCTGCTCGCCGGCCCACCCCGCTCGCCTGAGCAGGCCCGCGAGAGCGGCGAGAAGTGGCGCGCGTGGGAGGAGTCGCTGCGGAAGGCGGGGCACGAGCCGACCGGCGCGCAGCTCGAGGCAACGGGGCAGTGCCTCACGGGGCCCGACATGCGGATCACAGAGGGCACCTTCGCGGGCGAGCACGTGCTCGGCGGGCACTTCATCGTCAAGGCGGCGGACCTCGCGCAGGCGACGGAGCTCGCCAAGGGCTGCCCGATGCTGCGCTTCGGCGGCACCGTCGAGGTGCGGCCGCTGGTGGACCACTGAATGGTGGCTACTGCCTGAGGATGCTCGCCATCTTCTTTCCCTTGGCGAGCTCGTCGACCAGCTTGTCGAGGTAGCGGATCTTCTGCATCAGCGGGTCAGCGACATCTTCGACGCGAACGCCGCACACCACGCCCTTGATGAGACTCGCGTTCGGGTTCATCCGGGGCGCCTTCGCGAAGAATGTCTCGAGGTCGACCTTGGCGTCGATGACACGCTGGAGCTGCTCGCCACGGTAGCCGGTGAGCCACGCGATGACCTCGTCGACCTCTTCCTTGGTCCGGCCCTTCTTCTCGGCCTTCTGCACGTAGAGGGGATACACGCTCGCGAACGACATCGTGAAGATCCGATGCTTCTTGTCCATGCTCGTCCCGCCTACCTTCTCGGCTCGTACCGCAACGCCACCGCCCCCGAGCCGAGCTCCACCCGGCCCACGAGCCTCAGGTCGAGGGGCTTCGACAGACCCGCAAACAACGTCGGCCCATAGCCAGCCAGCCTGGGCTGCACCACGAGCTCGTACTCATCGATCAGCCCCAGCTCGGTCAACGCCAGCGCGAGCTTCACGCCGGCCACGAACAGTCCCTCGCCCGGCACCCGCTTGAGCTGCTGAACGGCGGTTGCCAGATCGCCGCGCACGAGCTCCGCGTTCCAATCGACCCGGTCGAGGGTGCTCGACACGACGTACTTCTTCGCCGCGTCGATCGTCCGCGCGAAGGGTTCCATCCAGGGTGACATCCAATCAGGGCGAACGCCGGTCCTGGCCGGTGCCCGCCACGCCGCTTCCATCATCTCGTAGGTCACCCGGCCAAAGAGCAGGGCATCGGCCCGGGCGAGGTTCGCGGCGTGGTGACGATGCAACTCCTCGTCCGGGACGCCCGCGCGATGATCGCAGCACCCGTCCAGCGTGACGTTGATGGAGTACCGAAGCCGTCGCACCCGGAAAGGCTACAACGAGGACGCAGCGAGCGCCGAGCGGGCGTCGGGCTGCGAATTCTCTCGCAGGTTCACGAGGTGTGCCCTGCGCAGCAGCACGCGCTGGCCGAGCGAGCCGCCGCGATCGATCACCTCGATCGGGCTCGCGAAGGCCACCCACTCGGACAGGGCCTCGTACTTGATGAGGTAGACGGTGCCGTCGGGAGGCGGGCGGAGCCAGCGCAGCGTCTTGCCGGACAGGACGAACGCGTCGCCCTCGATGAAGCGAGCGTCTGGGCGATCGTGTGCGAAGCAGAGGACTGCGCGCGCGGCACGGTAGGCGAGCCGGTCTTCACTGGGCGCAACACCGGGCAGGCCGTCTCGGTGCGCCTGGCCGCGGACGATGACCTCGGGATCGACCGGCAGCGGTGTGGTCAGCGTGATGCGGTCGAAGTCCGCGATCCGATCCTGCGAGTCGGTGCCGAGGATGAGGTCGGATGGGGTGAGCCAGCCCATCGTCGCCAGCCGGCGATAGGTGTGGGCGGGCATGAGGATGCCCCTGAGCCGCCGCGGCGAGATCCAGAGGAAGCCGTTGCCCTCGCAGCGCGAGCAGCCGGCGGCCATCCGCAGGCTCGTGGTCGCGCGGCAGGCGCAGGGTAGGCCCTGCTCCCAGATTACCCAGTCGCCGTACGTGCGCACGAGCTCGTCGAGGCGATGGATGAGCTCTTCGGGGCGGTAGGTCATCAGACGATCGCCACGTTGGACAGGCCCAGGTAGCGGTTCTTCAGGCGCGGGATGAGGGCGTCGAGGTCGGCCTTGAACTCGGCGCGCGTGGCCGACAGCAGGTTCGCCTGCGCGTTGCGCACGTAGGCGGTCGAGACGGACATCTCTTTCGAGATGCTCTCGGAGGAGACGCCGGGCTTGAAGGCCTGACCAATCGCCGTGAGTGCATCGAGCGCGGCACGCTTGCCGATGGCCTCGAGGATGTCCCCTGGGATCTCGCGGAGGCCGGCGCGGATGGCGAAGTGCCAGAAGCCGGGCAGCTCGACGGCACCGTGGAACACGTCCGCGGCGAGGAGGCTGAGGAGCCCCCACGCGGCCTGCCCGTGCGAGGGGACGACCTGCGCGAAGCCGATCTTCTCCTGGAGCTGGATCCACGGCATCGGGAGCTCGAGCGTGGGGACCCCGGCGATGTGGCCGACCAGGCCGAGGACCCGCGTCACGTGCGCGTACGGGAACCGGACGCCCGTCCACTTCCCAGCCGGCTGCACGAAGAAGGTCAGCGGCGGAACGATCTCGTCGGCGTCGAGGCGGAGCGGCGATGCGGGCGCGCCAAGGCCAGACTGCGGTCGGCCGAGGGTCTCCCCATCCGTGGAGAGGACCGTGGGCTCGAGGAAGAGCTGCAGCGCGGTGCGCTCGAGCCAGTCCGTCGCTCGGTCGACGTATCGGCCGAGCGTCTCCGGCCCGAGCCGCGCGCGGTCGATGAGGATCGACTCCTCGATGGAGGCCAAGGGCAGGCGATCGACATCCAGGACCTCGACCTCGACAAAGCCGTCGCGGTCGTCGGGCAGGACGAAGCGCCGGAATCGCGGATCCACGGCAACTTGCCCGCCGCCGGCCCACTGCAGGAAGCGCTGGCCGGAAGCGTCGACGGTGCAGGCAAGCGGCCAGAAGCCGGGGCGCGTCGTCGAGCCGACGTCGATGATCTCGACGCCGCCGACCGCGCGCGGTTGCTGTCGCGGCTGGAGGACATCGGCCGGAAGGCGCGCCAGCCCGTGCAGGTGGTCGACCTCCAGCCGATGAGCCGTCACCAGGCGCACGTGGACGTCGCCGCTGGCCAGCGCGGGCGCCGGAGGATCGACGGGGGTGACGCGAACCAAGTAGCGGCCGCGGCGGAGCGCGGGCTGGCCGTCCGGATCGAGGATGCGGGCGAGGTCGATGTGGGTGAGCTGGACCCGCCGGGAGGGTCCTGGTGGGAGCGCGACGTCCTCCGTGTGCACGGCGACATCGCGTCGCCGGCGTGCCTTCACAAGCTCGACGCGCACGCGTGCGGGCAGGGGCTCGGTGCCTTCAGCCAGGAGAGTGACCTCGACCGTGCGCCGGTCGTCTTCGAGGCGCGAGTACTCGTCGGAGTCGAGCCGGAGGAGGATGGACCGCCCCGGGCGCTCAGGGCGCGATCTTGAGCGAGCCCGGCGCGCTCTTGCCGAGGCCGATGCCGAAGTTGAGCAGCACGAAGACGTTCTGGCGCTCGAAGCCGTTCTTGCCGCCGGCATTGGCCATGAAGACACCCGTGTCGACGTTGCCGATGCGTCTGTAGAGGTCGACGCCGGCCATCAGGGCGAACGTGTTGTTCCAGAAGGAGGGGCCGATCGCGATGCCGAGGCCGGAGTCGCTCCTCGAGCCCGACAGGTCGGTCGCGCCGAACAGCAGCGCGCCGATGCCGACCGGCACGCTGCCGTCCTTGCTGCGCACGGCGTTCCAGAAGACCGCGGTGCCGATGCCGGCCTGGAGCGGCGTCAGCGAGCCGCCGTAGGTGCCGTCGGTCTTGCGCTCGAACCCGAAGCGCGTCACCGGGAAGGACAGGCCGAAGCTCCAGGAGGGCGCGAGGCCGCTCTCGGTGAGGTCGGCCCAGGTGCGGCGCTCGAGTTTGGTGCGCACGGGGCGCTTGGTCACCGCCTCGACGGTCTCTTCGCTGTCGGGCGTCTCGGCGCCGGCGAGCGCGGGCACGGTGACGAGGACGAGGGTGAGCAGGTAGCGGACGAGCTTTCTCATGGTGGACTCCTTCAGGGGATCGAGAAGAGGCGCACCGGCGCGCCCGGTGCTGGCGGAGGTGGCACGACGAGGGTGCGGTGGTAGCGGACTGCGGCGATCTGGAGGTCCACCGTCGCGCCGGTCAGGAGCGGCAGCTCGAACGCCCCCTCGTCGTCGCTCGCGCCGAGCACGCTGTCGCCGGCCACGGCGACGCCCTCGAGCAGGAGCGGCGGCTGGAGGAGCGTCGCAGCGATGGTCGCGCGGGCGAGCGGCCGGCCGTCCAGGCCAGCGAGCTGGCCCACGAGTAGTGTTCGATCGAGGTGCGGCCGCGGCGCATGGAAGTCGCGGGGGACCACCACCTCGAGTTCGAGCAGCGCAGGCAGGAGCGGTGGATCCAGACCGGGGCGACCGCTGAGCCGGACGAAGAGCGGCCCCGGCACGTCGAGGTCGCGCGATTCGAGCGAGAGCAGGTAGGCGCCGTTGCCGAGGTCCCGGAACGCGTCTGCCTCGATCGCGCGCGGGATCCACGGTGTCGCGCCGGGACGCTTGAGCTCGCAGACGACGTCGACGGACGTGAGCCCTGGACGCGGCGGATGGAGACGGACCGGATCGTCGCTCCGCAGCACCACGTCGAGGGCACCAGGGCGGCCCTGGAGGAGCTGGACCGTCATACGAGGATCCCGAGCACCGAGTAGCGGACCGCGCCGGCGCCCGTCGTGGCCCGCACGTAGAGGCGCGGCTCGGTGACGCTGAAGTGCTGGGGCGCTCCTGGGGCGATGGTGAGCCAGTCCATGCCGTTCCACGACACGTCGATGGAGCCGCCCTGGGCCTGCACGTACACGCCACGGAGCGGGCGGCCGAGCTCGACCACCGCGGCCGATGTGCCGGGCGCGGGCGCGTTGCCGGAGCGCTGGATCGGACGGCCCGCGAGGTTCATCGCACGCCCTTGGAGCCCTTTCGGCTGGCGCTCGTCTGCTTGGTCCGCGCCTCCGCGGCCGGAGGGTCGCGGTCGTAGGGCGGCGTGACGTCGCGCTCGTCGAGCTCGATGGTGAAGTCGAGCTCCTCGAACAGGCCGGGCTGGCCCGTGAGCTTGCGGCGCACGTGGTCTACGAGCAGCCAGGCGAGGCTGTACGAGATCCCGATCGCCTCCTTCACCTGCGCGGCTGCCTTGGAGAGCCTCGCCGTGATTCGATTCATCGTCCCCTCCTCGATAGCGGACGCGCCCGCCCCGCGGCTTCGCGTTCCTCGGGTGCCGGCGGCACAGCGGTGGGTGCTGCCGGCGCGAGTGCGGTCGGCGCCGGCGCGGCCGCCTCCTCCACGCCGAACACGGCCCGGGGCGGCTGCGACGGCGTGACGCCAGGTAGGTGCGTGATCATCCAGGCGTACTCGCGCACCGCCCAGTCGGGCAGCTCGGCGTGCTCGCCGCGAAACACCACGCACAGCCGGCCCACCTGGACCGTGCGGTCGGAGTAGCGGCGCGAGCGGACCCAGAGCGCCATCGCGCTACCCGCCGAACGGGCTGTCGAAGCCGCCGAGGCCGCCACCGACGGCGCCGTCGGGCAGTGGGCCATTGACGGTGGCGCCTCCGACCAGGAGCTCGCGCGGCGCGTCGAGCTGCATGCCCGCCCGGCCGATGTTGATGATGCGCATGGCCTTGCGCGGCGCGAACAGGACGGGCGCGAGGTAGATGAGGATCATCCACCGGTACGCCGGCGCCGTGATCGCGAGGTCCATGCGCAGCATGGGCGCGAGCTGGCGGATGACGTAGACGCTCGGGTTGAACTCGAGCAGGTACGCCGTCTCGGTGAACGGCATGACGAAGTTGGTGTCGAGGAACGTCGTGACCGTGCCGGTCACCGCTCCCGGGTCCGGCAGCGAGGGCGCCGAGCCGGGCTGGCCGGCGATCCCCTGCACGGGCACCTGCGCGATCAGCGAGAACGCGCGGATGTCGGTCGGCGCCGGCGCGGGCACCGGCATCGCCGGCGTGCGATAGACCCGGTAGTACTCGGGCAGGTAGACACCCCCGGCGGACGGCATCTGCAGCTGCACTTGCTGCCTGGCGTCACCGCCATTGGCTGCGTCGGTGTTCACGGTCACGCCGACCGGAGACGAGGGCGCGCTCTCGCCGAAGCGATTGCACGCCGTCACCACGTAGAAGTAGCGGGCCTGGCTCGTGCCCTGGCTCTTGGTGAACTCGCCGGCCGTCGCGCCCGGCGCGACCGCGGCCGCGGTGGGCGAGGTTGCCCCGGCCGCTGCCGGGAAGGCGGGGCCGATGGTGCCCGGGGCTTTCTCGGAGGTGGGGACGATGCCGCGCGGGGTCGGGCCGGGGCGCAGGAAGACGGTGGGGTTGAGCTCGATCTCGCCCGCGGAGGTCTGCACGGACTGGACGGACATGCCGACCTTGCCGTTGACCGGGTACGGCGCGGCGAAGCGCTCGCGGCCGTAGAAGTTGCGGACGAAGTCGGAGTTCGCGCGCGAGCCGAGGAACAGGTCCGTCGGCATGCCGAACTGCTCGATGACGTGGTTGGTCGCCTCCTCGAGCGCGGTCTCGTCGAGGGCGTGCCCCTTCAGGTCGTAAACCATGCCG
>JAHFDS010000308.1 GCA_023248855.1 Myxococcales bacterium
AGCGTCCGAGGGCGCTGTGGGCGGACGCCTTCTCGCCGATCGCGTCGAACGACGCCCCTCGTGGATCATCGTGTCCTCGTTCACCCCCGTGGATGGCACGCAGGCAGGAGGCCCGAGGCGGCCGTGGAGGCGCTGTCGGACGACGCGCGCCGGCAGCTGGTGGAGCACCGCTTGTGGGCGCTTTCGGCGTATGTCCGCAGCCTGCGGGCGCCCCGCGGCGTGCTGGACTATCTGCTGCGCGATCGCGTGGGGCTCTAGATCCCGACGAGCGGTGGTACCGTCGCGGCATGTCCAGCATCCTTTCCTACGAGCTCGCCGGCAAGGTCGCCATCCTGCGCATGGACGACGGCAAGGCCAACGCGCTGTCCGACCAGATGATCACGGAGCTCGACGGGGCTCTCGATCGGGCCACGAAGGAGGCAGGCGCGGTGGTCCTCGCGGGGCGGAAGGAGCGGTTTTGCGCCGGCTTCGACCTGCGCGCGATGATGGCGGGGCCTGACTCCGCGCGCGCGCTCCTCCAGCGCGGCGCGCGCCTCTACACCAAGCTGTATGGGCTGCCCGTTCCGCTCGTCATCGCATGCACGGGCCACGCCCTCGCCGGCGGGGCGCTGGTGATGCTCACCGGTGATTTCCGCTTCGTGACGGCGGGCGGGTTCCGCATTGGCCTCAACGAGGTGGCCATCGGCCTGCCCGTGCCGATCCTCGCGCAGGCCCTGGCCCGGGATCGCCTCACGCCCGGCGAGCTCTCGCGCGCCACGCTGCTCGCGCGCATCTACGACCCCGAGGAGGCCGTGCGCGCCGGCTACGCCGACGAGGTCGTGGGCGCCGACGAGGTCCTTGCGCGCGCGCAGGCCGAGGCCACACGGCTGGCCGACCTGTCCCGGCAGGCCTTCCACGCCACGAAGATCCGCCTGCGCGGCGCGACCATTGCCCACATCGAGTCCACGCTCGAGTCCGACCTGCGCGGCCTGATGCCCGGGGCCTGAGGCGCCTCGCGTAGTAGAGTGTCGGCGTGTCGGCTGGCGGCTCGCTCAAGGTCATCCTCGGTTCCCTCGCGTGCAACCTCGGGATCGCGTGCGCCAAGGGCGTCGCGGCGTTCCTGACGGGCTCCGGCGCGCTGGTCGCAGAGGCCATCCATTCGAGCGCCGACTGCATGAACCAGGTGCTCCTGCTGGTCGGGGGCCGCCAGGCGGCCCGGCCGCCCTCGGACACCCACCCGCTCGGCCACGGGCGCGCCGCGTACTTCTGGTCGTTCCTCGTCGCGCTCATGATCTTCTTCGGTGGCGGTGTCTTCTCGATCCGGGAGGGCGTCGAGAAGGTCCTGCATCCGGACCCGGTCGAGCATGTGTGGGTGGGCATCGCCGTGCTCGCCGTGTCGCTCGTGATGGAGGGCCTCGCGCTCTGGCAGTGCGTGATCGCGCTCAACGAGCGCCGGGGCACGACCGGGTTCTGGGCCTACCTGCGCCGCACGACCGACGCCGATCTGGTCGTCCTCTTCGCGGAGAACGCCGCCGCGGTCGTGGGCCTTGGCATCGCGTTCCTCGCGATCGCCCTGGCATCGCTCACCGGCGACGCGCGCTGGGACGGCGTCGGCAGCATCGTGATCGGCGGCCTGCTCACCGTCATCGCCATCTTCCTCGCGCGCGAGGTCGCGTCTCTGCTGATGGGCGAGCGCGCGGACCCCTCGATCGAGGCGGCGCTGCGTGAGGAGGCCGCGGCCGATGCCCAGGTGGGGACCGTGCTGCGCGTGCTGACGGTGCAGCAAGGCCCGGGCCAGGTGATGATCGCGGCCAAGCTCAAGGTCCCGGCCGCGCTACCCGCCGGCGACGTGGCGCTGGCGTTCAACCGCCTCGAGGGGCGCATGCGCGCGCGCTGCCCTGACGTGAAGTGGCAGTTCCTCGAGCCCGACGTCGAGGACTGACGGTGGCTCACGGCGGGCGGCGCCGTGGTAGCGTCCGCCCGCCATGGAAAAGCCCGTCGTCCTGGTGACCGGGTCCAACGGCGAGATCGGCCGCTCGTTGCTCGAGCGCCTGTCCGCGTCGGGCCGTTACCGCGTGGTCACGATCGATCTCACGCCGCTGCCCGAATCGTTCCGACCCCTGTGCGTCGAGACCTACGCGGGCAACATCCTCGATCGCTACCTGCTCGACCAGATCGCCGCGCACCACGAGATCGAGGTCGTCTTCCACCTCGCGGCGCTGCTGTCGACGCGCGGCGAGCGCGACCCCGAGCTCGCGCACCAGATCAACGTCGAGGGCTCGCTGCACCTTCTGCGGATGGCGCAGGCGCAGTCGAACCGGCTCGGCCGGGCGGTGCGCTTTCTGTTCCCGAGCTCGATCGCCGTCTATGGCCTGCCCACGCTCGCCGACAAGCGCGCCGCGGGGCGTGTCCGCGAGGAGGCCTGGAACCTGCCCATCACGATGTACGGGTGCAACAAGCTCTATTGCGAGCACCTTGGCCGCTACTTCGCGACGCACTACCGGCAGCTCGGCGCGCTCTCGACGGCCGCGCGCCTCGATTTTCGCGCCATCCGATTCCCGGGTCTCATCTCCGCCGAGACCATCCCGACCGGCGGCACCAGCGACTTCGGCCCCGAGATGGTGCACGCCGCCGCCAGGGGCGAGCCCTACGCGTGCTTCGTGCCGCCCGAGGCGCGTATCCCGTTCATGGCGATGCCGGACGCCGTCGAGGCGCTGCTCGGTCTGCTCGACGCGGATCACGCGACGCTCTCGACGACCACCTACAACGTCGGCGCCTTCTCGGTCTCGGCCGGCGACATCCTCGCGCGCGTGCAGCGCAGCTTTCCCGAGGCGGACGTCACGTTCCGGCCGGATCCGGTGCGCGCCAAGATCGTCGACAGCTGGCCCGAGGACGTGGACGACACCCGGGCGCGCAAGGACTGGGGCTGGAAGCCGGCCTACGACTTCGACCGCGCCTTCGAGGAGTACCTGCTACCGAAGATCCGCGCACGCTACGCGCGCTAGGGAGAGCCGATGTACGACCAGGCGAGAGGGATCTACCAGCACACGCTCGATGGCATCCGCGCCGACGGCCTGTGGAAGCCCGAGCGCGTGATCACGAGCCCGCAAGCCGCGCAGATCCACGTCGCGGGCAGCGCGGAGGCGCCAGCGTCCGACGTGCTCAACTTCTGTGCGAACAACTACCTCGGCCTGTCGTCGCACCCCGAGGTCATCGCGGCGGCGCACCGCGCGATCGATTCGCACGGCTTTGGCATGAGCTCGGTGCGCTTCATCTGCGGCACGCAGGACCTGCACAAGGAGCTCGAGGCGCGCATCTCGCGCTACTTCGGCACCGAGGACGCGATCCTCTATTCGTCGTGCTTCGACGCCAACGGGGGCTTGTTCGAGACCCTGCTCGGCGAGGACGACGCGATCATCTCCGACGCGCTCAACCACGCGTCGATCATCGACGGCATCCGCCTGTGCAAGGCCGAGCGGCACCGCTACGCGAACGGCGACCTGGGCGAGCTCGAGGCGGCGCTCAAGGCCACGATGGGCAAGCGCCTGCGCCTGGTCGCCACCGACGGCGTGTTCTCGATGGACGGCTACGTCGCCAAGCTCGACCAGATCTGCGACCTCGCCGAGCGCCACCGCGCGCTGGTGATGGTGGACGACTCGCACGCCACCGGCTTCGTCGGTCCGACCGGCCGCGGCTCGGCCGAGCACCACGGCGTGATGCAGCGCGTGGACGTCTTCACCTCGACGCTCGGCAAGGCGCTCGGCGGCGCGGCCGGCGGCTTCACCACCGGCCGGCGCGAGATCATCGCCCTCCTGCGGCAGCGTTCGCGGCCCTACCTGTTCTCGAACTCGCTTCCGCCCGCCATCGTGGGCGCGTCCATCGCCGTGCTCGATCTGCTCGATCGCTCGAGTGAGCTGCGCGAGCGCGTGATGGCCAACGCCCTCTGCTTCCGCGAGGGCATGACCGCGGCGGGCTTTGCGATCAAGCCGGGCTTCCACCCAATCGTGCCCGTGATGATCGGGGATGCCCGAAAGGCGAGCGAGCTCGCCGCGGCGCTCCTTGCCCGGGGCATCTACGTGATCGGCTTCTCATTCCCCGTGGTGCCGCGCGGGGAGGCGCGGATCCGCGTGCAGCTCAGCGCTGGCCACACGTCTGCGCAGGTCGACCGCGCGATCGAGACGTTCACTCTGGCCGCGCGCGAGCTCGGCATCCTTTCCGAGACTTGATCTCCGACAAGTCGCCGGGTGCGAGACCGCATGGCCGTCGCGTCGGCCGCGGGGGCGATGAATTCGGTTCGCGAAATGACACGTTGATTTCAGGAACGTTGCAGCTTTGGAGGCCTGGCGCCGATCTTGCGTTCGAGCTGCCCCATGGGCCGGAATCTCGACGCGAGCTCGGCACCGAGGACCGCGAGGAGGCGCCTCGGAGCACCCCTTCTGGCCGCTGGCCTCCTCGCGGGGCTGGTCCTTGCCTACCTCGGCTACGAGGCCCGCTCGTCCGCTCGCCCGAACCTCGCCCTCCTCGTGGTCGTCGCGATCGTCACCCTGGGCTTGCTCGCCGCGGGCGTCGGGGTCTTGCGGGCCAGCGCCGATCTGGAGGCTGCGCACGCGGAGCTCGAGGGCGACTACCGCCACGCCTACCGCCTCTTCGCGGTGGTCGGCACGCTCCTTCTGGCGCTGCTCGCCGCCAGGAGCTGGGTAGTGCCCGCCTCGTTCGGAGAGTTCGGTCACTACCGGGGGACCGCCCCCAAGGACGCGCAGAAAGCGCGCGTGCCTCAGCACCAGGGGCGCAAGGCTTGCGTCAAGTGCCACGAGCTCCAGGTCGAGGATCACGCCAAGGACGCGCACCACACGGTCGAGTGCGAGGACTGCCACGGGGCGGCGCCCGAGCACGTCCTCATCGATGCCACCAAGCAGAACATCGAGAGGCAGACGAGCAGGGAGGGGTGCCTGGTCTGCCATCGTCAGCTCAACGCGCGCCCGGGTGCCTTCCCGCAGGTGTCCTGGCGTGACCACTACGGGCGCGTCGGCGTCAAGGACGAGCGCATCGAGTGCATCAAGTGCCACGACCCGCACCGCCCCTTGTTCCTGGACAAGCCCATCGCCGAGGCCCGGCTGCATCCGCTGCTGCAGCGCTGTCGCGATTGCCACCTCGGGCAGATGGACGAGAAGGCCGAGCGGCCTTCGTCGCACCCGGCCACGTTCGACTGCGCCTACTGCCACGCGAAGCTGACCTTGCATGCCGGCGAATCGCCGCACGCGGCCGTGAGCTGCACGACGTGCCACCCCTTTCACAAGGAGTCTGCCTACGCGGGCCGCATCGTGCGCAACACCGATCCTCGATTCTGCCTGCTCTGCCACGCGAAGACGGACTTCAGCAGCACAAAGGCCAAGGCCATCGAGTGGCCGGGGCACCTCGAGGACGTCAAGGCCGCCAGCAAGGACGAGGAGACGCCGTGCACGAAGTGCCACGGCATGCACACGGGCAAGGAGAGGCCATGAGCGACGACGGAAAGCGGGATCCGAAGCAGTCGCGTCGCGACATGCTCAAGGCCATGGGCGTCGGCGCGGGCCTGCTGCTCCTGCCCATCGGGCGGATCGAGGCCGCCGGGGACGACAAGCCCAGCCAGGCCGACCCCGCGTACGACTGGTCGAAGCATTACTGGGGTTACGCGGTCGATACCACCAAGTGCATCGGCTGCCTGGCCTGCATGCGCGCCTGCCGGGCGGAGAACGACGTCCCGGCAGGCTACGTCCGGACCTGGGTGGAGCGCTATTCCATTGCCGCCGATGGCACCGTACGCGTGGACGTGGCCAGGGACGAGACGAAAGGCTTCGAGGAGATCAAGGACGAGCCCGTCAAGTCGTTCTTCGTCCCCAAGCTCTGCAATCACTGCGAGAAATCCGTCTGCAATCAGGTTTGCCCCGTCGGCGCCGCCTATCGCACCAAGGACGGCGTGGTCCTGGTCGACACCCAGCGCTGCATCGGCTGCGGCTACTGCGTGCAGGCGTGCCCCTACGGGAGCCGCTTCATCAATCCGAGGACGCACACGGCCGACAAATGCACGCTCTGTTACCACCGCATCACCAAGGGAATGCAGCCGGCGTGCGTGCAAGCCTGCCCCCAGGGCGCCCGCATCTTCGGGGACCTCGCGGACAAGCAGAGCCCCCTTTCGATCCTGCTCAAGCAGAGGCGCTATCGCCTGCTCAAGCCGGAGATGGGCACGCACCCCAAGTGCTACTACGTCGGGCTCGAGCGGGAGGTGATCTAGTGCTGCCCGCCAATAGTTGGACGGCAGTTGAGCTCGGAGCAGCCTTCGCCTGCCAGCTGGCCGGCAGCACTCGCGCACGCGGAGCGTGCGCAAGACAAACACCTGGGGCCGCTCGTCGAACCAGTGATGTCACTGGAACCGCGGACAGCACTAGGTGTCTCGTTTGCTCGCGCTCTGCGCTCGCGAGTGCCGCACGCAGGGCGTTCGACGATTTCTCTCCAGAGCTCTACTCTGGTCGAACTTCTGACGGGCGGCACCAGTGAGCTACGTCTTCCCGAACGAGGTGCACGTCACCTGGTCGGTGATGATCGTCCTCTATCCGTACATCACGGGTCTGGTCGCGGGTGCCTTCATCGTGTCGTCGCTCTATCACGTGTTCGGGCGGCAGGAGCTCAAGTCCGTGTCGCGCTTCTCGCTGGCGTCGGCGTTCGTGTTCCTGCTCTTTGCGCCGATTCCGCTGCAGATCCACCTCGGACACCCCGAGCGCTCGCTCAACATCATGATCACGCCGAACTTCTCCTCCGCCATGGCGGGATTCGGGTTCATCTACTCGAGCTATCTGCTGCTGGTCGTGCTCGAGATCTGGTTCGTCATGCGCAGCGATTTCATCCAGCGCGCACGTGGAAAGGGCCTCGTCCCCTTGTTCTGTCGGGCCCTGCTCCTATTCGACCTGCGCGAGGACGAGGCGACGCGCCGCGCCGATCACCGGATCGCGAAGTTCCTCGCGGGCCTCGGCATCCCGATGGCGTGTCTGCTGCACGGGTACGTCGGCTTCCTGTTCGGGTCGCTCAAATCCAATCCGTGGTGGTCGACCGCGCTCATGTTCGTGATCTTCATCTTCTCGGCGATCGTCTCGGGGATCTCGGTGCTCATCTTCCACTACTTCGTGGTCTCGCGGATCAATCGCTGGAAGATCGACCAGGGTTGCGTCCGCGCGATGGGGCGCTACCTCTGGGGTTTCATGATCGTGGCCGTCGCGCTCGAGCTGCTCGAGATCCTGTCGATCGCCTACAAGCAGACCGAGGAGTGGGAGATCCTCGATCAGCTCATCCAGCAGAAGCTGATGATCACCTACGTCGTGCTGCAGTTCGGCGTCTTCTCGTTGATTCCGTTCCTGATGCTGGCGGTGAGCGCGCTCTTCAAGCTGCCCAGTCGCCTTCAGAACACGCTCGTCTGGACGAGCGCCACGATGCTGCTCCTGCAGGTGCTGCTCATGCGCTGGAACGTCGTGATTGGCGGGCAGCTCCTGTCGAAGTCGCTGCGGGGCTTCACCGACTACTTCCCGGGCATCTGGGAGCGCGAGGGCCTCATCCTGGCGGCGGTGATCTTCACGATGCCCTTCGTGATCCTCTATGGCTTCCACCGCATCGTGCCGCTGTTCCCCGACGCGGAGAAGCTGCCGGGGCGAGCGTAGGTCGTGACGCCTACCCGAGCCCCAGCTGCTTGCCGATGATCTCCAGCATGACCTCGTGCGTGCCGCCGCCGATGGGCAGAAGGCGCGCGTCGCGGGACAGGCGCTCGACCAGCGTCTCGCGCATGTAGCCCATGCCGCCGAAGATCTGCACGGCGTCATACGTGACCGACATCGCGACGTCGGCGGTGAAGTTCTTGGCCATCGAGACCTCGGAGACCACGTAGTCGCCCCTTTGCATGCGCGCCGCCACCTGGTAGGTGAGCGTGCGCGCGGCGGTCACGCGGGTGGCCATCTCGGCGAGCTTGTGGCGCGTCGCCTGGAAGCCGAGGATCGGCCGGCCGAAGGCCTTGCGCTCGCGGGCGTAGCGCGTGGCCTCCTCGAGCGCGATCTGCGCGGTCACGGCGCCGTAGGCGGCCAGCGCGAGGCGCTCGTTCTGGAAGTTCCGCATGAGCGTGAGAAAGCCCCCACCCTCGGGTCCGGCGCGGTTCTCGACGGGCACGCGCACGCCGTCGAACGCGAGCTCTGCGGTGTCGCTCGCCCACCAGCCGGTCTTCTTGAGCGCGCGTGAGACGCGCACACCCGGCATGTCCTTCTCGAGCACGAGGAAGGTCAGGCCCCCGTGCGGATCGTCGCCGGTGCGGCACAGCACCGACAGCACGTCGGCGCGTACGCCCGAGGTGATGAACATCTTCGCGCCCGTGACGACGTAGTGCTCGCCGTCGCGCACCGCGCGCGTGCGTACGCCTGCCACGTCGCTGCCCGTGCCCGGCTCGGTGATGGCGAGCGCCGCGATCTTCTCCCCCGCCAGCACCGGCCGCGCGAAGCGGTCGACGAGGCGCGCGTCTCCGCTCTGCAGGATGGGCGGCAGCGCGATGCCGAGGGAGCCGAGCCCGACCGCGACGCCCGTGGAGCCCCCGCGCATGAGGCCCTCGATGGCCATCACGCTGTGCAGCGGCCCGCCGCCCGAGCCGCCGGCGTCCTCGGGAAAGCCGACCCCGAGCACGCCGGCTTGCGCCGCTCGCCCGTAGAGCTCGCGCGGGAACGTGCCCGCCTCCTCCCACTCGACCGCGTGTGGGGCGATCTCGCGCTCGGCGAAGCGACGGCACGATTCGCGTAGCATTCCGTGCTCCTCGTCGAGGAGGTTGTCGAAGAAGTCCATGTTTGTCCGTTCCGACGGTAGCATCTGGTGCGCGTCGTGAGCGAAGCGGAGAGTGCAGCAAAGGCCCCGAGGGGCGCATCGATCACGCTGGTCGTCAGCGATCTGCACCTGTCTGCCGAGCCAGAGCTCGACGACTTCTACGCCGACGCGGAGTTCGAGGACTTCGTGCGGCACCACGTGCGCGCGCACGAGCGCGTGCACCTCGTCATCAACGGCGACTGGATCGACTTCCAGCAGATCGATCCGACGCCCGAGAACGTCCGCGCCGACGAGGTGTTCGAGCGGGTCTACGCGCTGGCGATGACGGCGCCGCAGGCCGTGCGCGGGCTCGAGCGGACCATCGCGCGGCACCCTCGCTTCTTCGCCGCGCTGCGCGAGCTCGTGGCGGTGCACGACGGCTCGCGCCGCCTCACCATCCTGCGCGGCAACCACGACATCGAGCTTGCGTTCCCGGCCGTGATGGCGCGCCTCTCGAGTGAGCTCGGAGACCCGCCGCCGGCGGTGCTGGCGTTTCCGGCGCAGGGCTACTTCGACGAGCCGACCGGCACGTACATCGAGCACGGCAACCAGTTCGATCCGATCAACGCCTTTCGCGACCTCGCCGATCCGTTCGTCGACCGGGCCGAGACGCGCCTCGAGGTCCCGTTCGGCACGGTGATCGTCAAGGCCCTGTGGAACCGCATCGAGCGCGAGCTGCCGTTCGTGGACAAGGTGCGGCCGATGGGAGACTCGGTCGCCGCGGTGTTCGTGCAGCGGCCGACCTTCATCCTCCTGCGCTTCGACTACCTCGTGGACCTGATGCGCCTCGCGTGGCGGCAGAACCTGGTGTCGATCCTGGCGCGGCGGCCGGGCGGCAAGGAGCCCGCGCCGGACTCGCCCGGCTTCGAGGCGCGGCGGCACTGGCGGCGCTCCCCCGTCGGGGGGATCTCGCTGCTCGTGCTCCTGGTGATGGGCACCTGGATTGCGCTCAACGCCGCCCTGGCGTGGGACGCGGCGCCGCCGGCCGCTGCCGCC
>JAHFDS010000721.1 GCA_023248855.1 Myxococcales bacterium
GCCGAGGGTCCGCATCGAGATCGACGGCGCGGACGCGGTCTCCGCCCCGATCTCGACCGTGTGCGTGGCCAACGGGCGCTACTTCGGCGGCGGCATGCGGGTGGCTCCGGACGCGCTGCTCGACGATGGCCTGCTCGACGTGGTCGTGGTCGGCGACCTCGGCCTGTTCGACCTCCTGCGCAGCGCACCGCGATTGTATGCGGGTACGCACCTGAATCACCCGCGCGTGGCGAGCACGCGCGCGCGTACCGTGACGGCCACCGCCGAGGGCGAGGACGACGTGCTGCTCGAGATCGACGGCGAGACGCCGGGCCGCCTGCCCGCGCGCTTCGAGGTGCTGCCAGGCGCGCTCGAGCTCGTGGTGCCTTGATGACACCGCTGCTGCTGGCGCTGTTGTTGGCCAAGCCCGTGCCGACGGTGGTGCACCTGCCCGTGCCGGCCCAGGCCAGGGTCGAGGGGTGCGTGCGCTCGAGCTGCACCGAGCTCGGCGAGCTGCGCGCGTGCAAGTGCTTGACGGACGAGGGCACCTTCGTGGCGGTGTCGCTGCACGGGCGCAAGGTGGGTGCGGTATCCGTGAACGCGTATCTCGGCCAGACCGACGATTTCGAGGTGTCGCGCGGCGATCTCGACGGCGACGGGCATGCCGAGGTGGTGGTGGCGAGCCGCGACAGCACGTCCGATGGCGTCGCGATCTCGCGCTGGACGATCGCGATCCTCGACGGCCGCCTCCTCGCCGATGGTCACGCCGACAAGTCCCCGGTGAGCTTCGGCGTGGACGACTACGGCGAGGGGGTGGTGCGCCGAGATGGCCTGCTGCTCCTGCCCGAGTGGCAGAGCGAGCGTGGCGGGGGCCTCTCGCTCCTCGGGCGGCCATTCCGGTACGAGCGCGGGGCGCTCTTGCCGGACGCGCGCAGCCCGGTCATGCGCCGGCGCCTCGTGCAGTCGTTCGAGGAGGAGCGAAACGGCGACCTCGGCGCGGGCTCGCGGGGCCTCGGCCGGCCAGGCAAGTGGCTCTCGGACGGGCGCTGTCAGGGCGCCGGCACCGACGCCCGTGGCGCCGTGGTCGAGCGCGCACGCATCGTGGGCGCGGGCATCACGAACGATCGCCTGATGCTGGTGACGCGCGCGGGCCTCAAGGTGCGCGTGCTCTCCGCGAGCAGCGGCCAGGGCATCCGCCTCGGCGATATTGCGACCGGGCGCCTCTACCCGCCCGGGTACCGCCCCGCCGATCCGGACGCGCTCTCGGGCCGGCACGCGACCCTCGCCAAGAGCGCCGACGGTGCCGAGTCGCTCGTGGTCTGGGTGGAGTAGCGTAGCGCGGCCTGCGGGGCGCAACCAAATGCGCGCCGTCGCGCGCATCTCCAGAGCACCCCTTGGCCGCGCTACTCCCTTCCTCGCACGGGGGAGAGGACTCCCCCGTGCACCCCCTCCAGAGAATCTTCGCGCGCCGCGCGAATTTTCTGCGGAGTAGTGGCTCAGCCCGCGGACTTCGCCAGGAACGCGCCGCCATCGGGCATGAAGCGCTCGCGCACGTAGCGCACGGTGTCGGCCAGGGTCTCGGTGGGATCGCGCGGCACGAAGTCGAGCTCGGCGCGGGCCTTGTTCGAGTCCGTGTACCAGAAGTACTCGCCCATCTCGGCGCTCTCGGCGTCCACGGGCGGCGTGCGATCGAACGCGCCGTAGAGGCGCTCCATCCACCGCGCCGCGGGCTTGACCCACTTCGTGGGCAGCTTGAGCCACGGCGCGCGCACGCCCGAGATGCGCTCGAGCCGCCCGAAGAAGTCCTCGAACGTCAGGTTGTGGCCCCCGACGAGGTAGCGCTCGCCAGGCTTGCCGCGGTCCATCGCCGCCGCGAGCACCGCCGCGCAGTCGCGCACGTCCACGAACGACAGGCCCCCCGAGGGCAGCGTCGGGATCTTCTTGCCGAGAAAGCGCAGCACGTCCTCGGTGGACGACAGGCGCTGGTCGCCGGGCCCGAGCAGGAGCGAGGGGTGCACGGTCACGAGCTCGATATTCGCCTGGGCGCATATCCCGCGCGCGACCCGATCCTGGTACGCCTTCGACGCGTAGTACGGCCAGCGCGAGATGATCTCCGTGGGCTCGGGGTGGCTCTCGTCGGGCGTGACCTTGCCGTCGGCGGTGACCGCGATGGTGCCGCTCGTGCCGGCGAGCACCACGCGCTCGGCGCCCGCCCGCGCCGCCGCCTCGAGGAGGTGTCGCGTCGCGTCGACGTGCACCTCGTACATCGCCCGCTGCGCGTCGGGATCGCGCGACACCTTGCCGGCGAGGTGGAAGATCCGCCGCGCGCCGGACACCGCGCGCGCGCACACCTCGGGCGCGGTCAGCGAGCCCTCGATCACCTCGACGCCGAGCTCCGAGAGCCACTTCGGTGCCCGGGTCGTGACGACGCGCAGCGGGCCCGTCCCCTGGGCGAGCAGGTGCTCGAGCAGGTGCGCGCCGAGAAAGCCCGTCCCGCCGGTGACGAGCGTGAGCGCCGTGCGCGCGACCGCCCGCGAGCGCGGCACCA
>JAHFDS010000309.1 GCA_023248855.1 Myxococcales bacterium
GCGGTGACCGACTTCACCCTGAAGATGGCCGGCACCTGCGGCACCGAGCGCTGGTGCGGGCACGTCCACCTCAAGGTCGATGGCGAGGCGTGCAACGACACCGCCGCGGGCCGCGCCTACAACGCCGCCGGGTTCGCGAGCCCGATCTCCGCCAAGCTGGCCCTGTGCGCGCAGGCGGCGGGCGGGCATCGCATCGAGCTCGAGCTGCACAAGGACGACCACACGGCCGTGACGGACGCCGCGCTCGAGCGCGTGGTCGCCGTCTCGACCTTCACGGCGAGCCAGGAAGCCGCGCCCCCGCCGCCGCCCCCCACCGGGCCGGCGCTCGCCATCTCGAGCCCGGCGGCCAATGGCCAGGTGACGATGGGTGCCGATCACAAGGCGCCGATTGCCTTTGCCGCGACGGGCTTCGTTCTCAAGGCGCCCGGGACCTGCACCGCGGCGGACGGACCCTGCGGGCACGTCCACCTCAAGGTGGACGGCGCGGCCTGCAATGACACCGTCGCCGGCAAGCCCTACAACGCCGCCGGCTTCGCGAGCCCCATCCAGGCCAACCTGGCGCTGTGCCCCACCGCCGCGGGTGCCCACACCGCGCTGCTCGAGCTCCACAACAACGACCACTCCCCCTACCTGCAAGGCGGCCAGGGGGTGACCGCCACCGTCCAGTTCACCGCACAGAATCCCTACTGACCGCTGGCCGCGGATCGCGGGTCAGGCGACGGGTGGCGGCGGTGGGCCGCGAGTGGAGATCGTCGTAGACTTGCGTTCGGGTGCCTGAGATCAGCCGGTTCTACGGGATGGTGGTGACAATGTTCTACAACGATCATCCTCCGCCGCACTTCCACGTGCGCTACGGCAGCGCACGTGCCCTTGTGGCGATTCAGACCGGTGCCCTGCTCGAGGGTGAGCTACCGGCACGTGCCCTCGGTCTCGTGGTCGAGTGGGCGCTGCGCAACCGAGTGCCGTTGCTCGCCAACTGGGAGGCCGCCCGAAAGGGCGAGCCGCTCTCCCCTGTCGCGCCGCTGGAGTGACCATGCTGCATGATGTCGTCTTCGTGAAGTCCTCGGCGCCCTACCGGCTCTTCCTGCGCTTTGACGACGGCACCGAAGGCACGGTCGAGGTGGATCGTGAGATCGAGTTCACGGGGGTGTTCGCACCGCTCGAGGACCCGGCGGTCTTTGCCCAGGTCCGAGTGGATCCCGAGCTCGGGACCGTGGTCTGGCCGAGCGGCGCCGATCTCGACCCTGTGGTCCTGTACGCCCGCGTGACTGGCCGCCCCATCGTCTTGGCGCCGAGCGCAGCGTAGCTGCCGGTTCTACCGGGCGCTCTGCCGCGCGGCCTGGACCGTGTTCACGAGGAGCATCGCGATGGTCATCGGGCCGACGCCGCCGGGAACGGGCGTGATGGCGCGGGCGCGCTCGGCGGCCGGCGCGTACTCGACGTCGCCGACCAGCTTCTTCGTGCCCTCGACACGGTTGATGCCGACGTCGATGACCACGGCGCCCTCCTTGATCCAGGCGCCCCGGATGGCCTCCGGGCGCCCGAGCGCGGCCACGAGGACGTCCGCGCGGGCCACCTCGGCGGCGAGCTCGCGCGTCTGCGAGTGACAGACGGTCACGGTGGCGTGGGCCGCGAGCAGGAGCTGCGCCATCGGCTTTCCGACGATGTTCGACCGCCCCACCACCACCGCGCGCGCGCCTGGCAAGGACACGCCCGAGAGCGCGAGCAGGCGCATGCAGCCGGCGGGGGTGCAGGGCACGAACGTCGGCGTGCCGGCAAACAGGCGCCCGGTGGTCTCGGGGTGGAAGGCGTCCACGTCCTTGGCCGGGGAGATCGCCGCGATGACGCGATCGGCGCGGAGGTGGGCCGGCAGGGGCAGCTGGACCAGGATGCCATGCACGCGCGGGTCGTCGTCGAGCTGCCGCACGAGGGTGATGAGGTCGTCCTCGCGGGTGTCCTTGGCGAGCTTGTGGTCGAACACCGCGATGCCGGCCTCCTCGCACGCCCTGGCCTTGCCGCGCACGTAGACCTGCGAGGCCGGGTCCTGGCCGACCAGCACGACCGCGAGCCCGGGCCGCGCGCCGGCCGCCGCGAGGGCGTCCACCTCGTCGCGCAGGCCCGCCCGCACCTCGGCCGCGAGGGCCTTGCCGTCGAGGACCAGGGCCGCCATCGGGTCAGTCGTCGCTGCCGGACGATTTCTTCTTCGGCTTGTCGGCCGGCGTCGCGGCCGGGGTCGTGGTCGAGGCCGGCGTCGAGCTCGAGCTCGAGCCGCCCGACGAGTCCGAGGAAGCGCCCGGTTTCGCGCTCGAGTACAGGTCCTTGTACCAGCCGCCGCCCTTTAGGTGGAACGCCGAGGCCGAGATCAGGCGCTGCAGCTTGCCCTTGCACTTGGCGCACTTGGTGGTCGGGGGCTTCTCGCTCATGCCGTGCATCATCTCGACGACGGCCCCGCACTTCTCACACTCGTACTCGTAGATTGGCATGCTGCTCCGCGGTCCACGCTCCTATCACGCGGCCGCGCGGGGGGCAACCCCACGGCTTGACACGTCCGGGGTGCTCCCCCATCGTTCGCACCGACATGGGCCAGCTGTCCCTCCTGCTTGCGTTCCACAACCACCAGCCCCAGGGCAACTTCGGGGAGGTCTTCGAGAAGGCGTACGCCGACTGCTACCGGCCGCTCGTCGAGGCGCTGTACGACTTCCCGAAGGTGCGCGTCGCGCTCCACCACACCGGGCCCCTCCTCGAGTGGCTCGAGGCGCAGCGCCCCGAGTACCTGCGCACGCTGCGCGCCCTGGTCGAGCGGGATCAGGTGGAGGTGCTCGGCGGCGGGTTCTACGAGCCCATGCTGGCGGTCTTGCCCGAGAAGGACGCGATCGGGCAGCTCGAGATGATGAACGACTGGTGCCAGGCGCGCCTCGGCCAGCGGCCCACGGGCATGTGGCTGGCGGAGCGGGTGTGGGAGCCCGACCTGCCGCGCGTGATCGCCCAGGCGGGCCTTCGCTTCACGATGCTCGACGACACGCACTTCCGGAACGCGGGCGTCCTCGGCGAGCTGCGCGGCTACTCGGTGACGGAGAAGGCGGGCGCGCCCCTCGGGATCTTCCCGATCGACAAGGAGCTGCGCTACGCGATCCCGTTTCTCACGGCCGACAAGGCGATGGCGCTGCTCGAGGGCATGGCCGACCGTGCGAGCGGCGATTCGGCCGTGACCTACGGCGACGACGGCGAGAAGTTCGGGGTCTGGCCGGGCACCAAGGAGTGGGTCTGGGGCGAGGGCTGGCTGCGCAAGTTCCTGGCGCTCCTGTCCGAGCGCACCGACAAGGTGCGCACCTGCTCGTTCGCGGAGTGGATGGACCGGTCGCCCCCCGCGGGGCGCGTGTACTTGCCGACCGCGTCGTACGAGGAGATGGGCGAGTGGTCGCTGCCGGCCGCGTCGCAGGAGGCGCTGCACCGCGCGCGCGAGGCGATCGAGCACGCGAAGCTCACGCCCACCGCGGGCCCGTTCCTGCGCGGCGGCATCTGGCAGGGCTTCCTCGGCAAGTACGAGGAGTCGAACCGCATGCACAAGAAGATGCTGCGGGTGTCGGAGCGGGTGGCCCTGGCCGAGCAAGCCCGCGGGCGCGCCGGCGTGGGCGAGGCCCGGCGCGAACTCTACCGCGGGCAGTGCAACTGCGCCTACTGGCATGGCCTGTTCGGGGGCCTCTACCTCGGGGCGCTGCGGCACGCGGTCTACAAGCACCTGCTCGATGCGGAGGTGCTGGCGGACCAGGCGCTCGGAACGCCGGCCGGCTACGCCGTCAGCGTGGTCGACGCGGACGCCGACTTCCGGCCCGAGGTGCTGGTGGAGGGCGAGCCGCTCGACGCCTACTTCAAGCCTGAGCTCGGCGGCGCGCTCTACGAGCTCGACTTCAAGCCCCGCCGCTGGAACGTCCTCAACGTCCTTGGCCGCCGCGCCGAGGGCTACCACGAAAAGCTCCGCAAGGCCGCGCAGGCCGGGCACGAGCCGCACGGGGCGCCCGGGCCGGTGTCGATCCACGACCTCGTCAAGCTCAAGGAGCCCGGCCTCGATCGGCTGCTGGTCTACGATCGAGCGCCGCGGCTGGGCTTCGTCGATCACTTCTTGCCGGCGGGGACGACGCTCTCGGACGTCGAGCGCGGCACCTACGAGGAGCTCGGCGACTTCACCCGCGGCAGCTACGGGATCGAGCGCGTCGACGGCGGCGCCGAGCGGCGTGCGGCGGTCTCGGTGTGCTTCTTCCGCGTGGGCACGGTGGCCGGTCGGCGGGTGCGGATGGACAAGCAGTTCCGCGTGGAGGGCGCGCGCGTCGCGTGCACCTACCGCATCGCGCTCGAGGCCGGCTCCCCGCTCGAGGTGGTGTTCGCGCCGGAGCTCGCGCTCTTCGTCGACACCGAGGCCGAGCGCGCGCAGACGCCG
Source organism: Myxococcales bacterium (assembly GCA_023248855.1). Taxonomy (GTDB): domain Bacteria; phylum Myxococcota_A; class Polyangia; order JAHFDS01; family JAHFDS01; genus JAHFDS01. The sequence continues at coordinate 4,436 of JAHFDS010000309.1, forward strand.
CGGGCGCTGCCGGCGACGGCGCGCCTCGAGCTCGCCCAGGACTGGCTCGCCGCGGCGGTGCAGATCGAGCTCGCCCCCGCCGTGCCGCTGTGGCAGCACGCCATCGAGGCCGCCTCGCAGAGCGAGGGCGGCTTCGAGCGCACGTATCAGGGCACGTCGGTGTGGCCGCGCTTCTCGCTGCCGCTCGAGGCGGGTCGCAAAAGCGAGGTCCACGTCGCCCTCGCGCTCGCAGAGAGGTGATCCGTGCCGGCAAGAGCCTTCAAGAACGATCTCTCGGTGCTCCAGGTAGTCTCGGAGATCGCCCCGCTCTCCCAGACCGGGGGCCTCGGGACCGTCACCGCGCAGCTCTGTCGCGCGCTTGCGGCCGCGGGCACCAAGGTCACGGTGGTCTCGCCGCGCTACGGATCCGTCGATCCCGCGCGCTTCTCGCTCGCGCGTCGCCTGACGAAGCTGCAGGTGCCGCTCGGGCCGCTGACCTACGCCGTCGAGCTCTACGAGGGCACCCTGCCGGGCTCGAACGTGCGCGTCTACCTGCTCGATCACCCGCTCTATTCCTCGCGGCAGGGCCTGTACGGCGAGGGCGGGCAAGACTATCCCGACAACGCGGATCGCTTCGCGCTCCTGGCGCGGGCTGCGGTCGAGGTTGCGCGTGAGGTCGCGGGCATCCCCGACGTCTTCCATGCGCACGACTGGATGGCGGGCCTCTTGCCCCTTTACGTCGAGGAGGGGCTGCCCGAGCCGCTTCCAGCTGTCGTCTACACGGTGCACGATCCGGCGCAGAAGGGGCTCGTGGGCCGGGAGGCGATGCCCCGGCTCGGCCTCGCGCCCGCGCTCTTCACGCCCGAGGCGCTCGAGTTCTACGGGCAGGTGTCGCTGCTCAAGGCCGGCGTCGTCTACGCCGATCGCGTGCTCGTCCCGTCGCCCGCGTACGCGCGTCAGATCTGCGCGCCGCCGCAGGGCCGGGGCCTCGAGGGCCTGTTCGGCTGGCAGCGCGAGAAGCTGGTCGGCGTGCTGCACGGCTTCGATCACTGGGATCCGTCGCGCGATCGCCAGCTGTCCGAGACGTTCTCGGCGGAGGACGCAAGCGGCAAGGGCGCCTGCAAGGCCGCCGCGCAGGAGGCCTTCGGCCTGCCGGTGCGTCCGGACGCGATGCTGGTCGCGACGGCCGCGCTCGACGCCGCTCGCCTTTCCGAGGTGGTGGCGGCGCTCGGCGAGCTGCCGGTGCAGCTTGCGGTGCTCGGGAGCGAGGCGGCGCTAGAGGTGCCGGAGCGGGTCGCGGTGCGCCCTTCGGGCGACGAGGCCACGCTGCGGCGGCTCCTGGCGGGCGCCGACGTGTGGCTCGACGCGGGCGTGGAGCCGGCGGGCGTGATGGCCCTTGGCGCCATGCGCTACGGCGCGGTGCCGGTGGGGCCGCCCACGGGTGCGCTCGAGGACGTGCTCGTGGACTACGACCCGCGCACGGCGACCGGAACCGGCTTTCGCGCCTCCGCCGACGGCGCGGGCCTCGGCCACGGGGTCGTGCGCGCCGCGCTGCTCTGGCGCACGGAAGGGCGCTTCGAGCGCCTGCGCCGGAACGTCATGGGCCAGCCGCTCGGGTGGGCCCGCTGCGCCGCGCGGACGCTCGAGGTGTACCGGGACGCCCTGCGCGGCGCGCGGGGGTAGTCGGCCCCTATCGCGCGACGCAGCGACCGACGCAGGCGGCGCCGGAGGAGGCCATCGTGTTCGTGGTGGCGCAGCCGGCCGGGAGCTCGCAGCGCGTCGTCATGGGGCAATCCGCGTCGGTCTTGCACGACTGCGGCGTGGCCGTCGGGCACGCCGGATCGCCCGGGCAGCAGAACGTCGGGCAGCACGAATCCGCCAGCACGCCGGTGAAGACCGGGTTCGTGCACGTCGGCACGGGGCAGTTGCCTGTCGTCTGCGTGCATCCCGGCGCGCAGTTGAAGATGGGGCAACAGGTCATCTCGTCGAAGCCCACCTGCATCGGGAAGGCGCAGTCGGGCCGGGTGCAGGTCCCGGGCGGCACCGGAACCGGGGTCGTGCCGGTTGGTCCATTCGAGCCCGCGGAGCCGGCCGTGGGCGCGCCGCCGGACATGCCCCCGCTGGGGTCGGTGCCGCTACGGCCGCAGCTCGGCACCGCGATGCAGGTGCCGGCGCAGAGCTCGCAGCGCACGGGCGTGGCGGTCGGCGGAGCGCTCGGGTCCATCGGGTCGGGTGCGCCGCCGGACTGCGAGCAGACGCAGCCCGGCGTTCCCGGCATGCACGCCTGGCAGGAGATCTGACACTCGAAGCCGGAGCCGGTGCCGCCGCAATCGGCGTTGCCGCTGCAGCCGTTCGCGACGCCGCCGATGCGCGTGCACTTGCCGTGGGCGGTGCCGGGCGTGCAGGGCGGGCAGGTCACGCCGAGCGGGCACGGCGGGCAGTCGGTGCTGGGCGCAAGGTCGCAGAAGGAACCCGGCTCGCACATCGCGTTGCTGGTGCAGTCGAAGTCGGGGTAGCCCTTCGGCTGGCACACGCAGGGCGCATTGCATGCCCCGGTGCCGAGGCACACCCGCACCTCGTCGGTCGCGCACGTGGGATACGTGCAGCCGCAGCTATCGGTGGGCGGCGCCGGGTTCGTGCTCCCGCCCGCGCTGTCCATGCCGCCACGCGTGCCCGTCGTCATGGGGCCGGTCTCGGTCCCGGGCAAGGGCGTCGTGCCTCCGTTGCCGAAGCCGCTGTCCCCCGCGCAGGGACACTGGAAGATCGGGCAGCAGCTCTGATCGAGCCCGATCTCGACCGGCACGCTGCCGCCGCAGTAGGGCAGGGTCTTGGCGCAGGCGTCGGCGGCCCGATCGCAGCGCACCGTGCCGCTGGCGCCGTTCGTGGGCTTGCAGCGGTAGTAGGGACAGCACTGGTCATCGGAGCCGATGACGAGCTCGCTGCCCGCGGGACACGAGGGCGCCGGCCCAGCAGGGCAGCTCGCGGCCTTGGCGCCGATGGGGCACTGGGGCTGGCAGGAGAAGTGCGGGCAGCAGGTGCGGTCGTAGTCGATGACCGGCTCGGTGCTGCCGGGACAGGCCGTCTGCTCGAGCGCCTCGCAGCGCTGCGCCGCCTGGGGCGTACACCCGGGAGGTGGCGCGTTCCGGACCCGCGCCGCGCGCTGGTCGCCGCTCGTCAGCGACGCCTGATCCTTGCTGGCGCAGCCGGCCGCAAGGAGGAGGCCGACCGACAGCAAGAACCGGCAAGCAGCGAGGGGGCGCATCAGGACCTCATCCATTGTGCCTTGCGAGGGCCGCGCCAGCCGATCTCAGGCATTCGGCCAAATGATTTCGATGATTTGGGCCTTGCGAGCGCGCCCGGGGCTGTGACACTGGGCCCACCGGTGTGTGGAGCAGAACACAGGGGTCATTCGTCCTTGACCTTGCACAGGCACCCCCCGAGGGGCTGGCAGATCACCTGGAGACCCTGGCAGATCTCGTCGCAGGAGAGGTGATTGGGGTTCGTGATGAACGCCTCCCGCAGCCCACACGGGCTGCACTGCGTGACGACGACCTCGATGCTCTTGCCGGCGAGGTCGGCGACCTTTGCCCGCTGGCTCTCGCCCTGGAACACCGGGAGACGGGGGCACTCGTCGAGGGCGAGGCAGGTCTCGAACGGGTAGGCTCGCAGGCCCTGCACCGAGAACTTCACGATCTTGTCGGGGGCGAGGTCGAACAGGTCGAGGCCCTTGATGGCCCGGCGCTCGAAGTCGCAGAAGCTCGCGGCGCGCTGGGTGCCGAGCACGCTCGTCAAGGGCACGCACCGCGTGAGCTCTTGTCCGTCGACCTCGACGAAGAAGCGCAGGAAGTTCACACACCAGACGTCCTTGTAGGTGGCGCAGCCGCTCGGGCTGCCCCCCGCCCCGACTGGCGCGCCGCCGTCTGCGCCCGTGCCGCTCGCCCCTGCGTCACGCGCGCCGCCACTCCTCGCACCCGCGCCGCCGGCACCACCGCCGCCGACGCACTGCGCGCGCACCAAGACCCGCAGCGTCTCTCGCTCGCACGACAGCGCCGCAAGCGCCGCAGCGCAGATCCAGGCCAGCCTCCGGGACACCTAGTACCTCGCCGCAGTGAAGATGATGGGTTCAAGTCGCCGAAATTCCCGTGGCGAGGTACTACGTGGCGGGTCGCCGGGGCGCCCCAAGGCCCGCCACAGGGACCCGCACAGCCCGGAGGGCGGAGCGGGAGAAAACAGGCTAGTACCTCGCCCCGCCAGCACTGGCCAACCAATCAATACCACTGCGGCGAGGTACTAGTACACCGCGGTCACGCTGTCGTTGCGGGTCAAGGCCAGCGCGGCGACGCTGCCGGCGACCGCGACGCCGACGGCGGTCCAGACCCACCATCGGGTCCAAAGGGGCCGCTCCGCGGTGACGCCAGAGCCGGACAAGGCGTACGAGAGCGGCGCGCGGTCCGTGCCGACGCGGCTTCGGACCTCGCCACGATCGTCGGTGCCGACGACATGGTAGGCGAGCGCGCTCGGGCCGCTGCCGCGCTCGGCCAGCGGGCCGCGGAAGACGCCCGCGCTCACGGCGGCGAGGGGCCGCGCGCGAAAGCCGGGCTCGCCGCCCCTTCGCACGTGCACGGTCGCATGGGCGATCGCCGTCGGATCTCCGGCACGGGCCTCGATCTCCGCACCGCGGGCCGTGTCGAGCACGTGCACCGCGAGCCCCTCGGTCGCCTCGACGACCTCGCGGACGCGCTGCGCGACCTCCTCGAGTGAGCCCGGGGTCGCGGGCAGCTCGACCCAGCGATGGCCGAGGCGGTAGTAGGCGCGCGCGACGAAACGGGAAGCCTCCGCGACCTCGAGCGACACCAGCCAGTCCGCGTCGAGCTCGTCGAGCAGCACGCGCACCATGCCCTCGTCGGTGCGCCAGGCGGGGTCCGCTTTCTGGCGCAGGGCCAGCTCCGCGCGGCGATCGGCGGGCTCGGAAGGGGGCAAGACCAGCTTGAGGGCGCCGCTCCCGGCGGCGCAGTCGGTGACGGTGGCCTTGCGACCGGCCCGCCGCAAGACAAGGCGGCAGCGCTCCGGGGGGGCCGCGAGATCCATCGGGGTCCGGCCGATCAGGCGGCCATTTAGCTCCACGTCCGCGCCTGGAGGGGTGCTGTCGAGGGCCCGCCGCTCGAGGACGCGCGAAGCGACGCGCTCACGCGCCTCGGCGAAGGCACGCCGCACGCCGGGCGGATGCTCGGCGGCGTCGAGCTTGAGGTCGGGGGCGGTGACGGCCACGGCGTCCAGGGCGCGGGCGGCCGCGGGCGCATCACCGGCGGCGAGCTCGACGGTCGCGAGCAGGAGCTCCGCGCGCAGCCAGGCCGGCCCGGCGTCGGGATCCGCCAGCGCGAGCTCATCGCTCTTGCGC
>JAHFDS010000722.1 GCA_023248855.1 Myxococcales bacterium
CGCCGCGCGGCGCATGGTGGCGCGCAGCTCGCGCACGTTGCCCGGCCAGTCGTGCGAAGACAGCGCCGCCTCCGCCTGGGCCGACAGCGTTCGCGAGGGCAGCCCCAGCTCGCGCACGGCCTGGTGCAGGAACAGGCGCGCCAGAAGGGGCACGTCCTCGCCGCGCGCCGCGAGCCGGGGCAGGCGGAGCGTCACCTCGGCCAGCCGGAACAGCAGGTCCGAGCGGAAGCGGCCGGCGGCGGCGTCGGCCTCGAGGTCGCGGTGGCTCGCGGCCACGAGCCGGAAGTCGACGTGCCGCGGCGTGGTCTCGCCCACGCGGGTCAGCTCGCGCTCCTGCACCACGCGCAGGAGGGCGATCTGCATCGGCAACGGCATGTCTCCGATCTCGTCGAGGAACAGCGTGCCACCGTGGGCGGCCTCGATGAGGCCCACGCGGTCGGCGTTCGCGCCGGTGAACGCGCCCTTCTTGCAGCCGAACAGCTCGGCCTCCATCAGGCTCTCCGGCACGGCCGAGCAGTTGACCGCCACGAACGGGCCCGCGGCGCGGTGGCTCACGCGGTGGAGCGCGCGCGCGGTGACCTCCTTGCCCGTGCCGGTCTCGCCCGACAGCAGCACGGTGATGTCGGTTGCACCCACCCGGTCGATCAGCTCGCGCAGCTCGAGCATGGCCGGGCACTCGCCGATGGGTCCCTCCGGCGGCGTGGCGCGCCCGGCCGCCCGGCGCAGCTGGATCAGAAACGGCACCGCCATCCCGCACAGGACGCGCAGGTCGCGCACGGTGCGCTCGTCGAACGTCGCGCGCGCGTCGCGATCACCGAGGTAGAGCGCGCCGATGGTCCGGTGGCCCACCTTGAGCGGCACGCACAGGAACGAACGCAGCCCGCGCTTCTGCACCGACGGCACGCCCGCATAGCGGGCGTCATGCCGGGCGTCTCCGACCAGCACGCCATCGCGCCCGCCGAGCACCTCCCGGACCACGGTATCCGACAGGAGGCTCGCGACGTCGACGCGCCCTTCGCCCTCCGCGGGCATGGTCACGACGACGGCGGGTGCGCCGTGCTCCTCGAGCACCACGGCGCCGCCCGACGCGCCGGTCTGCGCCAGCACGAACGAGAGCGTGCGCTCGAGCGCCTCCTCGGGGGCCTCGACGGACATGAGCGCCTCCGCCAGCTCCTCGAGCGGCCAGGCGCCATCGTCGGTCGGCGCCTGCAGCGTCAGCACGAGCCCGTCCACCTCGACCGGCTGGTCGAGCTCGAGGCGGTGCTGCCGCCCCGATTCGAGGTGGTGCAGGAGCGCCTCGGTGCTCGTGCGCTGTAACATGCCCCAGCGAGGCGTCAGCACCGGCAAGCGAATGTCGGCCTCGTCAGACGAGCCAATGGTGCTAAGGATCCTCGTAACCGATACTCGCGTGGGCGAGCCCTGGGGCAGCGCGATGACGAGCTCTAGCGTGGCATTTCCAGCGTCCATCGCATCACCAACCTCCAGCTACACGCTGGTCGAGAGGGTCGTTTACGGACCGACGTCCGAGGTCTATCTCGGGCGCCGAGACGACGGCCTCGAGGTCGCCATCAAGTGCCTTGCGCCGGGGGCGGCCGAGCACGATCCGGCCGCGCTGGCCCGGCTCGATCGGGAAGTTTACGCGCTCGGTCGGCTGTCTCACCCCAATATCATTCGTCTGGTTGACCACGGCGTCGAGCCGCACCTGGGTCGCTTCCTGGTGACCCCGTTCGTGCGCGGCCGCACGCTGCGCGACCTGTTCGCCCACCGCGTGGGCCCGGAGGGGGTCCTTCTCGTGCTCGCCCAGCTGCTCGAGGGCCTGGCCGCGGTGCACGGGTGCGGCCTCGTGCACCGCGACCTCAAGCCGGAGAACGTGCTTGTCACGCCCGCCGGGCGGATCTTGCTCATCGACCTCGGGCTCGCACTGCGGCCCTGCGGGAGCCGCCACACCGGCAGCGGCGTGGTGGTCGGCTCGGTGCCGTACATGTCGCCCGAGCAGATCGAGGACGGCGCGGTCACCGCGGCGAGCGACGTGTGGTCGATCGCCGTGATGGCGCAGGAGTGGCTGACGGCAAGGCGCCCCTTCCAGCGCGAGCGCGAGGGCGAGGAGGTGGCCGCCATCCTGGCGTGCGCGCCGCGCCCCGTCGCCGAGGAGGATCCCCGGGCCTCGCCCGCCTTCGCGCAGATGATCGCCGCGTGTCTGTCGTGCGATCCGGCGGCGCGCCCCCGCGATGCGGCCGCGCTGCTCGAGCTCGTGCGCGCGCAGATCGACTGGATCGCGCCCTCGGAGCTCGACGCGGAGCTGGCCGCGCTGCTGCGCGATCCGGCGGGGTACACGCGGCGGCGCTCGCGTCGGCGTGCGCAGGCCCTCGGCGCCGAGACGATCGCGCTCCTGGCGCGCGGCGACCCCTTCGGCGCCACGCGTGTCCTGGCGAGCGCGCTCGCGCACGCCCCCGACGACCCGAAGCTGGCCCAGCTGGTCAAGGAGGTGGCGCGGGCGTCAGCCGGTGAAGGCGGGGCGCGCG
>JAHFDS010000310.1 GCA_023248855.1 Myxococcales bacterium
GTCGCCGACGGTCCCCACGTCCCTGGCGGCGACCGCTCCCGCGAGCACTGGGCCGGCTCCTCGGGCGCCCCAGCCAGCCATGGTGGTTGCGCCGCTTTTGGCCAGCACACCCGTGGCGACCGCGCGGGTGCCCGCCAAGGTGTCGGGCGGCCTGGCGGCACCCTCGAGCCTCGTGATGGGGACCGCGCCGCGTCGCGAGCGCGAGACGCCAGTCGCCGGTGTCTCGGCCAATCCGATGGCCGCCACGATGTTGCAGACGCCCGATCCCGGGCCCGCAGCGCCGCCCGCGGACATGGGCGCGCCGGTCGCCGCCACGACGCCGCAGCCCTTCCCCAGCGCCCACACGACACCGGTTGCGGCGACTCAGTCCGCCGCATCCCCGGCGCCCGCGCCAGCAGGCCGGCAGACCCGGTCTCCCGTCGGGCGCAAATCGAAGGGGCCTGCTGCGCGCCAGCAGCGCTACCGGGAGCTGGCGCGGCAGACGCCGCCTCCGAACGTTCCGGTCGCAGCGCCGCCGGCGACGATCGGCTCCAACATGACGACCGGCAAGGGCCCAGGCCTTCCCCTCATCGCGGCCATCGTCGCAGCGGTCATCATCGTCGCCGTGGTCCTGGCGACCGGCGGCCTGTCCAGCAAGGCGCCAGCGCCCAAGCCCGGCGAGGGCACGGCCGGAGCCCCGGCCGCGGAGGTCAAGCCGACGGAGCAGCCGGCGGAAAAGGCCGCGGACAAGAAGCCCGAGCCTGCCCTCGAGGACAGTAAGCACTGACCCAGGCGCGACCCAGCGTGCGCCTCGACGTCCTGGCCAGCGGCAGCGGCGGCAACGCCCTCGTCGTCTCGACGGAACGCGCGTCCGTCCTGGTGGACGCGGGTCTTCCACCGAGGACGCTTGCGCGCCGGCTCGAGGCCAGCGGCCTTGCCACGACGAACCTCACGCACGTCTGCCTGACGCACGATCACGAGGATCATGCTCTGCACGCGCGCGAGGTCGTGGCCGAGGGCTTGCCCGTGCTCGCCACGCGCGGCACGCTGCGCAAGCTGGACCTGCCCACGCTGCGGGTGCTGCGGCCCGGGCTCGAGTGGCGCCTTTCTGAGGACCTCTGGGTCAACGCAGTGACGCTGCCGCACGACGCCGCCGATCCCGCGGGCTTCGTCTTCACGAGCGCCAGCGGAGGCTCAGGCGGACACAGAATCGGCGTGCTCACCGATTGCGGGCGGCCGGACCGGCAGGTGGCCAAGGCGTTCCGTGGCTGCGACGTGCTGGTCCTCGAGACCAACCACGACCCGTCGATGCTGGCCTCCGGCACCTACCCTCGGTGGCTCAAGCGCCGCGTCGCGGGGCCGCTCGGCCACCTGTCGAACCAGCAGGCGGCGGAGCTGCTTGCCCTCATCGGGCCACCGTGGCCCGCGGTGATCGTCCTCGCGCACCTGTCACAGAACAACAACCGCCCCGAGCTCGCTGCCCAGGCCGTCCGCGCCGCCGTGGGCGACGGCCCCACGCTGGTGCTCGCGCAGCAGGCACGCCCGATCGAGTCGGTCGATCTCGACGCCCTCGGCGCCCGCGTCCGCGCCCGCCCGGTCGCTCGCCAGCTGGACCTGTTCGCCTGAGCGCTGCACCGAGCACGACACGAGTCGGGCGAGAGACGATCGGGGCGGGTCGTGGTATCCCTTCCCTTTCTCGGGAAAGAGCATGCTCGATCGATACTCTCGCGACGTCGTGCGCCGGCTGTGGTCCGACGCGCACCGCTACGACATCTGGCTCGAGATCGAGCTCGCGGCGTGCCGCGCGATGGAGGCCAGGGGGCGCGTGCCTGCAGGCACCACCGACACCGTGACCGCGCGTGCATGCGGCCGGCTCGATGCGCCGCGCATCCTCGCGATCGAGGCGACCACCCGGCACGACGTCATCGCGTTCCTCACGCACGTCGAGGAGGTCGCCGGGGAAGCCGCGCGCTGGCTGCACTACGGGATGACGTCCTCGGACGTGCTCGACGCCGCCCTCGCGATCCAGCTCCGCGACGCCGGCCACGTCATCCTCGCTGGGGTGGACGCTCTGCGGGCGGCGCTGCGACGCCGCGCCGAGGAGCACCGGGGGACGCCCGTCATCGGCCGCTCGCACGGCATCCACGCCGAGCCCACCTCGCTCGGCCTCGTGTTCGCCTCGTTCCACGCCGAGACGGGCCGCGCCCGCCGTCGCCTCGTGGCCGCGATCGACGCGATCTCCGTGGGCAAGATCGCGGGCGCGGTGGGTACCTACGGCAATGGCGATCCGGTCGTCGAGGCCGAGGCGCTCGCCGCCGTGGGCCTGCGCCCCGAGACCGTCGCCACGCAGGTGGTCGCGCGCGACCGCCACGCCGAGTACTTCGGCGCGCTCGCGCTCGTGGGCGCGGCGATCGAGCGCATCGCGCTCACGATCCGACACTGGCAGCGCACCGAGGTGGGCGAGGCCGAGGAGGCCTTCGGCCAGGGTCAGAAGGGCTCCTCGGCGATGCCGCACAAGAAGAACCCCATCCTCTCGGAGAACCTGTGCGGGCTTTCGCGCATGCTGCGCAGTTATGCGCAGGCGGCGCTCGAGGACGTGGCGCTCTGGCACGAGCGTGACATCTCGCACTCGTCGGTCGAGCGCATGATCGGCCCGGACGCGACCACGCTCTGCGACTTCATGCTGGCCCGCGCCACGGGCCTGGTGGACGGCCTCGTGGTGCACCCCGAGCGCTGCCGCGAGAACCTCGAGCGCACCCGGGGCCTGGTGTTCTCCGAGGGCGTGATGCTGCGCCTCGTCGAGGCGGGCCTGCCGCGCCAGCACGCCTACGAGCTCGTGCAGAAGAGCGCGCTGCGTGCCCACGCCGGGGAGGGCACGCTGCGGGCGCTCCTGGCCGAGGACCCCGAGGTGACGGCGCGCCTCGACGCCCGCGCGCTCGATGAGGTCTTCGACCTCCAGCACCACCTGCGCCACACCGAGGTGATCCTCGCGCGCTGCTTCGCCGAGGACGCCCGATGATCGACGAGGCCACGCTCCGCGCGCAGCTCGGCAGGACGCTCGACCAGACGGACCTCGGGCCGGCGGCGGGCCGCGCCTATTTCGGCAAGGTCCGCGACAACTTCACCCGGGACGGCCGCCGCACCATCGTGGTGTCCGACCGCATCAGCGCGTTCGACGTCGTGCTCGGCACGATCCCCTTCAAGGGGCAGGTGCTGTCGCAGCTCGCCCGGTACTGGTTCGACGAGACGAAAGAGCTCGTGCCGAACCACGTCATCTCGCACCCCGATCCGTGCGTGACGATCGCCCACGAGTGCGAGCCGCTCAAGGCCGAGTTCGTCATGCGCTCGTACCTGACCGGCGTGACCAAGACCAGCATCTGGGTGCACTACGAGCAGGGCGTCCGGCAGTTCTGCGGCCACTCCCTGCCGGATGGCATGAAGAAGAACCAGCGCCTGCCGCGGCCGATCCTGACCCCCTCCACCAAGGCCGAGCAGGGCGGACACGATCTGTCGGTGTCGGCGGAGGAGCTGGTGGCGATGGGCGCGATCGACCGCCCAGCCTTCGACCGCGCCGCCGCGATGTGCGAGCGCCTGTTCGCCTTCGGCCAGGAGCGCGCGCTCGAGCGCGGGCTCATCCTGGCCGACACCAAGTACGAGCTCGGCTGGAAGAAGAACGCCGACGGCTCGCGCGAGATCGTCTTCATCGACGAGATCCACACGCCGGACTCGTCGCGCTACTGGTACGCCGACGACTACGGCGAGCGCCTCGAAAAGGGCGAGGAGCCGCGCGCGCTCGACAAGGAATACGTACGGCGTCACTACGCCGCCATCGGGTACACAGGGGACGGCCCGCCGCCGCCGATGCCCGACGACGTGCGCGTCGAGGCCGCCCGCCGCTACATCGCCGCCTTCGAGCTCCTGACCGGCCGCACCTTCGCGCCCGACACCGAGGAGCCGATCGCGCGCATCAAGCGAAACCTGGGGCTTTGAACCTCACGGCGCCAAGACGATCGCGATCTCGTCGCCGCCGGACTGCCCCTGCTCCTTGACCCAAACGCTCCTCGTGGCCGCCTCGTAGAAGTAGCCCGAGCGGGCAGCGTCGAGCGCCTCGCGGGTGGGCTGCTCGGCGAGCGCGCCCGGCGCGGCGGAGACGCTGACCGGGTGCGCACCCACGCGGATGCGCGCGAGGAGCGGCTCCGAGAAGCCGGACAGGGCGACGCGCGCGCGGCCGCCGGCGATCACCGCGCCGACGTCGGTGGGGTCGCCGGCGTCGCGCGCGATGACGAACGTGGTGCGGCTCGAGGACGGCCACACGAGGAGCGTGAGGTGCCCGGCCGAGGCGGCGGAGCCGAGCCCGTTCGCGTCCGAGTCCACCGCGAGCGGCACGATCGCGCCCTCGCGAACATATACGGGGATGCGCATGGGATCCGTGGCGTCCGCCGCCACCGTCTGGCCGCCCGAGAGCGCATCGGCTGCAGGGTTCCACCAGTCGTACCAGCGCGCACCGTCGGGGAGCGCCACGTCTCGCCGGCCACCTGGCCCGAGCAGCGGCGCCACCAGGAACGTCCCGCCGAGGAGGTAGCGATAGTCGCCGGCCCAGCTCGACTCGGGCGCGATCGGCGCGACGAGCGGCGCGTCCCCGCGATGGGCCGCGGGGACGCGCGAGGCGAAGAACGGGACGAGCGCGTGGTGCAGCGTGGCCCAGTAACGGTAGATCGCGACGGTTCGGTCGGCGTCCGTGGGCACGGTCCAGGGCGTGAGGTTCGCGCGCCCGTGCAGCTGCATGAACGGGCAGAGCGCCCCGAGCGCGATCCAGCGTTGGAAGACCTCGAGGTCGAACGGCACGCGGATGGAGTTGTCTCTGTCGTCGAAGTCGAGGTAGCCGCCGATGTCCGAGCCGACCACCACGTAGCCCGCCTTGGCCGAGCGCAGCATGGTGTCGAGCGCGTCCGCCAGGCCCGCCCAGTCGCGGCGGTTGTCCCCTGCCCAGGCGATCGGTGCGTGCTCGGGCCGCGCGAAGAAGCGGCCCTCGAACTGGTAGCTCCTGTCCCAGCCGCGCACCATCGTGACCAGGTCCGCGCCGCGGCGCTGGCGGCCGTACGCGAGAAAGTCGCGGTAGTACGCCTCCGAGTAGGCCTGGTGGGGCACCTCGCCCGCGAGCGTGTGCACCGTGGGCTCGTCGACGTAGCTGTCGCCGAAGTCGAGCTTCCAGCCGTCGATGCCGAGATCGAGCAAGGGATCTTGCTGCCGGTGCCACCAGGAGCGCGCGCGCGGGTTCGAGAAGTCGAGCGCCGAGCCCGTGCCCTTCCACCACAGGAACCGGCGCGCGTCGTCGACGAAGAACCGGCAGCGCTCGCCCTCCTCCAGGTTCGGCGAGGGCCCCGGGTAGTGGTCGCCGCCAGGCTCGGCGTCGAAGGAGGCCTCGTTGACGAGCTGTGTGGTCCACAGCACGACGCGCACACCGCGGTCGTGCAGGTCGGTCACGAGCCGCGCGAAGTCGTGGTAGCGCGTGGGCGACGGGACGAAGGTCGTGTACTGCGTCTCCCAGGGCGAGTCGAGCACCACCGCGCCCACGGGGATGCCGCGCGCGCGGAAGCCGTCGACGAAGGCGTAGGTGTCGTCGGTGTCCGAGATGTCCTTCGAGATCCAGGGCTCGAAGATCCAGCGCGGCGTCGCCCCGGTGGGCTCGGGCAGCGGGGCCTCCTCGGGGATGCGGGCGCAGGCTGGGTCCAGGTCGGGCCCATCCATTCGCCCATCCGCATGGGAGAATGCATCGACCGGGCTCGCGGCATCGGGCGCGGCAGGCGCGCCTCGCGAGGCGGCGTCGCAGGCCGGCAGGGCGAGGCTGCCGCAGAGGGCCAGGGCCAGGGCCAGGGCGGGACGGCGCATCGCCGCCAGCGTCGCATTGATCCGGGTGCAGATCCCAGCGCGTACGTGCCCGTGGCCGCGGAGCCGAGCGGTGATACGTTCCGCCCATGCCCACCATCGCCGTGGACGCCATGGGCGGGGACCACGCACCGCGCGCCATCGTCGAGGGCGTCGCGCGCGTGTCGGTCACCGCGCCGCACGTGCAGACCCTGCTCGTCGGTGACGAGACGCAGATCGGCAGCGTGCTCGCCGAGACGCGCCACGACCCCGAGCGCATCCGCGTCGTCCACGCCGGCCAGGCGGTCGGCATGCACGAGCGCCCGTGCGAGGCGCTCGACACCAAGCCCGAGTGCTCGATCCTGGCCGCGGCGCGCCTGGTCGCCGAGGGGCGCGCCGACGCGATGGTCTCGGCCGGCAACACCGGCGCCTCCGTGCTCGCGTGCTCGCGCCTGTGGAAGCGCATCCCGGGCGTGCGCCGCGCCGCCCTCGCGGCCGTCTACCCGACCGAGGCGCGTCGGGGCGAGAAGAACGATCCGTTCTCGCTCATCCTCGACGTAGGCGCGACCATCGACGTCACGAGCGACGACCTGGTGGCGTTCGCGCTCATGGGCTCGGCGTACGCGGCGCGCGTGTCGCGCAATCCTCGCCCTCGCGTGGCGCTGCTCTCGAACGGCGCCGAGGCCGGAAAGGGCCCGCCCGAGGTCGTGCGCGCGCATGAGCTCTTGCGCCGTCACCCCGGGATCCAGTTCGTCGGCAACGTCGAGGGCATCGACATCCCGCGCGGCACGGCCGACGTCGTCGTCACGAGCGGCTTCGTCGGCAACGTGGTGCTCAAGATGCTCGAGGGCGTGGGCGAGACCGTGCTCGATCTCGCGCGCTACGCCTACAAGGAGAAGCTCGCCTGGCGCCTCGGCCTCATGCTGCTCTCGGGCGGGCTCGGGCGCCTCAAGGAGCTGACCGACTGGGAGCAATATGGCGGCGCTCCCGTCCTCGGCTTCGACAAGCTGTTCATCAAGGCCCACGGCCGTTCCGGCCCGCGCGCCGTCACGAACGCGGTCAAGGTGGCCGCCAAGGCCTGCTCGGGCCAGCTGGCCGTGGAGATCGAGGCAGGTCTGGCGGAGCTGGCCGGCGTCATCGAGCGCACGGACCCGGCGCTGCTCGCGAGCGAGAGCGGCTGAGCAGCCTCCAGAACCTCTGGCTATGATGCTCCCGGCCTGTGTCCACCCCACGCGCGCTCCGGAAGAGCCTCCCGCCGACGGCGCCTCCGCCGCCTCTGCGGCACGTGTTCCGGTGGGATCTCGACAAGACGTATCTGCAGACCGATTTCGACGGCGTCCGGGCGCTGCTCCGCACCGCGCGCGAGAAGGCCTCGCAAAAGCGCGCGGTGCCCGGGGCGGCGGCCCTGCTCCGTGAGCTGCGTGCGGCTGGCCCCGCGGGTGCGCACCGCATCTGCTTCGTGTCGGGCTCGCCGCGCCAGATGCGAACGGTGTTGACCGAGAAGCTGCGCCTCGACGGCGTCGAGTTCGACGAGTTCATCTTGAAGCCGAACCTGTCGAACCTGCTTCGCGGCCGCTTCCGCATGATGCGCGAGCAGGTGCACTACAAGCTGCCGGCGCTGCTGGCCGGCCGCGGCGACGTCCCGGCCGAGGTGCCCGAGACCCTCTTCGGCGACGACGCCGAGAGTGACGCCGTCATCTACTCGCTCTACGCGGACCTCCTGGCCGGCGTCGCCACCGCCGACGATCTCTCCGATTGGCTCAAGCGCACCAAGCTCTACCCCGAGGACCAGCACCGGGTGGTCGAGCTGGCTCGGAAGGTGCGTGTCGGGGCGTCCGTCCGCCAGATCTTCATCCTGCTCGATCGCCGCTCGCCGCCCGCGCGCTTCGACCCGTTCGGCGAGCGCCTGGTCCCCGTCTACAACTACTTCCAGGCAGCGCTCGCGCTCTTGTCCCAGGGCCTGCTCGCCGAGCCGGCGGCCCTGCGCGTGGCCCTGGCGATGGTGAGCCACTTCGACTACGCCATCGACGCGCTGGCGAACTCGGTGGCCGATCTGGTGCGCCGCGGCCGCGTGACTGCTGCCCTCCTCGAGGCCACCGCGCAGGGCTTCGCCGAGGGGCTGTCGTCGCTCGACACCGTCGAGTCGGTGCGCGAGCGCCTGGCCGCTCTGCCCGACCGCCTGTTCGAGGCGTGCCGCACGCGCGTCGTGCACCCGCCCACCCCGGTCGCGATCGACTACGCCTTCTGGCTCGCGGAGGGTCGAAACCGCAGCCACAAGTAGCCGAGCCGACATTCCTTCACGTACCAATCTTTAGTACACAAAGTTTTTGCTTGACCGGTCGGGCGCGCCGCGGCCACGCTTTGGCCATGCTGTCCCCCGACAAGGTCATCGTCACGTGCGCGCTGACCGGCGCGGTCACGACCAAGAAGCAGTGCCCCGCGATCCCGTACACCCCGGTCGAGATCGCCGAGGAGGCGCGCCGGGCCCACGAGGCGGGCGCCGCCGTCGTGCACATCCACGCCCGCGAGGACAGCGGCCAGCCCACCTTCAGGAAGGAGGTCTTCGCCGCCATCAAGGAGGAGACGCGCAAGCGGTCCCCGGTGATCCTCAACTTCTCGACGGGCGCCGTGGGCCTGCCGATGGCGGAGCGCGTCGCGCACATCGTCGAGTCGCCGCCGGAGATCGGCGCGCTCAACTCGGGCTCGCTGACCTACGCGAAGTACTCGAAGAAGCGCAAGGCCTTCGTCTTCGACTTCGTCTTCCAGAACCCGTTCTCCGACATCACGTATCTGCTCAAGCGGATGAATGAGGCCGGCGTCAAGCCCGAGTGCGAGATGTTCGACGTCGGTCACGTCCAGAACCTCGAGCCGCTGTTCGACCTCGAGCTGCTCTCCGGCAACGCCGACGTGAACCTCGTCATGGGTGTGCTCGGCGGCATGCCCGCGACCACCAAGACGCTGGCCTTCGTGGTATCCGAGCTGCGCCCCGGCACGATGTGGAAGACGACGCCGATCTCCGAGGCGACCTGGCCGATCACCGGCGCCGCGCTCGCGATGGGGGGCCAGATCCGCGTCGGCCTCGAGGACAACTTCTACCTGCCCGATGGCAAGATGGTGGGCTCGAACGGGGACCTCGTCGCTCACGCCGTGATGATGGCGCGCGCGATCGGCCGCCAGCCGGCCACGGTGGAGGAGGCCCGCGCCGCCCTCGCCCTGCCGTCACCGAAGTAGCGCCAGACCTACATCACGATCTGCAGCTTGCGACGGTAGTCGCGCGCGAGATCGCTGTCGCCGAGCTGCTCGAACAGCGCCAGCATCGCGAGCCGCGCGGCGTCGTCCCGGTACTTGCGATCTCTCGACACCACCTCGAGCCAGGCCTCGAGCGCGCCCTCGAGCTCGCCTCGCGCCGCCAGCGCGCAGCCAAGCGCGTACTTGAGCGCTACGTCCTTGGGTGCCGCCTCGAGCGCCGCACGGATCGCCGCCTCGCCGCCGTGCGCGGCCGCCTCGACGTGAAAGCCGAGCCGGCGCCGCGCGCCTTCCACTCGCTCGAAGTGATCGCTGCGCGGATCCACACGGTCGAGCAGCTCGGCCACCCCGGCGGTGCGCCCGGAGCGCAGGTTCAGCTCGGCCAGGGCCAGGGCCGCGCGCGAGCCGACCTCGGGATCGGCCACGACGGGCAAGAGCGCCGCCTCCGCTGCCGCGAGATCGCCCGTCCGCTCCGCCGCGGCCGCGCGCTCGAGCGCTGCGCGCCCCGCGGTGGGTGCGAGCTGCGCCAGCCAGGTGCGCAGGAACCCCGCGTCGCGCGCCCCCACGAACTCGGCCACCACCTGGCCGTCGCGAAAGGCCTTGACGGCCGGGATCCCCTGAATGCCGAAGCGCCCGGCAAGCTCGGGGTCCTTGTCGGTGTCGATCTTGGCGAGCTCGACCCGTCCCGCGAGCGCCGTC
>JAHFDS010000311.1 GCA_023248855.1 Myxococcales bacterium
TGTTCGAGTGGCTGCGCGCGCCCGGCGCGTCCCCGCCGCCCGTGTCGCCGCCGCTCGACGCGGTGGCGCGGCGCATCGCGGACGCGCTCAGCCGAGTGCAGAAGGTGCGGGGCGACGCCGCCGGCGCACCAGCACCCCCAGCAGGATGATAGAGCAGCCGATCCCGAACACATCGCCGACGCGGCCGTAGACCGTGTCGCCCTCGAGCATCGACACGCGCTCGAGGAAGGTGATCGGCGTGACCGTCTCCGACACCGGATCGAACACGGGCCCCATGCGCCAGACCTCGCCGGTGGCCGACACGAAGCTGGTGGTGCCGGTGTTGACCGCGCGCACCATGTCACGCCGCAGCTCGATCGAGCGGTAGACGGCCAGCTGCAGGTGCTCGTACGGCTCGCCGGTCTTGCCGAACCAGGCGTCGTTCGTGATGTTCACGATCAGATGGATTCGCTCGGACGCATACTTCCGCACGAACGCCGGGATGATGTCCTCGTAGCAGATGATGGGCGCGAGGCGGAACGCCTGCGCCTGCCCCGTGCGCGGGTCGAGCCGCTCGAACGGGAACACCGCGATGCCCTCGCCGCGCTCCCAGTTCGACGCCTCGGGAAACCACTCGCGGAACTGCGGGAGCCATCGGTAGAACGGGATGTACTCCCCGAAGATCATCAGGTAGTTCTTGTCGAAGCGACCCGTGAAGCGATCGTCCTTCGCGATCATGACCGCGCTGTTCCACGCGAGCGGGTTCTTCTCGTCCATCACGCCGGTCGGCGTCCCGACCAGGGATGGGATGTCCCAGCCGTCGCGGATACGCAGGCCGTCGCCGACCGGCCAGTCGCGCCACTGGTCGCGCTCCACCATCCCGGGATAGGACGACTCAGGCCAGACGATGAGCTCGGCGCCTTGCCGCGCCAGCTCCCGCGCGGCCGCCTGGTGTGCATCGAGCTGCTTGCGTGCAAAGCGCGGATCGAACTTCTCGAGCTGCGGCACGTTGCCTTGCACGACCCCCACGCGCACCTGCGGCGCGGCCGCGCGGCGCGCCGCGATCTGCCGGATGCGCAGCGAACCGAGCAGGGGATTGACGGCGAGCACCGCGAGCGCGACGGCGATGACGCGCTTCGGGAGCGCGGCGCCCGAGCGCCACGCGACGAGATCCGCCACCACCCCCGCACCGAGCGCGAGCAGCGCCGAGATGCCGGTTGGCCCGGTGAGCTCGGCGAGCTGGATCCCCCGAGGCACCCAGGCCTGGTTGATCGCGAGGTACCAGGGGAAGACCATCGGATACACCAGCTCGAGCGGCACCAGCGCGAGTGGGGCCGCGAGCGTGGCCGGCAGCCCGCGCCGCCGGAGCGCCCGATGCACCAGCGCGAAAAGGGCGTACATCAGGCCCTGGTAGCCGATGAGCAGCGCGAACAGCGGCAACGCGCCGAAGAGCGGCAGGTGGCCGAAGCGCACGAGCAACGACAGCACCCAGGGGAATCCCCCGGCGTTGGTGACAAACCCCATCAGCCAGCCGATGGCGAGCACCCGCTTCCAGCGCGTGTCCGGGGGCAGCCGATCGAGCGCCACGAGGAGCGGCGCGAGGCACACCCAGCCGAGCGGCCAGATGTCGAGCGGCGCGGTCGCGAGGAAGGTCAGGGCTCCCGAGAGCGTCGCCAGCCCGACGGCCAGCCAGCCGGGCCGCTTTGCCAGGATCAGCCCTCGACCTTGACGCGGAGCGCGCCAGGCAGGATGCGGAACGTCGCGGGCAGCTGCCCGGGCGCCTCGCCATCGACATCGAGCAGCACCGCCTCCTTGGGATCGATCGGCCAGGCGCGCACCAGAGATGCGCGCTGGCACTCGATCTTGGGGCTGCCGATGTGCGTGCCGAGGTAGACCTTGTAGCCGCGCTTGAGGAAGTCCATCGGCCCCAGGTCGCCGAGCGTGATCACGTCGAAGCGCCCGTCGTCGACCGACGCCCCCGGTGCGATGTGCATGCCGCCGCCGAAGTAGCGACCGTTCGCGACCGCGACCGACTGGATCGTCTTGTACTGCGGCTCGCCGTCGTCGAGCGTGATCTTGACCCGCTGGTTCTTGTACTGCAGTCCTCCCTGCAGCGTGGCCGCCAGGTACGCCAGCTTGCCGCCGAGAGCCCCCGGCCGCAGGCCGAGGAACGACGGGGGCCTGGAGGAGTTGATGATCCGATCGACCACGCCACCGAGGCCGAAGCTCGCGATGTTGGTGAAGTGCCGCGACGCCTGGGCGCCGCCCTCGAGCGTGTACTCGAGCAGGCCGACGTCGATCCGTCGCGTGGTCGTGCCGCGCAACCCGCGGGCTGCCTCCGCGAAGGTGCGCGGGATGCCGAGCGTGCGCAGGAAGTCCCCTCCCGTGCCGCCCGGCAGGATGCCGAGCACGGCCTCCGGGTGCGTCGCGCGCTCGCCGTCGAAGAACCCGGACGCGACCTCGCTCACCGTGCCGTCGCCGCCCATCGCCACCACGAGGTCGAACCCGGCCGCCAGCGCCTCGCGGGCCAGCCGCGTACCGTCGCCCACGTCGCGCGTGAAGCGATGCTCGAACGAGCCCAGCGTGTCCCCGAGCACCGCCGCGAATTCCCCCCAGCGGCGCTCCGTCGCGCCGCCGCCGGAGCGCGGGTTCGCGATCACCACGGTCTTGCTGCTCACGTGCTCTCTCCTTGGACGCCCTCCACCAGGGCCGCCGCCAGGTCCATGATCTCGATGCCACCCGCAACCCTGCCCAGCGTGCGCTTGCAGGTCGCGCAGGCCGTCACCACGCGCGTCACGCCGCGCTCGCGCGCCTGCACGAGCCGCCATTCGGCCGCCGATCGCGTCGTCGCGGGCATCGTCAGCGGCACGAGCCCGCCTCCGCCGCAGCACTCGGCCTCGCCCCGGTTGCGCGAGAACTCGAGGACCTCGGCGCGCCTCGCGAGCAGCCGGCGCGGTCCCTCCATGACCCCGAGCTGCCTTCCGAGGTGGCAGGGGTCGTGGTACAGGGCGCGCGGACGATCCGACCGCTCCGGCAGCCGCTCGACGAAGTCGCCGGCCCACTCCGCCAGGTGCACCACCTCGGTCGGGAGCTCGATACCCTCGCGCCTGTAGATCGCTCGCGTGGCAAAGGCGCAGCCCGCGCAGGTCGTCACCACCTTCGCGTAGCGTCTGAGCGCGTCGGCCTGCTTGTGCGCGTGCTGGCGAAACGCGTCCATCTCGCCGGCCGCATAGAGCGGGTAGCCGAGGCAGGCGTCCGCCCCCTCGACCGCACGCACGTAGCCGGCCCCCACCAGGTCGAACAGGCGGAACGCCGCGCCGACGTCGCCGGGGCTCTCGGCGAGCGCGTCACACGCCGGCAGAAAGCCCACGCGGGCCTCCTCGGCGAAGCGCCCACGCGGCACCACCTCGCGCAGCCGCCCGCGCAGGCGCTCGTTGCGCTTCTTGAACCGCTCCGGCAGCGTCGCGAGGGCAGGATGCAGGACGCCGCGCTCCCTGGCCTGCCGCCGCCCCTCGAACAGGCTCTGGCTCACCTCGTTGTCGAGCGCGCACACCTGCCGGCACGCGCCGCAGCCGGTGCACCCGTAGAGGGGCTCGGTGTACTCCACCGTCCACGGGACGCGGCGCCGGCCGAGCTGATGCAACATCTGCATCTTCTGCTGCGGGATGAGCGCCTCGCGGGGCGTGGCGTTCGACACCGGGCACGCCTGCCGGCACAGCTTGGGGCAGAAGGTGCACGTCTCCGTGCGCGCCTCCAGCGTGCGGGTGGTCATCGCTCTCCTTCGGGCTGGGACACGAGGCGCCCCGGGTTCAGGATCCCGGCCGGATCCAGGATCGCCTTGAGCTGCTGCAGGTACGGGCGGAAGCGCTCGTCGGCGAACAGCTCGTCGACCGGGTTGCCGCCGGCGGCGCCGGCTGCCTCGCGGGCGACCTGCTCGACCTCCTCGCCCGGCGGCAGCCGGAAGAACACGGAGCCGCCGTCGGCGTAGAAGCGCGTGAAGGCCCCCGACGCCTCCGCACCGATGGCGCGCAGGGACGACCGCACCCCCCGGTACACGGGCAAGAGACGCGTGATCGGCGCGGCCACCGGGAACAGGTTCGCGTCCGTCGCGGCCGCGCGCTCGCCGCGCAGCGTCTGCGCCCGCCGTCGCCAGAACTCCTGCGCTGGCCCTTCTCCCGCGTCGGTGCCTCCGGCCCCGCGCAGGCACGAGTCGAGCACCTCGCGCTCCGCCTCGGTGATCTCCCGCGCCCCCGCACACACGGCGATCGCGAGCGCTCGCCCCGGCGCCGCGAGGTCCCCGAAGATCGCGTGCGCCAGCTCGGGATCGTAGATGCGCGCGATCGCCGGCCGCACGCCCGCCGAGAACGCGCCACGAAGCCCCGCCAGCGCCTGCTCCACGCCCTCGAACGTGGCCGAGGTGAACGTGCGGAGCTCGGGCCGCCGCTGGATGCGCAGCGTCGCCGCCGTGATGATACCGAACGCCCCCTCGCTGCCGATCAGCAGCCGCGACAGGTCCGGCCCGGTGGCCTTGCGCGGCGCGACCCGGTCGTGCAGCAGCCGGCCGTCGCCGAGCACCGCGGAGATGCCGAGACAGTTGGTCTCGAAGGGTCCGAGCCGGCTCGTCGCGCGTCCGGGGGCGCGTCCTGCGAGCAGGCCGCCCACGGTCGAGCGATAGGTCTCCGACGGCAGGTCCCCGAGCGTGAGCCCGTCGCGGTCGAGCCGCTCCTCCAGCGCCTGCAGCGTGAGCCCCGCCTGCACGTGACACAGGAGCGAGGTCGCGTCGAGGTGGAGCACGTTCGTCATGCGTCGCGTGTCGAGCACGATGCGCCGGCCCGACAGCACGTGCGTCTGTCCGAGCGATCCGGTCCCCACCGGGATCACCGGGGCGCGCACGTCGGCTGCGACGCGGAGGATCTTCTGGATCTCGGAGGCGGCTCCGGGCTGCACCACGAGCGGCGCACCGAGCGCGGCGTCGACCCCCGGTGGGGGTTGCGTCCGCCGGCCGGTCGGGTAGCGCGCCATGGCGGAAAGGCCCACCGTCACGTGCTGCGCCCCCACGATGTCGCGCAGGCGTTCCGCGAGCACATCGGTCATCTCGTGCCCTCGACCGGGCTCTCCGAGAGGCCCATCTTGCCCGGGTTCATGATGCCGTTCGGATCGAAGACCTGCTTGAGCGCGCGGTAGACCGCCATGCCTTCGCCATGCTCGTCGGCCATGAACGGGGCCTTGAGCATGCCCACCCCGTGATGGTGCGAGATGGTCGCGCCCGCGCGCGTCACCGCACCGAGCGCCGCGGTCCACAGCGCGTCGTACCGCCGCTCGGCTTCCTCGCGGTCACTGCCGGCCGACGCGAACGTGAAATAGATCGAGCAGCCGTCCGGGTAGGCGTGCGAGAAGTGCGCGAGCACGACCGCGTGTCGCTCCACCGAGGCGCGCACGCTGCGGTACAGGTCGATCAGCCGGTCCCACGTGGTCGCGACCTCCATCGTGTCGACGAACGCGCCGTTCCGGTACATGCGCGGCTGCTTCCACGAGATCTTGTAGCGGTGCTCGAACCAGCGCTGTCCCGGTCCCTCGCCGAGATCCTTGCCGCCGGCGCGCAGGAGCTCGGTCCGGGCCATCTTGGCCTCGGCCTCGGTCAGGGCGGCCGTGCCCTCGAAGCCGAGGATGAGCAGGCACCCCGAGCCCGCGCGCGGCGCGACGGTCTCGATGGCGCGGTTGATCCACTCGATCTTGAGCGGCGTGTGGCTCGACAGCACGCCCTGGAAGAGCGCCTTGCCGATGCGTCCCAGCGTCTCGTGGAGAGGCCCAGGGGGCAAGGAGGCCGCCGCGAGATCACGCTCGAGGGGCGTGTCGCCGAGAGTGGGGTGGTCGTCGCCGCCCTTTCTGTGCGTGAGCGTGTCGAGCTCGTCGTAGAGCCGCACCACCGCCGGCCGCAGCCCGCGCTGGAGCAGCCTGCGGATGGCCTCGCAGCCGGCCTCGACACGCGGGAACTCCCAGCCGCCGAGGATGCGCCGCTCGGGCGCGCGCGCGATGCGCACGCTGCCGCGCGTGATCACGCCGAGCGTGCCCTCGGAGCCGACGAAGAGCTGCGTGAAGTCCGGGCCGGGGGCGCCGCGCGGCGCCTGCCCGGTGTGAAGGACGTCGCCACGCCCCGTCACCACCTCGAGCGATAGCGCCATGTCCTCGATCTTTCCGTACTTGGTGGAGAGCTGACCCGCCGAGCGCGCGGCGAGCCAGCCGCCGAAGGTCGAGCACATGATCGACGACGGGAAGTGCCCGAGCGTGTAGCCGCGGCGCACCAGCTCGTGCTCCACGTGGTCGCCGTTGAGGCCCGCCTCGAAGGTGGCCGACAGGTCCTGCTCGTCGAGCGACACCATGCGGCTCATGCGCTTGGTGTCGAGCACGATGCCGCCCCGGATCGCCTGCGCGCCCCCCGCGACGCCCGAGCCGGCCCCGTACGGGACGATGGGCACTCGCAGCTCGTTGGCCAGCCGCACCACCTTGACCACCTCGTCGGTGCTCTCCGGCCACACGACGAGGTCGGGCGGATTCGGCGCGACGACGCCGTGCTGGATGGCGATCAGGGTGCGTGGCCACGCATCCCGCGCATAGGACACTCGATCGGCGGGCGCCACCGATACTCGGTCCGTCGGCAGGACACGCGCCAGTGCCTCCGCCAGCTCGACCCCTCGCATGGGGTCCGGAGCATACTCCTAGTCTGGTGGGGGAGGACAAGCCCTGCCGCCTGATGAGCGGCGTGGGAGACGGACGGATTGACGGATCGAAGAGACTATTACTGACGGGCGGGGGCGGCGGTGGCGGGCGAGCTCGACGTCTCCGAGGTCTCGCGGTCGCCCTCGGACGCCTCGATGCGCATCCCGTAGAACGAGCGGTAGGCGAACACGACCGAGATCAAGAAGAACACGCCCGCGAGGATGTGCGGCAGGTGTCCCTCGAGCGTCACCGCCATCTGCACGGCGAGCAGGCCGAACAGCGTGGTGAACTTGATCACCGGGTTCATGGCCACGCTGGAGGTGTCCTTGAAAGGGTCGCCCACGGTATCGCCGACCACGGCCGCGGCGTGCAGCGGCGTGCCCTTCTGCTTGAGCTCGACCTCGACGATCTTCTTGGCGTTGTCCCAGGCGCCGCCCGCGTTGGCCATGAAGATGGCCTGGTACAGCCCGAACAGCGCGATCGAGATCAGGTAGCCGATGAAGAAGAACGGCTCAGCGCACGCGAACGCGAGGGTCGAGAAGAACACGCAGAAGAAGATGTTGACCATGCCCTTCTGGGCGTACTGCGTGCAGATCTCGACGACCTTCTTGGAGTCCTCCACCGAGGCCTTCTCGGAGCCGCCGTCGAGCTTGATGTTGCGCTTGATGAACTCGACCGCGCGGTAGGCACCGGTCGACACCGCCTGCGTGGACGCGCCCGAGAACCAGTAGATGATCGCGCCGCCGGTGATGAGCCCGAGCAGGAACGGCGGGTGCAGAATCGACAGGTTCGAGATGGCCGCCGTGTCCTTGAGGTGGTCGGTGAGCATCATGATGATCGCGAAGATCATCGTGGTCGCGCCGACCACTGCGGTGCCGATGAGCACGGGCTTGGCGGTCGCCTTGAAGGTGTTGCCGGCGCCGTCGTTCTCCTCGAGGTAGTGCTTGCCCTTCTCGAAGTTGGGTGAGAAGCCGAAGTCGCGCTTCACCTCCTCCGCGATGCCGGGGATGGTCTCGATGAGCGACAGCTCGTACACCGACTGCGCGTTGTCGGTCACCGGGCCGTAGGAATCGACCGCAATGGTGACCGGGCCCATGCCGAGGAAGCCGAAGGCGACGAGGCCGAAGGCGAACACCGCGGGAGCGATCATGAGGTTGCCGACGCCCAGGGTGGCGACGCCATACGCCGTCCCCATGAGGACGACGATCACGAGGCCCATCCAGTAGGCGCTGAAGTTGCCGGCGGTCAGGCCCGCGAGGACGTTGAGCGAAGCGCCACCCTCACGCGAGGCGGTGACGGTCTCGCGGACGTGGGCCGACTCGGTGGAGGTGAAGACCTTGATGACCTCGGGGATGATCGCGCCGGCAGCGGTGCCGCAGGTGATGATGGTGGAGAGCTTCCACCACATCGTGCTGTCGCCGAGGTGGCCGATGAGCACGTAGGAGACCGCGTAGGTGAGCACGATCGAGACGACCGACGTCAGCCACACCAGGAAGGTGAGCGGCGCCTCGAAGTTCATCTTGTCGACGGTGGCGTAGCGCGCCTTCGCGATCGCCTCGTTGACGAGGTACGACAGGCCCGACGCGACGATCATCATGATGCGCATCGCGAAGATCCAGACCATGAGCTGGACCTGATACTGGGGCTCCACCGCGAGCAGGATGAACGTGATGAGCGCGACGCCCGTGACGCCGTAGGTCTCGAAGCCGTCCGCCGTGGGGCCCACCGAGTCGCCCGCGTTGTCGCCGGTGCAGTCCGCGATGACGCCCGGGTTGCGGGCGTCGTCTTCCTTGATGTTGAAGACGATCTTCATGAGGTCGGAGCCAATGTCGGCGATCTTCGTGAAGATGCCGCCGGCGATGCGCAGCGCCGACGCGCCGAGCGACTCGCCGATGGCGAAGCCGATGAAGCACTGCCCCGCGTAGGTGCTGGTGCCGTCGGCCTCCTTCGGCAGGAACAGCAGGATGAGCAGCATGAGGAGCAGCTCGGTCGCGATGAGCAGCATGCCGATGCTCATGCCCGCCTTGAGCGGGATCGCGTAGCAGGGGTAGGGCTTGCCACGGAGGCTCGCGAACGCCGCGCGCGAGTTGGCGAACGTGTTGACGCGGATGCCGAACCACGCCACGCCGTAGCTGCCGAGGATGCCGATGATGGAGAACAGCAGGATGACCGCGACGCGCAGCGGCTCCATGTGCTTGAGCACGCCGAAGTAGACGATCATCACCGCCGCGATGAACGCCCAGAGGAACGCGATGAACTTGCCCTGCGTGAAGAGGTACGTCTTGCAGGTCTCGTAGATGAGCTCCGAGATGTCCTTCATCGACTTGTGGACGGGCATGTTCTCGAGCTGCTTGTAGATCACGAGGCCGAACACGAGGCCCGCCAGGCAGACGCCGAGGCCGGCCATGAGCAGCTTCGATCCCGGCACGCCGAGGAACATGGCCGAGCTCAGGTCGGGGAGAACCAGGCTCTCTTCACCGCCGGTGTGCGCACCAGCGAGGCCCAGGCCGAGCAGAATCGCGTTCATTTCTTCAGTCTCCTCCGAGGTTTACCGAGATGTTTCCGGGGTCGCGCCAGAGCTTGCTGGCGTCGCGATCGAACGTGTGTGGCCGCGGTGTACCCGCGCGGTGCGCTTTATAGAAGGACGCCTTGTGGCTTGTAAAGCAGAACGTGGCGGCGGTTGACGCGGCGCGTGAGACGCGGGAGCGGCCCTACAGGACCCGGCGTCGCCGCCGGACCAACAGGAGGGCCGCCAGGGGGAGCAGCAAGCCCGCGGTCCCGGTCCGAGTGGGGCTGGCCTGGCAGCCGGTCGGAACGCTCTTGCTGGCGGTCCCGCCGAAGTCGCCCGGGACGCACAGCGCCCGGGTGCCGATGTCGCGACAGATGATGGTCGCGTTGGTGCCGCAATCCTGGTCGGTCTGGCAGGCGGCCCCGCAGACACCCTCCGCGATGCCGGTCACCTTCACGCAGGTGCCCGTGTCGCACTCGCTGTTGCTGCGGCAAGGGTGTCCGAGGTCGTGCGAGTTGCCCGCGGTGACGCTGCCGCCCGCGCTGCCGCCGGCTGCACCGCC
>JAHFDS010000312.1 GCA_023248855.1 Myxococcales bacterium
GAGCGCCGACTCGAGCCGCCTGGCCCGCGTGCCCCCCTGCGCAACCAGGGCCACCAGGATCCGCCGGGCCGCGGCGCGAGCACCCGACGGCAGCGCATCCACCACGCGATCCGCGTGCCGCGCGAGCGCCCCGGTGACCCCGCCCACCGCTTCGAGGGCCGCCGCGGGCAGGCACGAGCGAGCCTCGTCGCGCGCCTCCCACAGCTCCGCCAGCGCGAACTGCACGAGCGGCAGGCCTCCCTCCGCGGCCGCCTGCTGGAAGGCGAGCACCATCTGCTCGCTCTCGAAGGAAAAGCCGCGCGCGCGCGCCGGCCCCACCACGGCCTCGCGCGCCGCGTCGAACCCGAGCGGCCGCAGCAGGAACATCGATCGCGGCAGCTCCTCGCCGAGGAACCCCCGGCCGGCCAGGCGGGACAGGAGGTCGGCGCGCACGGTGGCGACGACCCGGGTGCGCGGAAACGCCTCCGCGATGGCGGCGAGCGCGCGATCGAACGCGAGGGCCTCCGTCGGCTCGGCCAGCGTCACCAGCTCCTCGAGCTGGTCGCACAAAAGGACGAGCGCGCGGTCGTCCGCCTGCAGGTGCCGCGTCAGGCGCCCCGGATCGGCCACCAGGGCCGCCACGTCGACCGTAGCCCCGAGCGCGCCGCCGAGCGCCGTCGCGAGCGCATGGAGCGGCCGCCGCCCCGGAACGAGCCGCGCCGCGCGCACCCCGGGCAGATCGAGCGCGCCGTCGGTGATCGCCGGCAGGAGCGCCGCGCGGCACAGCGAGGACTTGCCGACTCCCGAGTCGCCCACGACGACGACGAGCGGCTGATCGCGCAGGCGATCGACCAGCTCCCGCACCTCGGCGCCCCGCCCGAAGAAGAGCGACCGGTGCTCGGCCTCGAACGCGCCGAGGCCCCGATAGGGATTGCCGGGTGGCGCCGGCCCGGCGTCGGAGGCACGTGCGCGCAGCAGCTCGAGCGCCTCGGCGAGGGCATCCCCGGAGGGTGGACGCGCCGTGGGATCAGGCGCGAGGCAGCGCGCGACGAGGTCGGACAGGCGCGGATCGATGCCAGGGACCCGCTCCGCGAGGGTCGGCGGGCGCTCGCATTCGACGGAGCGCTCGAGATCCTCGATCGTCTGGGCCTCGTAGGGCGGGCGCCCGCTCGCGAGCTCGTACAGGAGGACGCCCATCGAGTAGACGTCGCTCTCGCGCGTCGCCGGCTCGCCTCGCCACACCTCCGGCGCCATGTAGAGCGGCGAGCCCACGCGCGTGCCGGCCTCCGTCAGGGCCGGGGAGGCATCGCTTCGCGGCGCGGGCAGCGTGCGCACGAGCGGCGTGGGGCTGGCGGTCCTCCGGTCGGGATCCCCCACACGCGACACCTCCACCAGGCTGCGGGTCGCGATGGCGTCCCCGGGCGTGAGCCGTATCGGCACGGTCACGGCGAGGGCCGGCGGCTCCACGGGCGGCTCGGCGGGCGGCTCCACCGGCTCGATGCGCTCGCTCAGCTTGGCGAGACCGAAGTCGAGCAACTTCGGCACCCCGTCGACGCCGAGGATGGCATTGGCGGGCTTGATGTCGCGATGCAGCACGCCGCGCCGGTGCGCCGCACCGAGGCCGCGGCACAGCGCGACCCCGAGCTCGACGACACGCGCAAACGGCAGCGGCTTGGCGATCTGATCGAGCGAGGTGCCGCGCACGAACTCGGAGACCAGGTACGGCCGCCCGTGGACGAGCCCGACCCGATGCACCGCCACCACGTGCGGGTGCTGCAACCGGGCAATCGCGCGCGCCTCGATCAGGAATCGCTCCTGCGCCGCCGCGCCGGTGCGCCCCCGCGCGATCACCTTGAGCGCGACCGGCCGATCGAGGATGGTGTCCTGGGCGAGGAAGACCTCGCCCATCGCGCCCGCGCCGAGCGGCCGGACGATCCGGAACTCGTCGATCTGAGCCGGCAGCTCGCCGTCCGACATCCGTCGCAGGCTACAGCGATCCCGCCCGCGCGGGGGCCCCTGGGCGATTCTGCCAGGAGTCTACCCACCTGTCTTGAGGTGCCGGGCGAAGGACGCCTCGTCGAACCCCACGAGCACCGTGCGGCCGACCCGCATCGTCGGTGCGCGCAGGTTGCCGGTGGGGCCGAGCATGGCCTCGACGATCTCGTCCTCCGGATCCTTGCCGGGCACGAGCTCGCGCGTCGCCTTGCCCTTGGACACGACGACGCGGCTCGCGACGCGGCACATCTGCCGCGCCACGTCCCGGCCGAGCTTTCGGCTCGCGGGCACGAGCTCCTTCACCTCGAGCGCATGGGCGTCCAAGAACTTGGACGCTCGGGTGCAGGTCATTCAACCCTTGCGGTCGTACAGCCAGTCGATGATCTTCGCCATGGGCGCAGACAGTACCATCCCTTCCGGGTCACTTCGCGCCGATGGGGAACCCCCGGTCGCGCATCAGGGCGTCGGTGTCGACGTCGCGCCCACGAAACTGCTTGAAGGCGCGCTCGGGGGGAATGGAGTTGCCGACGCTCATGATGGCGTCGTGCAGGCGCTTCGCGGTCGGCCGGTCGTAGAAGCTGCGCGCCGCGCTGAAGGCCTCGGCCGCGTCTGCCGTCAAGGTGTCCGCCCAGAGATAGGCGTAGTAGCCGGCCGAATAGCCGTCGCCGGAGAAGATGTGGCCGAACTGCGTCGGGCGGTGGCGCATCACGATCTCGTGCGGACAGTCGATCTGCTTGAGGACGCGCCGCTCGAACTCCGCCGGATCGATGGGCCTGTCGGCCGGGGTGGTGTGGATCTCGAGATCGTAGATCGCGGCGGCCAGGTATTCCACGGTGCGGAAGCCCTCGTTGAAGTGCCGGGCCCTGTCGATCTTGGCCACGAGCTCGGCCGGGATGGGCTTTCCGGTCCGGTAGTGCAAGGCGAAGCGGCCGAGGATCTCGGGCGTGCGCAGCCAGTGCTCGTTGAGCTGGCTCGGGAACTCGACGAAGTCGCGCTTGACGCTCGTGCCGGCGAGCGCCGGATAGCGAACGCTCGAGAGCAGGCCGTGCAGGGCGTGGCCGAACTCGTGGAACAAGGTCCTCGCGTCGTCCCACGAGATGAGCACGGGCTCGCCCGGCTTGCCCTTCACGAAGTTCGAGTTGTTCGACACGATCGGCGCGATGACGCCCTTGAAGCGCTCCTGCGTGCGGTACTCGTTCATCCAGGCGCCCGAGCGCTTGCCCGCGCGCGCGTAGGGATCGAAGTACCACAGGCCCACGTGCTGGCCCTCGCGCGTCACCTCGTAGACGGTGACGTCGGGCTGGTACACGGGCACATCGGTCAGGCGGGTGAACACGAGGCCATAGAGCTGGCCAGCGGCCCAGAACATGGCCTCGCGCAGCTTGTCGAGCTGGAAGTAGGCCTTGACCTCGTTCTCGTCGAGGTCGTAGCGGGCCTTGCGCACCTTCTCGGCGTAGAAGCGGTAGTCCCACGGCTCGATCTTGTGGCCGGCCTTCTCGGCGTCGGCGACGCGCTGCATGTCGGCGACCTCCTCGCGCGCACGCGCGCTCGCGGCCTTCCAGACCTTCATCATGAGCGCCCGCGCGGCCTCGGGTGTCCTGGCCATGTTGTCGTCGATGATCCACGCCGCGTGGCTGGCGTGACCGAGGAGCCTGGCGCGCTCGGCCCGCAGCGACAGGATCTCGGTGATGACGGGCTTGTTGTCGTGCGCGCCGGCGTTGTCGCCACGGCTGACCCACATGCGCCAGGCCTTCTCGCGCAGGTCGCGGCGCGTGGAGTACGTCAGGAACGGCTCGATCGAGGAGCGCGTGTTGGTGATGAGCCACCCGACCTTCGCCTTCACGCCCTTTTCGCCCTCCTCCTTGGCCCTGGCCGCGGCCGCGGCGTGCGCGGCGGCGCGCTGGCTCTCGGGCAGGCCCGCGAGGTCGCCCTCGGTCGAGAGCGCCAGCGTGTAGTGCTCCTCGTCGGCCAGCTCGTTCTGGCTGAACTTCGTGTAGAGGCTCGCCAGGCGCTGGTTGATCTCGCGAAGGCGCGCCTTCTGCGACTTTCCGAGCGCCGCGCCGCGCCGGGAGAAGCTCCGGTAGTAGACCTCGACCAGGCGCTGCTGGTCCGGCTCGAGGTGCGCCGTGGCGAGCCCGTCGTGCACGGCCTTGAGGCGCGCGAACAGGGCCTCGTTCTGCGTGATCTCGTCGTCGAAGGAGGCGAGGATGGGGGACAGGCGCTGCTCGACCTCCTGCATCGAGGCGTCGCTCATGGTGGACGTGAAGATGCCGAACACGATGCTGGCGCGGGAAAAGGCCCTCCCGGCATCCTCGAGCGCGCCGAAGGTGTTGTCGAAGGTCGCCGCGTCCTTGCGGCTCGCGATCGCCGCGAGCTCCGCCCGATACGCGTCCATCGCCCGGCGCAGCGCGGGCTCGACGTCGGCGGCCTTGATGCGGTCGAAGGGCGGATAGCCGCCGTGCGGCCCGGTCCAGGGTGCCTGTAGCGGATCAGCGGTCATGGCGCGATCTCCTTTGGCGAGGCAGGGGCGAGGCCAGCAGGCGAGCAGAGCGAGGGCCCACGCGAAACACGACAGCGCACGACGTCTCATGGTCTTCCTTGTCATCCTGGCGAGGAGGCCTCGCCGGCGCGATAGTCTCCCACATGCGGCCGGCGCGGGGCGTCATCGTGGCGGCCTGGCAGGAGCGCCGCGCCGGAGCCCGCGGGCGGGACGCCGAGCCAGGGCGGATCCTCGTGACCGGGCGGCTCGAGGACGGGCGCAGCTTCGCCGCCCTGGTCCGGGCCCCTCGGCCCTCGCTGTTCGTGCGCGCAAGCGACGGGGCCGCCGCCCTCGAGGCCCTGCGCGGCCACGGCGCGACGCTCGATCCCGCGCCGTGGTGGGACCTCTCGGGCCTGGAGATCGCGCGGCTCCAGCTCGATGGGCCCCTCGGCCCGAGCGAGCGGCGGCTCGAGGCGGCCGGCTTGCGCGCCGTCGCCCGCGAGCGGCCTCGCGCGGACGAGGCGCTGCTGGCGCTCGGGATCCAGGGGCCCGTGAGCCTCTGCGGCGAGGCGCAGCCGGGCCGCCGCGTCGACGTGGTGTTCGTGGAGCCCACCCTGTCACCGTGCCGGACGGCGACGAGGCTGGCCTGGCTCGCGCTCGATCTCGAGACCGACCGGCAGGGCCGCGTGGTGGCGGCGTTGGCGAGGTGCTCTTCCTCGGACCGCCCCTCGCGGCGCCTTCCGTCGCGTCGTTCGCGACCGAGGCGGAGCTCCTCGCAGCGCTGGCCCGGCGCATCGTGGCGCGGGATCCGGACGTCCTTTCGGGCTGGAACGTGCTCGACTTCGATCTGCCCGTCCTGGCCCGGCGAGCCGCGGCTCTCGGCGTCTCCCTCGACATCGGCCGCACCGCGCAGCCGGCCTCCGTGGTCGAGCGCGAGGGGCGCCCTGCCCTGTTCGACCTGCCGGGCCGCGCCGTCCTCGACGCGATGCGCCTGGTGCGCGCCTCGGGCGAGCGCTTCGAGAGCCTGTCGCTCGAGGCGGTGGCGCGCTCGATGCTCGGCGAGGGCAAGACCGTCGCGCTGCAAGGCGAGGCGAAGCTCGCGGAGCTCGAGCGGCTGCGGCGGGAGCAACCGGAAGACTTCTGCGCCTATTGCCTGCGCGACTCGGAGCTCGTGCTGCGGATCCTGGCCAGGACGGGGCTCGACGTGCTGACCCAGCGGCGCGCGGCGCTGACGGGCGTCTCGCTCGATCTCGCGTGGACCAGCATCCCCGCGTTCGAGCGCGTCTACGCGGCGGAGCTACGCACCCGGCGCATCGTGCCGCCCGGCCGACAGGAGCGGCGCGTCTCGGGCGCCGCGGGCGGCACGGTCCTCGAGCCGGCGCCTGGATTCTTCGAAAACGTCCTCGTGCTGGATTTCCGCAGCCTCTACCCGTCGATCATCCGCACCTTCAACATCGACCCGCTCGCGCATGCGCGCGCCGAGGCGCACCCCTCGCCGGACGATGTGATGGCCCCGAATGGCGCACGCTTCACGCGCGATGCCGGGATCCTGCCGGAGATCCTCGCGCGCTACGCCCGGGAGCGCGAGCAGGCCCTCGCTGCGGGGGACGAGACGGCCGCATACGTCTACAAGATCCTGCAGAACTCCTTCTACGGCGTGCTCGGCTCCGAGGGCTGCCGGTACGCGAGGACGGAGCTGGCGGGCGCGATCACGTCGTTCGGCAAGCAGTTCCTCCATGCCGCGCGCGACTTCTTCGAGGAGCGGTCGCTGCGGGTGCTCTACGGCGATACGGACTCGGTCTTCGTGCTCTCGGGTCTGGGCGATGACGCCGGCTTCGCGGACCTCGCCGCCTTCGGCGCCGCCGCCGCCGAGGAGCTCAATGCGCTGCTCGCGCGGAAAATCGACCAGCAATACGCACGCCCGTCAATGCTCCGCATCCGCTGCGAGAAGGCCTACCGGCGCTTCTTCATCCCGAGGCTGCGCGGCGAGCGCACCGGGGAGGGCCGCGGGCGCGCCAAGGGCTACGCGGGTCTGCGCATGGTCGAGCAGGGCTCGGCGGAGCTGGAGATCCGCGGCATGGAGGCCGCGCGCAGCGATCTGCCGGAGCTGGCGCGGCGCTTCCAGATCGAGCTGCTCGGGCTGGCGTTCGCGGGCCGCGGCGAGGCGGAGCTGCGGGCGTACTGCCAGGGCGTCGCCCTGCGCCTGTTTCGCGGCGAGCTGGATGCCGAGCTCGTGTACACGAAGTCCCTGCGTCGCCCCGCCGAGGCCTACGCGTCCGAGACCCCGCCCGTGCGGGCGGCGCGGAGGCTCGGCTGGACCGCGCGGCGCGGGCGCGTCTCGTACGTCATGACGAGCGGCGGCGCCGAGCCCGTGGAGGCGGCGGCGCATCTGCGCATCGATCACGCTCATTACCTCGAGACCCTCCTCTATCCCATCGCGCGCTCCGTGGCGGAGGCGCGCGGCGGGGATGCGCGACGCTGGCTGGGCGCGGGCGCGCAGCTGGACCTACCGCTCGGGGAGTGAGCCTGGATAGCTGGGGGCGGCCCCCACATTCGTTGCCATTTCACAACGCGCCATCATCAGCTGCGCCGCCGGCGGGGAGTCCTCTTCATGACGACGCCCGAGCCCCGCACCGACGCCCTGGAGCCGCCCCGGCGGCACGCCCTGCCCCGCCAGGTCCGCCTGCTCGTGGTCGACGGACCCGACGTCGGTGCGACGCTCGACCTCGGAGTCGAGCCGGTCGTGGTGGGCCACGCGCCCGAGTGCGCGCTCGTGCTGCACGACTCCGGGGTGTCGCGGCGGCACCTGCGCGTGCACCTGCAGCCGCAAGGCGTGCTCATTCACGACCTGGCCTCGCGCAATGGCTCGTTCTTCCAGGGCGGTCGATTCTCGGAGCTCCAGGTCGGCGCCGGCGCCGTCATCCAGCTCGGCTCGAGCGCGATCCGCCTGGCGACGGCCAGCGCGTCCGGGGGGCTGCCCCCGAGCCGCGCCGAGCGGTTCGGCCGGCTGGTGGGCCGCTCGCTGCGCATGCGCGAGGTGTTCGCGCTCTTGGATCGCGTGGCCGGCACGCGCACGCCGGTCCTCTTGTGCGGAGAGACCGGCACGGGCAAGGACCTGTGCGCCGAGGCGCTGCACCAGGCGGGCCCGCGCGCCCATCGGCCCTACGTCGAATGTGACGTCTCGGGGCTCTCGCCCACCCTCATCGAGAGCGATCTGTTCGGGCACCTGCGAGGCGCGTTCACCGGGGCGGAGCGCGACCGCCCGGGGGCCTTCGTGGACGCCGACGGGGGCACCCTGTTCATCAACGAGGTGGGCGAGCTGCCCCTCGATTGCCAGCCGAGATTGCTGCGGGCCATCGACCAGGGGCAGATCAAGCCCGTCGGCGCCGGTCGGTACCGCCACGTCGATCTGCGCGTCATCGCGGCCACGCATTGCGATCTGGCCGCCAACGTCAAGAGCGGACGATTTCGCGCCGACCTCTATTACCGGCTCAATGTCGTCCGCATCGACTTGCCGCCCTTGCGCTCGCGACGCGAGGACATCCCGCTCATCGTGCGCGAGCTCCTGCCCGACCCGGGCTACGTCGTGCCCGCCGAGACGATGGCGCTCTTGATCGAGCGGGACTGGCCAGGCAACGTCCGCGAGCTGCGCAATGCGCTCGAGCGCGCGATTTCCCTGTGCGGCCCCGCGCGCAGCCTCACGCCCGAGATGTTCCTGACCGACGACGTCGCACCCTTCGCGTCTGCCGTGTCGGGGGTCGCCGAGGGTCCGATCGAGGGCTTTGCCTGCACGAAGCGGCGCATCGTCGCCGAGTGGGAGCGGCTGTTCCTGGCCACCTTGCTCAGACGCGCCAATGGCAACATCACGCGCGCCGCGCACGAAGGGCGGGTCGATCGCGTCTACATCTACCGGCTCATGAGGAAGCACGGCATCGCGCAGGGCGCGTGAGGCCTATTGAGATGTAGGACGTCCCACTTCTGACGACGACGCCGGACGCGCGTCTCATGGGACACAGCGCCGCCATTGTCCCGCTTCCCGCCGTCTGGATTTGCTGGCTATGGTCCCGCGCAATGACACTCCGATGGGCGTTCGTTCTGGCGAGCTGCGGCTCGCTCCTCTCGTGTGGAGACAGCCGAAGCGCAATGCACGCGCAGGGAGCGGGCGGCGCGAGCCCCGACGGTGGCCGCAGCCAGGATGCCGGCGCGCGTGGCGACGCGGCGCAGGCCGGGCGTGATGCTGCACGCCGGGCCGATGGACCACGCGCCGGGGACGGCGGGACCGGCTGCGGGACCTGCCCCGAAGGCACCACCTGTGGCAGCGCCAACGGTCTGCCCGTGTGCCGGAGCGCCACCGGGATCCCGCGGGTCGGCCACGTGTTCGTGGTGCTCATGGAGAACACGACCCTGCAGCGGCTCAAGGACAGCACGAACACGCCGTACCTCCACGGCCTGTTCGCGCAGGGCGCGAGCGCGAACGACTACCACGGCGTGGCGCACCCGAGCCTGCCCAACTACATCGCGCTCGTCTCGGGCAGCACGGGTGGCGTCCAGTGCGACTGCAACCCCACGGGAGGCGCCTGCAATCCGCTGGTCTGCAACACGCTGCTCGGCGCGTGCGGGTGCGCGCAGCCAGGACACCACCTCGGTGACCAGCTCGACGCCGCGCGCCTCTCCTGGCGCGCCTACGCCGAGGATCTCGGGACGCCCTGCAACG
Organism: Myxococcales bacterium; assembly: GCA_023248855.1. Lineage (GTDB taxonomy): Bacteria > Myxococcota_A > Polyangia > JAHFDS01 > JAHFDS01 > JAHFDS01. The sequence goes on from JAHFDS010000312.1 coordinate 9,168, forward strand.
GCACGTCCGCCGGGAGCTACGCGGTGCGCCACGTGCCCTTCCTGTACTTCACGACGCTCACCGCGGACCTTCCGCGCTGCGCCGATCGGGTGGTCGATTACGGCCAGCTCACGGGCGATCTCGCGGGCGACGCGCGCGCCTTCTCCTTCATCGCGCCGAACCTCGTGCACGACATGCACGATCCCGCGCCCGCGGGCCCCCAGAACCTCGCCAACGGCGACGCCTGGCTGATGACGGAGATCCCGAAGATCACCGGCTCGGCGGCCTACCGTCAGGGCGGCCTGCTGGTCATCGTGTGGGACGAGGACGACCTCTCGGGCGTGCTCGCGCCCGACGACACCATCCCCATGATCGTGCTCTCGCCCTACGCCAAGTCCGGCGGCTACGCGAGCACCACCCACGCCGACCACTACGCGCTGCTCGCCACCCTCGAGGACGCCCTGGGCCTGCCCCGCCTCGGCGCCGCCGCCCAGGCCCGACCCCTCGCGGACTACTTCCCGGATCGTTGAGCTCAGGGTGAAGTGCGGCGCCTGCGGCGCCGCTTGCGGCGGGGCGGAGCAGAGCCGGGTGCCGGAGCGGGCGGA
>JAHFDS010000020.1 GCA_023248855.1 Myxococcales bacterium
GCGTCGAGAACGGAAGCTGCACGGTCACGAAACTGACAGTCGCACCAAAAGCTTCGGAGGAAACGCTATGAGCTACTTGGTTCCACAGCGGCCCTCAGTGGACTGCCAACTCGCAGTCGGCACCACGAATCAGAGGAGTATCGGAATGGTCGATAACCGTCCATCCAGGACACACATACTCCGAGCCACGGCATCATTCGCTTGTTCGGCTTGGCTCATAGCGTCGATGGCTATGTCAAGAGGCGAACCACTGATGGTCGCAGGAGCCGTTGCGCTCGTCGTCAGCGGATTTTGGAACGTCATTCTGGCAGGCCTGAGACTAGACCAAGTCTTCTGTCACGATTCGGCGGTCATCCGCAAGGTAGCGCGCAAGCACGGAATTCAGGTGGAATACGATGGGAGCCCGTGCTGGGCCATCGATGCAGCAACTCTGGCAGAGCAGCTCGGCTCCTCTGAAGACGTTATCGAATCGACGATGCGGCGGATGCTGCGAAGTTCGAACATGGTCACGGACTACGACGAAAGCCGTGGCTTGGTACTCTACTATTTTCGTCGTGGCGTCCAACATTAATCATTAGTCCACGCAGCATTCTACCGAAGCGGAAGGTGTTGGCCATGATTGTGACTGCGTCCACCGCGCATCAATGCTGCCACGCCCCTCGCCGACGGCATCGGCGTATCCTGTCAGTGCCGGTGCAGTACCTCTCGCACGCCTGCGATCGTGAACTCGATGGCGAGGGCGGACAGGAGCAGGCCTAGTAGTGGGCCGAGCAGATCGAGCACCCGGCGGGAAAGGCGAGCCTCGATGGCCTGGGCACCTCGGAGCGCAAGCCAGGTGAGCAGCATCGTCACGGCGATCGCGCCGAGGACGGGTAGGCCCCAGATCCAGCCCCGGTTACGCGAGGTCAGGACCATCACGGTGGTGATCGCACCCGGCCCTGCAAGCAGAGGAACGGCCAGTGGGATGAGAGCGATGTCCACCTGGGGTGGCTGTCGCTCGATACCAATGGCGGGGCGAGGGCGCGGCGCCAGCATGTCGAGGCTGATGCGCAGGAGGAGGAGGCCGCCGGCGATCTGGAAGCTCCCCAGCGTGATGCCGAAGAAGCGGAACACCAGGCCCCCTGCCAGCGTGAAGGCGGCCAGCACGAGTCCGGCGGTGACGGCGGCGCGACGAGCAATGGCGCGGCGCTCGGTGGGGCTCTCGCCCGTCGTCAGGGTCAGGAAGATGGGGACGGCGGCCAGGGGATCCACGATCAGCAGGAGCGCGGGGATCGCCAAGACGCCGCTCATCACCAGGTCCCACATCAGCTGCTACGCCCCTTGGGTTCAGTGGCCACGTCGGGGGGCGGTGAGGTCTCCTCGTCACCGCCGTCCGCGATCGGTGGCAGCGCGGTCGCGTCCTCGATCGTGATGTCGCCGCCCCAGGGATTTCCCATGCGCTCGGCGAGGGCGATGCGGGCCATGAGCTTGCGGGCGCGGGGTGAGAGCAACTCCTCCAGGCTCTTTTGGCCGTCGGTCGGCGCTGCCTCGGCGGCGCGGTCGAGCAGACCCAGTTGCTGGAGCACGCGACTGCGGTCCTCGGTGAGGCGCCGCACGGACTCGAACCAGCGATTGGCTGCCTCCGGCTTGCCACCGTCCACGGCCTTCTGGAGCTGCTCACGGGCCTCGCGCTCGAGCCGGTCGAGGTTGTCGAGCAGGCTGGCGAGCGCCTGTTTGGGCTGGAGGTAGTCGATGTTGTTCGGGTCGACAGCGATGGCGCGCACATCCGCGTCAGCAACCTCGGGCCGGATGCCCAGGTGCTCCGCGATCTCGCTGGCGAGGACGCCCTCGGCAAGGAGCTGGGCGATGTGTCGCCTGCGGGTCGTGACTTCCGAGCGTTCGCTCATCGCTGGGTTCTCCTCTCGCGTAGCGATTTCATCGCGTCGAGCCACCTCGGAGAGCGCCGGAAGCGCGGACGAAACGCGACCCCTTGGCGCCGGAGGACGCGCCAGATGGTCCACGGGTGAGCGCGGTAGTGCCGGGCGATGGCCGCAATCGAGTAGCCGGCCAGGTAATCGCGCCGCACCCGCACCCGGTGGGGAGCACGGCGGGCTCGGCGCCGTCTGCGCGCGGCCGGTGGCGCGGATCGAATGGGTCTTGCCTGCGCACCGTGGGGCCTGGTCCGCTCGTCGCGCAGCTGCGCGTGCAGGCCTGGCATGTGCCTGCGCATCCAGTCCGACAGGTGGTCCCTCGAGAGCCGGAGCTCGCGAGCCATCTGGGCCAGGCTGAGCAAGCGGCCGCGCAGCAGATGGATCCTGGCGCGTCGCATCTCGATGGCGAGCCGCTCCCGGCGAGTCGCCTTACGCTGGAAGTGCAGACCTCGCCGGCTGAGCCGGGCGTGCACCGCCTGCACTGTGACCCCGTACAGCTGCGCGATCTCGGAAGCTGCCGCACCCGCTCGGAACATCCGCGCGATGTCCCCATCCTGCTCGGCAGTCAGCCTCACGGCTTCTCTCCGCGACGGCTACGCTGGGAGAGTGCCTCGCGCTGGGCGGCCAGCATCGACTCGGCGTGCTTGATGAGCGCCTTGCCGATCCACTCCCCGGCAGTGGCCATGCCACGCGCGAGCTGGCAGGCCGCCAGGTACACGACCGCGCCCCAGAAGAGATGCAGGCCGATGGCCATCAGCCCACCTTGGGGGCCGGGGCCTCGTGCCCGTCCATGAGCGCGTCCACCGACTCGCGGAGCCCGGGTACACCAGTCGGCCGCCGCACCACGTGCGCGAAGGCGGTGTCGGGCAGGTGGTCGCAGGCAATCTCGCTCGGGTCGCGGTCGCCCGAGTCAGGCGCGTCCGTGCGCACCAGGCGCCAGACCTGGCCGCCCAACCGCTCGAGGGCCTGCTTCTCGTTCGGGTAGCGCACGTCATCGACGACCACGCGTGGTGCCGCCGAACGCAGATACGCGCTTCGCCACAGGTCGATCCACACCGTGGGCGAGATGTGGGCCCGGGCGCCACCGCCCACGATCTGCATCACCTCACGGGGGCTGTAGAGACGACGACTGCCCTCGAACAGGGGCGCGAACACGCGCCGCCAGCGCTCCACGAGGTGGGGCGCCTCCATGCCGTAGGGCACCGGGGCATCGAAGAAGAGCAGCGCAACGGTCTGCTCTGCGAGCGTCTCCGCGCGCAGGCTGGCCACATCGACGCACGGGGCCTCCTTGAGGAGGCCATCGGTCTGCATCTCGGTCATGCCAAAGAGACGGGCGCCGATCGCCTCCTTGAAGGGCGCAGCGAAGCGGATGCGCACGAAGCCGTGGTGGGTCCCCAGGTGCTCGGCCACCGTCGTCTTGCCGTGCCCCTTCTTGCCGTGAAGGCCCACGAGGAGACGCGACGGCCCCAGCTCGGTGCGCGGGCGCCCCTGGGCGAGCAGCCGCCGGCGCAGGCTCTCGCTGTCCTCCTCCACCTCGACCTGGGCACGCATGCTCGAGCTGGCAGCGTTCGGACAGTTGCACCGCTCGGCCATCTGGAGCTCGAGGCAGCGGTCATTGGCGAGGAGCCCGCCCTTGCGGGGGCAGAGCACGCAGTTCGCGGGTTCCCACGCCTTGCGTGCGTCCGGGTCCACGCTGGCCTGGAGGAACTGCGCCGCCTTCACGGCTCGGTCTCCCGCGGGGCGGCGGCCGCGAGCTCGGGGACCAGGGCACGCACGTCCTCGTCGTGGGCGGCGCGATCACGCACCAGGAAGAACAGCGCGTCCCTGACGTACTGCACTACGGGCCGGTGCTCCTTGCGCGCGATGAGACGCAGCGCCTCGGCGTGGCGGACGTCGACCTCGATGGAGATCCTCATGCTGCCCTCCCTGCCCGGCGCGCACCGTGGCGAAACACGGCGATGCGCGGCCGCATGTCCTCGCGCGTGCGCAGGAAGACCTTGCGAGTCCACTCGATGCCGTTGGCGGCCGTGATCCCGTGGATGAGCTGGACCGGCGTGTTGGCCTCGACGATGACCTTCGAGAAGGCGTTGGCTCCGATCCAGTTGCCGTTGACGATGGCGTCGCCCAGGCTCGAGGAGATGGCGGCCTCTGCGTGGAAGTGGCCGATGTGGAGGTAGTTCACCGGCTTCTGCAGCACCTGCTGGTACTTGCCGACCGCGCGCTGCAGGCCATAGAAGGGCAGCCCACCCCAGCCCTTGATGTCGTCACCGTGGACGAGCAGGTGCGTCCAGCCCCAGGTCTCGACCACCTGGAACCACGCCTGCGGGAAGTGGCAGATGCAGTTGCCGAGCTTGAGCGCGCCCAGGCGCAGCTCGATGATGTGGTAGAGGATGAGGTCCCAGTTGCAGCGGTAGGGCGCCTCGCCGTAGCTGCCCACGCGGCCGTGGTTGCCGCCGACGCCGTAGAGCGTGAACTTCAGGTCGGGGAAGGTGGCGACGATGCGCGCGAAGGCCTGGGCGAAATCGTTGGCGCCGTGGACGACCTGTTTGTAGACGTCGAAGTCGAGCTCGTAGACCTGACCCTTGAAGATGTTGTGGCCCTCGACGATGTCGCCGAGCAGCGCGATCACCACGCCCTCGATCGGGGCGGCCAGGCGCCGCTCGCGGATGGTGGCGGTGACGGTCTCCTCCCAGCGCGCGAGCTTGGCGAGGAAGATGGTCCAGTCGTGCTGGTTGAGCCCGCCCATCTTCTCGAGCTCGACCTTCGTCCCGAGCTGGACGTCGCTCACCTCGCACCAGATGAGCTCGGGGCTGCCGGATGAGGCGCGCTCGGGCGGAGGCTCGGGGACCACCTGGAGCACGTCGGGCGCGATCTTGGTGAGCGCGGCGTCGACCTTCTCGAGGATGATCTCGGTCATGCCCTGGGTGCGCCGCTGCCGGGCCCGGTCCTTGGCCTGGACGCGCGCGTAGAGCTCGTCCCTGGGCGTGAGCTCGGTACGCTTCTTGTCGACCTTGAGGAAGCTCGCCGGTGTGGGCTCGCCGTGGCGCTTGAAGGCGTTGGTCAGCGAGTCGAGCGTGACCGGCAGGCCGGTCGCCTTCGCGACGTCTGCGAGCGCGTCGGCGAGCTGGGTGTGGTGCCGGAGCACCTTCTTGGCGGCCACCAGGAGCTTGCGGTTCCAGATCATCATCGCGGCCTCACGTCAGGACGAACGCCATGCGCTTGGCGAGGCGCTCGGCGGCGAACACCGCGTAGGTCGCGGCATCCAGGAAGTGCGCGTCGCCGCGCGTGTAGATCCAGTCGTAGGTGTAGTCGCCGGTGTGGATGCGCTTGTGCTCGTCATTGAGCGCCATGCGCTCCCGGCGCTGCCGGATCACCGACGTCATGTGGTCGCGGAAATGCGCGTACAGGTTCATGGGGCCCATCCGACCCCGGGTGTCCCGGAGGACCTGCTCGTAGCCCTCAGCGGGCGGGATCGCGACGCGCCGGCTCTGGAACTGCTCGAGCGCGAACTCGATGGCCGTGTACTTGTTGAGCTGCACGAACCACGGCACCTTCGTCATCGCGGTGGCGCGGCGTAGCGGGACCGGTTGCTTGCGGCGATCGGACCACTGCACCATCTCCTTGGCGTTCGGGTTCCACCAGGAGAGGAAGACCTTGCGCGGAAAGGCGCGCGCGAAGTTCGCGGCCTCGTTGAAGTTGGGCATCGCGTCGCATACGCAGACGTCGATGTGGTCGCTGGTCATGAGCTCGTGGCAGCGGCGGAAGGGGTCGTCCTCCTCGATCACCTCGAGCCGGACCAGACGCCGGTGGGTGCCGGTCTGCTGCAGGACGACCAGGTAGTTGAAGCCGGCCATCTGGTCGACGCCCATGCACATGCGTCCCTCGGGCTTGCCATCGCGTAGGCTCGGCTCGTCCCACGCGATGCCTTCGGTCAGGCACGCGTCGAGCTCGTCGGCCGTGAGCCCGATGTTCTTCGGGTCCACGAACGGGACACCGAGCTTGGCGTTGTAGAACTCCTGCTTGTTGTCGGTCTCCTGGAAGGCCTGCCAGATCCGCCGCGGCGCGAGGTACCGCGAGAGCATCTGGTGGATGTGGTACCCACGCAGCGCCGAGCCTGGGTTGTGCGGGACGAAGCGGCCGTTCTGCGGGTCGTCGATGCGGTGGCCGCAGCGGGGGCAGCGGTAGTAGCAATCCCCACTCGGCGTCACCGCGATGCAGTCGGGGAAGACGTCCGAGAGCACGACCCCGTCCGGGCAGCCGCACCGGGTGTGGAAGTAGTGCTGGTCGCTGCGCAGGAAGCGCGCGTGGATGTCCGCATTGGGCAGGCCCGCGGTGCTGGCGAAGTACTTCACCTGGTAGGCGGAGTGCGAGACGCGCTCCTCGGCCTGGCTGATGTCCCGGCTCTCCACGAGCCGGACTTCATCGAACGCGATCACGTCGAGCGGCGTCGAATCCTTGGAGGCGGTGCCGCCGATGTGCTGCAGGTAGAGCGAGCTCGGCCCGAACTGCTTGAGCGACAGCGTCCCGCCCTCGCGGAGGCGGCCGCGCAAGGGGGCGTTCTCCTCGATGAGCGGGGCCAGGCGGTCCTTCGAGAGCTTCTCGACGCCTTCCTTGGTGGGGAAGTAGAGGCCCGCCTTGAGCGTGTGGTTCGAGACCCACCAGAGCAGGCGCAGGAGGAGCCAGACTGTGGCGCCGATCTGCGCGGCCTTGAGGAGCACGATCTCGTCGGAGTCGTCCTCGTAGAGCGGCAGGAGGTAGCGGTGCGCCTTCCAGTCAAACGATCGGCCGTCGACCCGGAAATCGCTGCGCATGAGCCACTCGAGGAACGGCGCGGCCACGTCAGGTCCCCGTTCCGGGGCGCGCGAAGCACATGCGCGCGAAGTCGGTCTCGATGTGGACGATGCGGCCCTTGCGCTCCGAGCGATTCTTCGCGAGGAAGAGCCGCATCTGCGGCGGGTCCATCTGCTCCTCTTCCTGCGTCTGGCAGAGCGCGATGACGACGTCGGCGATCATCGCCTTGTCGAAGCTCTCGGAGAGGTCCTCGAGGCCGACCACCTCCTTCTTGAGCGCGGAGCGGTTGGCCTGCGTGGCGGTCCAGACCGGGCAGTCGAGCTCCACGGCTAGGCCGCGGATCTGCTCGAAGGTGGTCGCGAGCTCGTGGCGCCGCTCGTTGTAGCGGGCCTCTGGCTTGAGGAGGTCGCCGTAGTCGATGACGACGAGGTCGGGACGAAAGCCGGTCGCCGCCAGCTGCTCGAGGTGGGCGTGGATCATCTGCACGGTGGCGGCGTGCGGGGCCCATTGCTTGATGATGAGCGCGTCGCCAAACGTCTCGTGCAGGCGCGAGAGCTTGAGCGCGACGTCCTCGGCGTGCTCCTCGAGCTCGCTCATGCGAAGCCCGGTCCAGCCGGCGTCCGCGCGTGCGGCCACCGCGGTGGCGGACATCTCGAGCGTGTAGAAGGCGACACGGGCGCCGCTGACGAGCGCGCGCCGCGCAAATGAGAGCAGCGCGATGCTCTTGCCGCGGTTCGTGGGGGCGAGGACCAGGCCCATCTCGCCGGCGGACAGGCCGCCGCGGAAGAGCAGCGCGTCGAGCTCTGGCACCCCGGTCGGGAAGACGCGGCACAGGGAGTCGTCGTGGGCGCCCATCAGGCGCGCGCGGGCGTCGCGGAAGTAGTGCAGCCCGAGGTCGAGGTCCCGCAACCCCGAGTCGAGCGCCTTGGACAGCAGGCGCCGGATCTCGTGCCAGTTGCCCTTGGGCATGAGCGTCAGCGACTCGTCGAGCGCCTTGCGCAGGCTCTGGAACACGATGAAGTCCGAGACCTGCTCGAGCACGTACGCGCGCTCGCCCGGCAGCGCCGCGGTCTCGAGGCCCGCGATGAGATCGACATGGCCGGGGATGTCGTCGCGGCCGAGGTCTCCCGCGTCCACCGCCCGCCGGAGACGCTCGAGCAGGATCGGCATCGTGAGAGGGCCACCGTAGTCCTCGAGGTGATCGCGCATCGCGTGGTAGACGAAGGCGCACGCCGGGACGTCGAAGTGGTCGGGGCGCAGCCCGTGGACGACGCGCGACAGCGCGATTGCGTCCTGGAACAGGACCCGCGCGATGAGCGCCTGGAACCGCGCATCGAACCCGAGCGTCGGCGCGCTCATCGCAGGGCTCCTTCGCGGCCGCGTGCCTGGCAGGCCCGCAGCGCGGCGATGTCCGGGCCTGGGTTGCGCGCGAAGTGCCCGGCGGCCTCGAGGGCCTTCCACGCCGGCTGGGTGCGCAGCCACGCGGAGTCGAACACTCCGGCGTCTGGCCCGCCGAGCGCGGCGAGCACCTCTTGCGCGGTGGCGCCCCAACGGGTGCAGAGCTGCTGCAGGTAGCGCTCCTGCACCGCGAAGCGCTCGGGGCGCCCGATCGGCTCCGCCGACCCTGCGGCCAGGACGGCGCCTTCCGGTGCCCGAGCCTGGGCGTGGCGCCAGGCTGCGACCCGCTCGGCCGCGCCGAAGCCGGATCGCCTGTGAAGGAAGCGCACCTGCGGGTGGCGCCCACGCAGGCGTTGCTCGATCCAGAAGTGGGCCTCGACGTAGTCTTCGTAGGGCACCCCGAGCTCATCGGCGAGCTCGGCCGAAAGGACGTAGTGGACGAAGTTGCGGTCACTTGGGGACGGGCCGCTCCGGCCGAAGGCTCCGGCGGGGTACGATCGGCGCAGGAAGCGCCTGAGCTTGCGGTGGTAGGCCCAGGCGAACGTGATTCCGCAGGCGATCTGCTCGGCCGTGTACGTCCGCATGCCGATCCCCTCGAATCGCTAGCGGCTGCCCCTACGCCGTTGGGCCGGGCACTAGGAAATCGAGCCGGAGGTATGGACCCTCGCGAGATTCAAGTTGGGCTGTCTGCGCTTGGCTACGACGTCGGCGCCGTGGATGGCCTCCTCGGCCCCCGGACCCGGAGCGCCGTGCAGCGCTTCCAGGGGGACCTCGGGCTACCAGCGGATGGTCAAGTCGGGGGGCGGACCGAGACCGCGCTCCGTGCGCTCGAGAGCCAGCGCCGACAGGTGTGCCTGCCGCCGAGCTTCGGCCACCTCGGCCGCTTCAGGCTGACCCAGTACGTGATCGCCGAGGAGCCGGGAGGAGGCAGCCCCACCGTGCCCGTGCTCGGCGCCAGCGGCGCAGTCCTCGCGCGCGTGGATCCGAGCTTCTTCTGCGACATGGCGCTGCAGGGCACGGGCAAGCTCCGCGATGGGCGCCTGCTCAACGTGACCGGTCAGTACGTCGACGTGCGCGGGCGCGGCGAGTACTCCGCCGTGCTCGCCGCTGCCAGACGCCTCCTGCCCAATAAGATCGCCTACGCCGGCATCCGCACGAGCGGCGACCTGGTCACGCAGGCGCTCGCGTTCTCGCTCGTGCCGCCCGAACGCGTGGGCAAGGGCTGGACCATCCAGCACGGCATGCCGCTCGATCCGTTCCGCACGCTCGCCGCGGACCTCGGCGCTTACGCCACGTCCGACCCGCGCTACCGCAGTCACGGCGGCCTGGTCCCTGCGGGCACGCGGGTGCTCATCCTCGAGCTCGTGGGGCGGCAGCTCCCCGACGGCACCACGCACGACGGCTGGTGCGTCGTCGCGGACACCGGCGGCGCCATCTTCGGCGCGCACTTCGACGTGTTCGCCGGCACGCGCGCGCTGATGAGGCAGGTGCCAATGCCCCACATCGGACACGTGTGGTTCGAGGGAATAGAGAGCCGCTGTGACGAAACGTACTCATACGGCCAATAGACCGAGCCCTACTCGCTTCCTGTGCTCGGCTTGTACGCTGGGCCAACGTCCTTCATCTTCGCGTGGAACTCGCGTGCTTGCAGCATCGCGGAACGGAGATTCTCGAAGAGGAACTCAAAGCAGAATCTCAGTTCGGACGCTGTCGCCAAGCATTCGTCCTCCGCTCGCGCGTGCAGGCCCTCGCTGAAAGCGGCGTAGAGGCGGTGAAGGGGGTTGATGTTGCCCGGCCCGCGAAGACTTTGCGGAATGACCTCCTTGATGAGCTCAAGCCGATCCTTCGCATGCGTCGATAAACGAGCCCGCGTCACAGCCTGCTGCGCGTGGGCGTTGCCATCAAGAGCAGCGGCTTGTTCAACCAGATCCAACAACTCGTTCGTCGTCTCCTCGATGAGGCGCCGAAAGTAGGCGAGTGCTCCGATGCCATAGCCCTCACTGATGTTCGCGACGCCCTTCTTGTAGAGGTCGAGCGCGCCCTTCGGGAGCAAGCGCTTGAGGGTTGGGAGGGCGGACCACGTCATCCGTGGCCACTGCCCCACCTTCATGACTTCGAGTGTGACTTTGCCTGCCTCCTCGCCAGTCGGAGCAGCGATTAACCAGAAGTTCGCTCCCTGCATGCGCGAGTTCGCTTTGCACATCACGCACCAGTAGCCCAGCTCCTGAGTACCGTAATGTCCTGACAGTCGGACGATTGAACCGCGGCCGAACATTCCAGGCCGAGCGCGTTGCGGTAGCGCTTCACGCCGATGGAATTCAAAGCCAGGTTTCTCGAGGGCGGGCAGGCGCTCCCATGATGTCTCATCCTTGCAGGACTCGCAGAACATCTTCAGAGCGCCGGGTGTGTCGAGCAGGTCCTTGAGATGCTCGAAGCGGTTTGGCCCTCCTCCAACCGAATCGGGGGCGGACACGGTCACCCTGACGGGACGATAGAGATAGTGCTCCTCGAGAAGAGCCTTCAACTTGCGCTGAATTTCTGCTGGAGAGTCCATGATCTGCAGCAACACTAGCACGCGGAGCTGACTGCTCTGCGGCGGGTCCCGGCAACGAGAGAGGCAACCTTTCAGCAAGCTGCCCCTCCTTCTTACTCGAGGGCGAGGAGCTCCTGCACAACGGGAGCTCCGTACGCGGCACCACCGGTCGTCACGCGGAGGTTTGGCAGGATCGACACCTCGCCTGCGCCATGGGTATGGCCGCACAGGACGAGCGCGTGGCGCTCCGGGTGCGCACCCATGACGTCGAGGAGCATGTCGCCCATGGCCTTGCATGAGAACCATGGCAGCCAATCGTCGTCAGAGGGGTGGCCCTCATGCCAAGCCGCCTCGCGGAACGGCGGGACATGGGTGAGGACCACGACGCGCGGGGATCGTTCGAGCGCCTCGAGCAAGACCGGTCGGAGCTGCGTGGCGGACTCGTCGCCGAGGGCGCGGAGCTTCTTCAGGCGGTCGCTCCGGCAGAGGTGTTGGAAGTCCTGGATGAGGGACCAATCGGACAGCTCGACGTTGGATCGAAGTGGGTCGCCGAGGCGGCCATCGCCCCACCCGTCGTGGCCCACGAGCGCCCAGGTGTCAGTGAGCCGCACGATGCCGGTGGCTGGCATCCAGCGGAGGTGCGGTGTCCCCTGCGTGAGCGCGACCATCCGTTCGCGCACGAAGGTGATGTCGGACCGATAGAAGTCGTGGTTTCCGAGGACGAAGTAGATCGGCCGCTGGAGTCGGTCCGAAAGCCGACCCAGCAGGGCCTCGAGGTTGTGCGCCTCCGCGATGTCGCCAGCCAGGAGCACGACGTCGGGGCTCCCGTCGAGCAGGCGGTCACAGAACGCATCCACCTGCGCCTTCGACAGGAAGTTCAGGTGGATGTCCGTGGCCCAGGCGACCTTCATCGTTGCTGCCAGCTACCCGTGTAGCGCCTGGCGCGTGCTCAGCGCAACCAGCCGTTCCCCCGCCGCTTCCATGGTGTGCGCCGGGCACCGGGGACGGTAGCCGCAATGCTCGCAGAAGCGCGAGACAACCGGCTGCGGGTCGGGCTTCGAGGCGCGTTCGGCGGCGTCATTGATCCAGGAGACAAACCACGCGCGCAGGGAGCTGCGGATTTCGTCGGCGTTCGTGGGGCGGCCCCAGACGATCTCTCCGCTCGCGACGAAGTGGATGGCGGGCCAGACCTTGCGCAAGGACGGGAAGTGGGCGAGCGCCATGATCGCGTAGGCGCGAAGCTGCTCGGCGTGCCACTTCAAGTCCTTGGTGCGGCTGGCCTTGTGGTCGACGATGGCGACGCGGCCGTCGGCGAGCACGAAGCCGAGGTCCCAGGCGCCGCGGAAGAAGACGTCGCTGGCCGAGAATCCGGTCGGCTCCAGGTTCTCGTCGAGGCCGAGGCGCTCCTCGCACAGCTCGCGGTCGATCGCGCTCTTGGCGCGGAAGCGCGAGAGGGTCTCGATGAACCGGAGGATGCCCTCGAGGAGCGGTTCGAGGCCGGCGCGCTCTTCGGAGGTCAGCTCGAGCGTGCGGTGAGCCTGCTCCAGGGCTGTCTCGGCGGACGCGCCGCGCTCCATGGACTCGAGGACCGCGTGGGCGCCGAGGCCAACCCGCGTCTTGGGACCGGGGTGCTCGGTCACGTGATCGACGTACTTGAACTTCCAGGCGAGCGGGCAGGTCTTGACCAGCTTGGCCTTGGAGACTGACCAGGGGGCCAGCGTTCGTGCAGCCTCGGAGAATGTGGCTTCCGGCGTCATGGCTTTCACCCTAGGCAGCGGACGGACATGAAACCGCCCTGCGGGTCTGGACCGCGAAGTCCGCGGCCCAACGAAGACAGTGGATTCGGGCATTTGCGGCCGCCGCGTAGACCGGCGATTTTTCGAAGCCGAGGAACTTCCGGCCCTGGCGCAGGCAGGCTTCGGCGGTGGTGCCCGAGCCCATGAAGGGATCGAGCACCAGGGCGCCCGGGCGACTGGCCATGAGGACCATGCGCTCGAGCACATCGACGCCCTTCTGGGTCGGATGGCTGCGCGCGCTGGGAGGCGTGTAGGGCCAGACGTTGCACGCCTGCCGACCCGAGAGGCGCTTCAGGAGCCCGTAGTCGAAACACCAGTCGCGACCGGATGGCGATGCCCAGATCGCGTAGAGCGTGCGCTCGTACAGCACGCGGTGCGAGACCGCGAAGCCGCCTGTCTTCACGAGCGCGATCGTGTTGAGGATGCGCACATTGGCCTGCTGCAGCCGGCTGCCGAGGTCGAAGACGTTGTGCCAGCTCCCGAAGACGATCAGTGTTCCGGTGGGCTTGATGACGCGCAGGGCCTCAGCGAGCCAGGGGCCGTTGTCGATCTGGTCCCAAGCCATGTCCTGGCAGAGCGCGAGGCGGCCGCTGCGGAACATGCGGCCTTTGTTGTCCAGGTTGAACGGCGGGTCCGCGAGCAGCAGGTCTACGGTCGCGTCGCCCAGGGCGCGCATGCCCTCCACGCAGTCCACACAGTGCGTTCGCCCGGCCTCGTAGGGGCTCGCTGGCGGCGTCAGTCCTGACACGGGGGCTCCTCTCTGGCGCCCTCGGCGAGCCGAAGCGAGCCGCGCAGGGTCGTGCGCAGTTTGCGCAAGGCCGCAATCTCCACGTCGCGGATCTCCTCCCGCGTTGCGCCCAGGATCTCGGCGACCTCGTCGATCGTGTGGGCGCCATCGTCCGCGGCGTCGAGCGCGCAGGAGTACACGAAGGGCTCCCCGCGGCTGTCTGGCGCGAGGTGGTGGTGGCACTCCGGAAAGGGACAGGGCCTCGGCAGCGAGGCGCACTCCGCACGCAGCTTCGGGCGTGGGGTCCCGGGCTCGGGCCAGAGCGGGAGATGGACTGCAACTTGGGCGACGCTCATACACGCTCCTCTCGCGGGTCGGTGATCGGCTCGCCCCGGTAGACGATCCGGATGGCGCGCTCGCGCTGGTAGGTCTCGAGCCGGCGCAGGCTGTGTCGCGCCAGGTATCGGTGCGTCAGGTCGGCGAAGTCGACGACGGAGAGCACGGTGGCGCGCTTGCCCGTCCGCATGCCGCGGCCGATACGCTGGATCGTCTGGATCTCACTCTTGCCGCCGCCGGCCAGGAGCAGGGCGTCAATGTTGGGGATGTCGATGGCCTCGTCGAGGATCTCGGTGGCCACCACGCAGCGCAGGGCGCCAGACCGGAAGCGTCCCAGGGCCTCCTTGCGCGCGTCGGCGGAGAGGCCGAGGCCGCACAGGAACTCGGCGAGCACGCCTACGGCCTGCAGTAGCTCGAGGAGGCGCCGGCCGTGTTCGATCTCGCGCACCAGCACGAGCACCTGATGGCCGGAGGCGAAGAACTCCTGTGCGCGGTGGGCGACGATCTCGTTGCGCGGCATCGACTCCACGATGCCCAGGCGGTAGGCGGTCGCGTAGTCCGCCCCGCGTGGCACGAGCGGCGCGTCGATCGGTACGAACTCGATGATCGGACGCACGAGCACACCGCTCTCGATGAGCTCCTCCGCTGAGACCTCGTAGATCACTGGGCCAATGGCGCCGAGCGTGCGCAGGTCGGCGTTGTCGGAGCGGCCGGTCGGCGTGGCGGAGAGACCGATGCGATAGGGCGCCGGGCACGCCATGAGCACCCGGAACGCGCTGTCCGAGGCGCCGTGATGCACCTCGTCGGCGATCAGGACCTGGCGCGAGCGAAGCAGAGTCCGGGTGCGTGGCTCGTGCAGGCGGGCCGCGAGCGTCGCGACCGTGCCCACCACGATCTCGCCTTCTTGCCAAAGGCTATCGCCGATCGCGCCGATGGGCCGCCCGAGGTGGCGCTCGAGAACCTCACGCGTCTGGTGGAGGAGATCCTTGGAGTCGACCAGTACCAGAGAGGGCAGCCCGAGCTGGGCCAGGAGGCCCGCGGCGAGGACGGTCTTTCCACCGCCGGTGGCGATCTTCACGATCCCACGCCGCTGCATGATCGCCCGCGCGATGCCCTCGTGCTGGTAGGGGCGGAGCCCGCCGGGCAACGCGTGAAGCACTTCCACCGCATGCGCAGGAGGCGGGTAGTGAGTAGCGTCGGCCACCTCGACATGGACGTCGGCGCGGGCGAGCGCTCGGTGCACGATATCGAGCAAGCCGGCTGGGAATACGTTGGCCGGCGGCAGGAGGAGGTGCTGGCGACCATCCCAGAGCCTCGTTCCATCGGCCCGCTTCTGGCGGTAGAGGCGCGTGAAGCTGGCACCCCGCACCGGGTAGGAGGTCGCGCGATCGACTGCGTCCCGCGGGAAGTCTCCCTCGAGTTGCGCGAACTGGTTCTTGACGAGGATGCGGGCCACGCGCGGCTCACTCGAGCGCCCAGGACGCCTCGCGCCGGCGCCGCAGGAGTACCTGGGCGAGAGACTCGGCTCCAGTCGATGGGACCGCTCCTGCGACGTGCTGGAGCGGCGCTGGCTCGGGCGCCAGGCACGGGCATGGCGCTTCCGGTACCGGTGGCGCGGCGCCGCGCCGCTGGTAGCCGCGGGCGAGGAGGTCGTTGATCTTCTCCTGGCAGTGCTGGTCGGCCTGGGGTCGGTCGCGGAAGACGAACACGCGCTGGTCGGCGCTCTTGGGGTTCTCCCAGCGGTAGACGACCTCGAGCATGCCGTCGGCGCGCTCGCGCAGTGCCACCGCGTAGTGGGCTTTCGGTCCCTTGCTGAACTGCTGCTCGAAGATCGCGCGCATCGGTCCCCCGTTCGTGCGGCCTCGCATCGCTAGCGCCTGGCCCAAAGCGCGCTCATCCGAAGACCTCGGGCGGCACCTGGAAAGGCGTACCGGCGCGCAGGTAGTGGCTCAGGTAGGAGGGCCGCACGCGGGACACGCGGGGCGTCGAGAGCTGACGGTCGAACGCTATGCCCCAGCAAGTACCGTCGCGGAGGCGCCAGTGGAGCAGCACGCTCTCGAGCGCGGGATGGGCGGTGAACAGCCTGTCGAGCCGACGAGCGAGCGTCTCCATGCAACGTGCGTTCATACCGAGGTGACAGCCGCTGTCCTGGATGCAGGCGAAGGGCTTGATCTGTGGGTGCCCCTGCGTGAGCACGGGACACTCCGGGTAGAGTCCGTCGAGCGGCAGCAAGAGCGTTCGCCCGGAGACCAGGGCGCCGAGCGGCGAGTCGCCCGCCTCCATCACGACTGCGCGGGCGGCTGCGCCGCGGGCGGTACGGGCGGTGCGGGCGGTGAGGGCGTCACGACGGGGTCTTGCGGCTCGCTCGCGCCATCGACCAGCCCGAGCTTCCGGGCGACCTCGTGGCCCATGATCGACAGGACGCCCGAGAAGCCCACCACGATGGCTTGGCCAGGATTGGCCCCACCATGGATGGCCGTGAGGATTCCGGCGAGGGCGCCGAGCGACGCGACGAGCGCGATGCGCGCGAGCTTGGGCATGCGCTTCCACCAGTTGGGCGCCTCACCACCGGCGCCCCAGCGCTTGGTCACCGCGATCAGCACCCAGATCGCGAGCGCGAGGATGCTGGTCAGCCCAACGACCTTGTAGTTGATGATGGCTTGCAGGAACTGGTCCCAGGCGGACAGAACGTCCGGCGTGGGCGCGACCTCCGGAGAGGTGACGAGCAGAAGGGTGTTCATGAAAGCTCCAGCGCGCACGTGCGCACTACCCCTCGCATTCCTAGCGCCTGGCCCAATGGAAGGGGGACGGGCGGTTCCAGGGCTTGGTCCTGGGGCGGGAAGCCATGAGCGCCTCCATGTAGAATGGTGCTGATGGGATCGCCAGCAGCGGGAGCCCTTCTCGATGTGGTTCGTCGTCTCGTAGCGGAAGACCGGACGCCTGAAGCTATGCGTGCGTGCGCCAGATACGCGGCAGCCCATCCCTCAGACGTGCGGACCCTCGTTGCTGCCCTCGGGCTCATTTGCGACACGCTCGATGGACAGCCGGAGCACTGGGACAGTCAGTTTCTCCTCGCCGAAACCGCAGAACGAGACGGCTTCACTTTGGGGGCGGTGGCCGTGTACGCGGCGCTAGCCGAACGCGTCCCAACCAGTGCGGCCGCGCGTCGCCTGGCCGCGCTGCGGAGCGGTCACGGTGCGGCGCTTCTTGACTCACCCGCAGCACCGTCAGTGGACGAGGTCAGTCTACAGCTCGAGGAGGCGGCGTTCTTCGCTCAACAGGGGTTACATGATGCCGCTCGGGAAATCCTCGAAGGTCTCAAGGAGACCGATCCGGGCAACTTGCTCGTGGCCGAGCACATTGCTGCGCTCGAGAGACTCGAGCCAGGCGCGAACGTCGCGCCCACAGTGTGGCCGTCCACGCTCTCGCCCAACAGCCCCATTGAGGAGTACCAGACGCATTACGACCTCGGCATCGCATACAGCGAGATGGGCCTGCACGACGATGCCATCGCAGAACTCGAGCCCCTCGTAACGACCTTCGCGCCGGTGGGAGCCCTGAAACATCTGGGGCGCGCGTACTTGACCACCGGCCATGCTGCCAAGGCGGTGAGCTGCTTCAAGCGCGCTCTCTATGTCGAAGACCTACGTGATAGCGACGAACTCGAGGTTCTCTTTGCGCTCGGCGAGGCATACGAGCGCCTACACGATCCGCTTGAAGCCCTCTACTACTACGAGAGGCTTGCCAAGAAGAGCGCCGGGTACCCCGGCTTGGCCGCTCGCCTGAGGAGACTCCGCCGCCGCTGAGAACCGGACACTTCTACTTCTGGCTCCCCAGCAGAAACTGTGGGTGATCTGACCCCGGATCGGGGGCCGCGGCGATTCAGCAAGGAGCGCGCACTGCCCCTGTCGTCCGAGGCGCTCACGCTGCGCGCCGCCCCGAGCGCCCGCCCGCGCGAGATCGACGAGCTGCTGCAGAGCTACCTCGCCGAAGCCGACTGACGGCGCGTCGTCGGGTTCCGCATCGGCCACACGATCACGCTGCCCGCGACCAGCACGACCGGGCCGTCAGGCGCGGGATCGACGAACGCCTGGACCTCGCGATCGACGGGAACGGCGCGGGTGCGGGCGTAGATCGGGATCTCGATCTCCTCGGAGGTCTGCAGGAGCACGATGGTGACCGTGGGCGGCTCGTCGCCCGGGTGCACCGCCGTCACCCGCGCCGGCACGGCGGGCTGATCCATGAGGCCGCTCAGCCGTGCGTACCAGCGCGGGCCTCCCACAGCGCAGTAGTGGATCATGGGCGCGCAGGAGGCCGGAATGATCGCACACACGACGCCGACGAACGTCAGCCCGTCGAGGAAGGCCTTCACGGCGAGCACACCGAACACAGCCCCAAGCGCCATGACGAAAGGCGTGCCCACGTAGCGGCTGACCCAAGCATCCCACCGCAGCTCGGGGTGGAGCTTCATCCCGGGTTATCCTACTCCGGCAAGGACGAGGGCGAGGAGCCCCGATGGGCGTCGTGCCGACCCCGAGCGGCGGTGTGGCGCGAAGTGGAACCTGCTCATGAGGCTCACGAGGGGGCCCGTGCCGATCCGTGTCGGCGGCCGCCGTCGAGGGCATGAACGGCATGGCCAAACTCAGGAAACAGGGGGCGCCAGGTCCACCAGCAGGGGCAGTGGTTGCTCCCTGCCGCAGTTGCGGCACACGCCGCGGACACCTCCGCCGGGATCGCGCACGAGGACCTTGGTGCGCAGCTTGATCTGGCCGCCGCGGCTGCGCAGGAGCTCGTTGTTGCAGTCGGGACAGAAGAGCGAAAGCTCGCTCAGAACGGGCACGCCACACCGGCCTGGTCGTAGGGGGGCGGCAAGCAGGAGCGCATCCCATCGGCCTGCAGGTAAGGCGCGTAGGTGCAGTGCCTCGTCTCCGAGACGCACTTGGTCATGCAGCGGGTCTCCGCGGGAGTCCCGGCCGACGCGGAGATGAAACAGCACTGCCGGTTCTGGGCCGCGCAGAGGGGCGCGTCCGAGCAGCAAGACGGCGAGATCGCCGGCGGCGTGTAGTCACCGGCGTCAGGCGCGCTGCAGGCGGCCGTGCTGGGAAGACACCGGCAGGTCTTGCCGGAGAAGCACGGGTACGCGGTGCAGCAGGCGCCGTCGCACATCACGCCGGCGCACCCGGGCGCGGCATCGGGCTCGGGGCGGGCGGCATCGGGATAGGGGCCGTTGGCGCCGCCGGCCATGGCTGCGTCGGGCCCCGCCATCGGTGGCGGCGGGGTGGTGCGTGGCGCGCAGTCGAGGGTGGCGCAGGTCGAGTACGCGACGTAGCCCGGGCCGCCGGATGCCATGCGCTGGGTGCACTGGTCCATGAACCCCTCGATGCACTGGGCGCGGGTCGTGCAGTCGCCCTCGATGAAGTCGCACTGGTCTGGCAGCCCCTGGCAAGCGTGCCAGCCCGCGCTGTCGGTGCGGATGCAGACGTCGATCTTGCAGAGCGAACGGATGAGCTGGCACTCGGCCGACGGGGTGCACGAGCACCCGGGCGCGCTGCCGAGCGCGGACAAGAGCACGAAGATCGCTGCGGGAAAAATGCCGGGGTGTTTCACGTGGCGTCTCCATCGACGAAGGCCTGCCAGGCCGTCGGATCGGCCCACTCGGGGCAGGTGGTGCCGCGCAGCGCCTCGCGAAGGGACTGCTCGACGGCGTGGTAATCAGAGCCGCTCAGCATGACGGGACCGGTGTAGCCGTGCAGGGTCGCCACGTACGGGCAGGCCTGCGGGAATACCGACTTCGCGATGCCGTCCTGGAGCGAGTGGCACCAGGGCGCCTTCCGCTCGCGATCGGCGTACACCGAGCAGCGGCTCTTGCCGGTGGCATCCACCGCCAGGAACTTGCAGCGCAGCGACTTCACGAGGACGGGGACGTCGTTCGCGGTGACCTTGGCGTAGCAACAGGCCCCGCAATGGACGCAGGCCTTCTCGAGATCGCCGCCCTGGCGATCTCGCACGACCCGGAGGTGCCGCCGGATCGGCTCGATAGGGGTCGGGGGCCCGGCGTCGTGCATGGCTACGCGCTCCTCCGGCGCCCGCGGCCCTTGACCAGCGCGGCCACTCGCTGCTCGCCGCGGATGGCGGACAGGGTCTTGTGCACGCGCTGGACCCGCGCGGCTTGCCGCCGGCCACTGCTGAGCGAGCGATTGAGCTCGTCGCGCTTCTCGTCGATATGACGCAGGTGCTTGTCGTAGTAGCGCCGATAGGCAGGATGGTCCTTGAGCCGGGCGACGAGCGGTCGGTACTTGTCGAGCTCGCCGAGCGACAGCCCGGTCAGGCGCGAGGCCTCCATGACGTGCGCGCCGGCCGGGATGTCGCCGGTGGGGTGCAGCGCCGAGATGACCTCCTGGGTCTTCGGGTCGTCCGGGAAGGCCTGCGTGAGCGCCTGACGGAACTCCGCCTGGGAGCCTTGGTTCGGCCGGAAGGCTGCATCGCGCTCGGCCTGCCGCGAGGGACGCGGAGCCTGGCGTCCGAGGTTCTGCCGGGGCGCCTCGAAGTCGTCGCCGCGTTCCTCGCCTTCCTCTTCCGCATGCTCCTCGCCGCCTTCGTCTGCCTCGCCCGACTCGTCGTCCTCGCCCCGCGGATCAAACACGTCATCGTGGGCGGCGAAGCGCTCGGCACCATAGGTGGCGCCGCTCTGGCGGACGGCCTCGGCCACCTGGCCGAGTGCGCTGTGTCGCGCGAAGGCGCGGAAGGTGGTGCCACGCGCCGGGTCGAAGCGATGGATGGCGTTCGCGATGCCGCGTTCGACTGCGTCGTCGAGCACGGCCTCGTCGAGCACGGGATACTGCCGCTCAGCCTGCGCCTTGAGCGAGTCGACGACCGTCGGATGCTGCGCCTTCCAGTGCATGACGAGCTGCGCGATGCCGCGCTCTCCGATGGGCTTGCTCGGCCTGAACGTGCGCTGCTTGCGGGTGGGACTCTCGCGAAGCACGTTCTCGTGGCCGAGGTCCCCTGACGCGACCAGCTGCTCGACGTCGCCATTGTGCTGGCGCAGCAGCTCCTCGACCGGGCCCGACGGGGGGCGGTTCTTGATGTGCTCGAAGAACTTGCGGCGGGCCTTGTCGAGGTAGCGCTGGAAGTGACGGTCGGCCTTGGCCTCGTCGCCCTTGATCTTGCGGTACGGGAGCATCTGCAGCGACCGGAAGGCCTCCTCGCCGCCGTACACGGACGGGTGGAGCTTGAGGTCGTAGCGGACCTGGAGCGGACGGCCCGGCACGGCGCGGCCATCGGAGTCGACGGCGGGCAACGCGATGCGCGAGTACGTGGCGAACACCTCGCCGTTCGCGCCGGCCGCGACGCCATTCTTCGGCGGGTGCGCGCGGAGGTACTCGAACTCCGCCGGCGACAGGTCGATACCGCTGCCGCGGTGCAGGCTCTCCGGGTCGTTCGCGGCACGCGTGGTGCCGAAGAACACGTACTTCGGCAGCCGGAGCAGCCGGTACCCCGTGGGCTTCCCCTTGGCGTCGCGCCCGGTGACCTGGCCGACGCCGTAGGCTTCGCCGTCGCTGCCGCGCACGACCTGCTTGCCCATCGCGAGGTGGTAGGCCTGCTCGGGGTCGTGCTTCTCCGGATCGGCCTCGGGGTCGAGCGGCACGTAGTGGAGTGAGCTGCCGAAGTGCTCGAGCGGGTGCAGCAGCCGCGCCAGGTTCTCGCCCCTCGTGGTGCGATAGGGCATCTCGCCGACGCCGATGTAGTGGTGCCCGGTGGGGCTCGGCACGCGCAGGACGCCCTCGGCGCCCTCGATGTTCCGGCGTGCCTCGTGGAACGGGTCGGCGAGGTGCTCCGGCGGTGCGGGCCGGATGCACAGGGTCATGCGCCGGCCGTTCTTGTCCACGATGGCCTCGCGGACGAGCCCTGGCGGGCACTGCCGCTGACGCGACTTGAGGATCGCCGAGGTCGCGACGTAGAGGCGCGTGAAGTCGGCGAGCGGGACGCGGATCGGGTCGAGGAACATCACGGGCACACCTCCTCCCTGACGCCGGACAAGGCTCCGCCCGCCGGCGCCGCCGTTACGCGCGAGCGGCTCGTCGCGTGTCGAGCGCGTCCCCGGGAACACCCACGGGTGCGCTCCTGGATTGATTCTACGCGGGCGGTTCGTGCGGGCCTGTCGCCAGATGTGAATCGCGTCCTCGTCATCGCGTTCTTCATGCCCTCACGCTACGGATTGGCCTTCCGCCTCGACAGCGCGGGCGTTCTCCGGAAGGCGCCACGCCACCTGCGGCGGGCGCTTGCAGGTG
Organism: Myxococcales bacterium; assembly: GCA_023248855.1. Classification (GTDB taxonomy): domain Bacteria; phylum Myxococcota_A; class Polyangia; order JAHFDS01; family JAHFDS01; genus JAHFDS01. The sequence continues at coordinate 21,783 of JAHFDS010000020.1, forward strand.
CCTGCAGGTGGCCGCAGGTGTGGGCAGCGCGTGTGACGCGGGCGGCGGTACGCCGGGGCCCGTGCCCGGGGATCGCGCGCGCCCACGCGTCCGCGCGCGCTCCGGATCCGGATCTTCAGATCTCAGATCTCTCTGTTCTGAGAAGACTGCGTTTCATTCGCGAAGCGAATGGAACGTACGGGAGTCTGATAGTGGGCTTGGTACTACGCGCGCGCGTAGCCGGGGTACACACGCGGGCACCAGGCTCGCTACGCTCGCCGCGCCCGCGGCGTGCTGCGCACGCAGCTCGAAGGGACTGGGCCAGAGGATCTGGCGACAGGCCACTTTGCTAGAGTGAATCATCCAGCCAGGGGAGCCCTGGAACGCGGCCAGTCCCCACGGCCCGCCTTCAGCTCCTCGCTTCCTCGGAGCGCGCGCACCACTGGCCGCTCCGTTCCACCAACAGCGAGGGGCCCGCCCCTCGAAAGGGAGCGTCATGGCCTCGTACCAGAGAGGCGCCATCTACACCGGCGCCCGCTGCATCTTCAGCCTGAAGGGTCAGAAGGTCGGCTTCGCCTCGCAGGTCAACGTCGAGGAGCAGATCCAGCACGAGCCGGTCACCGTGCTCGACAACGTGTTTGCCGAGGAGTACGCGCCCGTGGGCGTCACGGTCTCGTTCACCGCCACGTTCTTCCGGCTGGTCGGGGCCTCGCTCCGCAAGTTCGGGTTCTGGCCGTCGGCGGACCACGTCTCGGTGGTGACCATGGGCGAGCTCGACGCGACGCTGCGCGATCACGTCACCCAGCAGACCCTCGCGAACATCCAGCGCTGCCGCTGCCAGTCCCGCTCGCTCGAGGTCAACGCGCGCGGCATCGCCGGCACGAACACCCAGTGGGTGGCGATCAAGCTGCTCGACGAGACGGGCACCTGATGGGCCAGGCACTAGGAAATCGAGAGGCCGGCATGAGCAGCGAACGTCAGCCCGCCGAGCCGGTGCGCGAGCAGCGGTTCCCCCTCTGTCACGTCGACCGCCAGGGCCAGACCCGCGAGGGCGTGTTCCTCTACCGTCGGCCGAGCCTGCGCGATCTCCTGCGCATCGAGGCCGAGCGGACGCGCCTCTGCGAGGCCCAGCCCGTGGACCGCGAGTTCCAGGTGCTCGCTGGCATGCTGGCCCGGCTCAAGGTCGTCTTGCGCGAGGTCCCAGCGTGGCTGCGCTGGGACGATCTCGAGGACCTCGAGCTCCTGACCAAGCTGTCCGAGGAGGTGGACCGCCTCGAGGGAGCCTGGTTTCGCGGGGACGACGCCGATCGAGGCGGCACGCACGCTGGCGCTCCAGCGCGCGAGCACGCGGGCGACGCCGTACTTGCTGCGCCGCTGGTGGGTGCGGAAGTACAGCCTTCCGCCCACCAGCGATGAGTACCTCCGCTACACGCCCGAGGAGCTGATCGTGGAGTTCTTCGAGGACTACTTCGAGAGCCACCCGGCCGAGCAGCGGCAGCGCGCGGTCCACGAGACCTCAGGGCAGCCGTACTTCGTGACCGGCGATGCGCTCATCGACAAGTGGGAGCGTGAGATCGCCGAGGGGCGCGAGCCCGACCTCGACGAGGCGCTCACCCCCAACCAGCGCGAGGTCGAGAAGGCGCGTCTCGAGCGTCTACGCGCGGCCGCCGGCGAGCGCGACGGGTTCGCCGGCATCGAGGAGCGCTTCGATGACTGAGGTGCGGTGATGGCGCCACCTGGATCGGGCCGGCCGCCCTCCGCTGAGGACGTTTTCCGCGAGCTGCGCGAGCAGCACGAGAGCGTGCTCGGCCAGATGCGCTCGGCGCTCTCGGAGCTCGCTGCGGTCAGCGCCGGCGCTCGCGGGATGACTGGCACCGCCGGTAAGATCCGGGAGACCGAGCGGGCGCTCAAGGACGTCGGGCGCGCCGCAGGTGCGCTGGAGCTCGCCACGCGTGAGCTCGGGAAGGTGCAGTCGGCCGGCGACTCCATCCTGCGCCTCGACCAGCGCTTCCGGCAGGCGGGTACGCGGCCGGGCGGGCTGCTCGGGCTGCTGGCGCGAGGCGGCCGCGGCGGCGGAGCCCTGGCGACCGGAGCGGGCATGTCGCTCGGCCTCGGCGGACTCGCGCTCCTCGGCGCGGGGCTGGGCATTGGCGTCGGTGCGCTCGGTGCGATGGGCTCGATCGTAGGGTCGGGTCTCGACGTCGCGCGCCAGTGGAATCCGCTCCGGCAGCGCCTGCGAGCCCTCGGGGGCGCGGGCGCGCTCCAGGGTCTCGGCGACAAGGCCCATCTCGGCTACAGCTCGCTCGACGTGGGCCAGCTCCGCCAGGGCCTCATGCAGGCGGTCGGCACGGACGACGTGGGCGGCCGCGAGCGCAGGCGGCTCGGCGCGCTCGAGCAGACAGTCATGGGCGCCGAGCGGGGCTTTGGGCTCGAGCAGTCGAGCTCGGTCGGCCTGTTCGGTGCGATGCGTCGCTCTGGCCAGACCTTCGAAGGCGGCCACGAGGGAGCGCAGGCGCTCCGCAAGGTGATCGCCGACGCGTTCGTGTCGGGCATCGAGAAGACGCGGCTCGGCGAGTACCTCGCGGGTGTGGAGGGCCTGCTGCAGGCCGAGCAGACGCACACCGCGGGCGGTGTCCTGGCCCAGAACCTGTCGCGAATGCTCGGGCTCCTGGGTGGCAGCGCCCAGCCGGGCCTGCAGGGCGCGTACGGCGCGCAGGCGCTCGCTCAGCTCTCCCAGGGCATCCGCTCGCCTGGGGGCGGCGATGCGGGCCGATCGATCACCCTCATGGCGCTCCAGCGCGGCACGTATACGCGCACGCACGCCGCCATGGAGGAAGGCGCCACGCCGGAGAACCTCGGCCGCCTGTACGAGCACATGCGAAAGACCTACGGGCTCTCGGGCGAGGTCGGGGCGCACGTCTCCGAGGAGGCCGTCCTGCGTCTGTCGCAAATGACGGGCGTGGGCCTCTCCAAGCTCGCGGGCAAGGACTTCAAGGACACCGGCAAGGTCGGCGAGGGCTCGCTGCTCGCGATGATGCACCGGATCGCGTCGGGCCCGGCCGACGGCAAGGAACGCGCCGACCTCGAAGCGAAGATCGAGGCCGAGCTCGCGGATCCCACCCGCAACATCGAAAAGCACACGCAGAAGCAAGCGGAGACCACCGAGCGCCTGCTCGAGGTGGGCGAGAAGTGGCTCGAGGGCGAGGACTCCATCCAGAGTCTGCTCGCTGAGAAGGTCTACCCGACCCTGGCCGACATGGGCTCCGGTGTCATGGGCCTCGTCAAGGAGCTGGTCGGGGATCGCGCGCAGAAGGAGGAGCTGGCCCGGGCCGTCGATCGCTTGGCCAGCCGCGCCACCGAGGCCTCGACCGATCTCGAAGGCGCGAGGACCGTCTACGCACAGTCCGGTAAGACGGAGCATGACCGCGCGGCGCTGGCCGGCGCGGTCGAGACCTACAACCGCCGCACCAAGGCGCTGCGCTCGCGCCTCGATGACGTCGGGCCGGAGGCTGCGCAGCAGTCGCTGTCCGTGGACACCGGCGCGCTCGGCAAGCTGCGCGAGCTCTGGCGTCAACCTGGCACGTTCGCCGCCAACGCGGGCATCGGCGCGGTGAACACGCTGCAGGGCAGCGGCGGCTTCCTCATGAACACGCCGAGCAAGCTCTGGAAGTGGGACCTCGACGACGAGTCGATCTGGAAGACGGACTACGTCCGGCCCTACCGCTACGACGACGAATCGCTGCCGAACCCTGGCGCCAGGCGCATGAGCTTCGACCCGGTATCGCTCGATGACGCGATCGCCGGCCGCCTTGGCAGCGCGCGTACGCGAACCGGGGGCGGTCTGCCGGCGGCGTTCCCCGAGGAGCTGGCCGCGTTCGCGGCGCGGGGCCGCGGCGTGGCGCCGGACGAGCAAGCGCGTCGTGAGGCCATGACGCACCGGAGCGACGAAGCCCGGCCGAGCGCTCGCGAGCAGGCCAGGCGCATGTCCTTCGCGCATCAGATCGACATGCGGGTGTTCGTCAACGACACCGCGGTGCAGGCCTCCGCGGTGACGGCCCCCACGACCTCGGTGCTTCAGGGGGTGCCCTGATGCGCTCGCGCTGCAAGGTGCTCCTCTGCTCGCACGACGCCACGGTCAACCAGGGCAAGCCCGTTGACCTCTCCCCCTGGGTGATCCAGTGCTCGGTGGGAAAGCACATCAAAGGCGATGGCCAGTGGAGCCTCGTGCTCGTGCCCGCGCCCGCACCGCCCGCGAGCGCTCAGATCCCCGAGGACGGCTCGCCTCTGCCCCCCACCCTGCAGATGGCGGGCAGCTGGCTCGACGTGATTCGCCCCGACGACATCGTCTCGATCTACCTCAACGACGGCGCCTCGGGCGACGTACGCGTGATGTGGGGCTACGTCGACTCCATCGAGCGCTCGACCGAGGTGATCACGCAGACCGGCGCGCTCCGCACCCGCTACACGGTCTTCGGCTCGGACCTCGCTAAGGCCTTGCGCCTGACCCAGCTCTACTTCAACCCGTGGGCGGCCGAGGTGCTCTCGCACCAGCTCGGCGCCAGCGCCGCGGGGACGTCCCCGCTCGGCGACAACCTCGCCGGCGCCGAGATGCTGCGCCAGGGCCTCAAGTGGTTCGGCACACCGGCCGACATCATCGAGTCGCACCTGCTCGTCGTGCTCGGCTACCAGGCGCAGTGGCGCCTGCCCGCCTCGTACCCGGCAATCCCGCCTGCAAGGAACGGCAACGTGTTCACGGGCGGCAAGGACAGCCGGGCCGACGCCGACCACCTGCGCCTCGTGCTCGAGAAGCGGGTCGGAGCTCCCTCGGGGACGCCGAGCGCAGACCTCTCGGACAAGGCGCTCGTCGATCCAGTGGGCCCAGGCGCGCCGGCCTCCTTCGGTTTTTCGCATCCCCTCCAGAACGGAGCGCCGCTCGTGACCTCGAAGAGCGCGTACTTCCTCGCCGAGCGCGCGGGGCGCGGCCCACACATGGGCGTCGACCTCGTCGCTACCAAAGGCACGCCGGTGCACCCGATCGCGGCGGGCGTCATCACGCACCTCGCCTTCCGTCGCTCGTCGAGCGCCGCGCAGGCAGCGGCGGGGAACTTCGTGGTCATCCGCCACGAGATCGGAGGCGCCGTCTTCCACTCCCGCGCCATGCACCTCCTCGACTGGTACGTCGATGGCCACGACCTCGACGCCCCGAGCGGCAGCGACCTCGCGCTCCTCAATCGGCACCCTGGCCGGCGCCCCGACGATGGCGACTTCAGCGCCGGTCGGCCCTGGCGTGTCGGGGACCACGTAACCCCCGCCGACGTGATCGCGTTCTCTGGCGACACGGGGAATGCCGCAGGTCGCCCGCACCTACACTTCGAGCTCACCTTCACGAAGACCCTGCCCGATGGCAGCACGCGCGAGGCGTTCCTCGATCCGCAGAAGTACATCCCGGGCATCGCCGGCGGCACGGGCGCGAGCGCCGGCGCGGGTGCCTCGACCGAGACGCCGGCGGCGCTGCTCGACGCCGTGATGAAGCACCGCAAGGGGAGCTCCACCTTCCGGACGCTGCTCGATCTGCTGGACCGCAGCTACATCGAGCGCGAGCACGTCGATGGGTTCATGGCGTCCGAGCAGATGCTCTCGGAGTCCGGCAATCTCCTGACGCTGCTCGAGTCACGCGCCAACGACTGCATGAACGAGCTCTTCTTCGATCTGCGGCTCGCCGGGCGCGATCCGGGCGCGCCTCTGCCCATGGTCCCGGACGAACTCGGCGGCAACGTGGACGACCAAGGGGTCGTGACCGCGCCCGCGTACCTGCCGGCCGTGGTGCTGCGCGAGTACCCCTTCACGACCATCTCGAAGGAGACCTACCCGAGTTCGGCGCCGGTCACCGCGACCGGCCCGGTCGCCTCGGCGCCCACGGGCGGCACCCTCTCGGGGGCCCAGACCGTCTCGGCGGGGCTCTCGGGACCCGTCTACGGCCTGCCCGAAGAGCCGGGCGTCTTCTTCTCGAGCCGAGCGCAGCCCGTGAGGGTCCAGCCCGTGCGACCGATCTCGAGCGCCACGCCGAACGATCCGAAGCAGCCGGCGACCGAGGCCCAGGCCGCTCGCGCCGCCGCGCCCTCACCCCGTTACATCGACACGGCCCTGCTCACGCTCGATCGCATCGTGCGGATGCAGGTCGGCCGGAGCGACCACGACTACATCAACGTCATCGACCTGCGCTCGAGCGACCTGCAGGCCGACCTCAAGTTCATCAACCGCGGGGTCGTGCCCCTGCTTTCCTACGACAGCTTCTCGCGCCACGGCATGCGCGTCCGGGAGATCACCTCGAGCTTCACCCAGATGGGCCTTGCTGCGAGCGACGCCTCGCTCCGAAAGACGCTCGCGCGCTGGGCGATCCTGAACGACCACTGGCACCAGCACGGCAACCAGTACCTCGCCGGCACCATCGATTGCCTGCCGCTGCTGGGCTGCCGGGTCGGTTACCGCGTGGATCTCCCCGAGCTCGACGAGTGCTACTACGTCGAGGGCGTCCGCCACGACTTCGCGCTGTCCGCGGAGGGGCGGGCCTCGCTCCGCACGCAGCTCACCGTGACCCGCGGCCAGCCGATGGTCCGCCGGCCGAACGAGACCATCCGGCACATCTCCATTCCAGGCTCGCGGCCCGGTGACACGGGCTCGATCGATTCGGACGGAGTCAACCCGCAGGTGGGGAGCGCTCTCGTGCCCGGCACGGGTCGGACCGTCTTCCAGGTCGCGAGCGCGGTCTCGGCGAGCAAGCCCTCGCCGGCCGTGACAGTCAATCCCAGGGACATCTTCCTCCGCCGCGCGATCGGGACCCGCTACTTCCCGGTTCTCGACCTCGCCACCAGGAGAAGCCTGCGCATGCCGGGGCAGCCATGAGCCGGCGCTACTGGAAGACTGCCTCCGGGCATCCCGTGCAAGGCGCCGCCGTGGTGCCGCGTTATCCCTCGGACTTCCTGCTCGGCACCCACCTCGGGATCGTTCTCGACGTCTACGACGGCGCCGGCCAGGGGCTGCTCGGCGCCGGCCCAGGTCCGATCTCGCGCAACCTCGACGGGTACACGGCGCAGGTGCTCATCGTGGACGATGGGCGGCGCACGCCCTACCAGGTGCTCGACGGTGTCGTGGTCTGCTCGGGCAACCCGCTCGGTGGCACCAGCGCGACACGCGTGCGTCCGAGCCCGACCAGTCTGCGGGCGCTCTCCGCCGCGGCGCGCGACGATCTCCAGAGGAGCGGCCGGTTGCCAGCGGATCTGCCGATCGACGCGCTCGATGGGGACTGGTGCGTGGTGAGCTACCTCGGGGGCAACGAGCAGCGCCCCTATGTGAGCGCGTTCTGGCCGGCGCCGCTGCGCGCGACGGCGAGCGCGAGTCCGCCTGCGCCGAGCGAGGAAGTGGGCACGCCGTTCGAGGCGCGCCACGCCGGGCTCTCCGTGCGGATCGACGCGCGAGGCAGCCTCGCGGTCTCCACCGAGGAGTCGGGCGCTGTGCCCACCACGGCCGAGCTCGAGGACGAAGCGGATGCCGCCGGGCCCGCGGTCCCGAGCGTGGGTGGCGACATCGACCTGGCGCTCAAACCCGGCCGACAGATCCGCATCAAAAACGGCGGCAAGCCGATCCTCACCATTGGCCACGACGGCCTTGGCCCCGTGCTCGAGCTCGGCGACCCGGGTGATCGTCCGTGGCAGGAAGCCGTTCTCGGCGGCGCGCTGATCGAGTTCTGGAACGCGTTTCGCGCCGACCTCCTCGGCAAGCTCCAGGCGCTCGAGGCGCAGTTCGAGCGCTTCTACACGCAGGAGTACGCGCTCCACCAGCACGGGCTCGGGCCGAATGGCACCACGCCCCCGGTACAGCCGCCTCCGAATCCCACCGTCGCGGTCTTCCAGCCCGGCCAGGCGGGCGCGCCGCCCGCACCGACGCCCGGCAGGGCTCCAGCCGACCCACCCCGCACGCCGCCCGGCCAGAAGACCGACGACGGGACCTTCGCCAAGATGAAGACCTACCGGATGCTCTCGCCGGCGCTGCGGCTTCCCGATCCGGCCGCGCGGCCGACGCAAGCGCTCGATGAGGACGCGTGATGGAATCGAGCGACCGCCAGACCCCCAGGCTGTCTTCGGCGCAGATCCGGAAGCGCGCGGGCCAGGTCGACATCCTGCTCAACGAGGCGCACCAGGATGATCTCCTCGGCACGCCCTACAACGAGAACGCCCTCTACGGCGGAACGCAGACCGATCGCCAGCCGCTCTACCACTTGGTCGTGATGACGACCGGCGGTGGCAGCCTCGACGTCGCGACCGCTCCCGATGGGCAGGACCTGGTCTACTCCTTCCGGCCGAACCCGCAGGAGATCGAAATGGTCGAGCCGGCGGCGGCCGACATCCAGGCGCTCCAGGGCGGCGGCCGCTACATCGAGCACCAGGGCGACGCGATCGGCGACCTGACCATCGCCGGCACGACCGGGTTGTTCCTGCCAAACCTCCCGCCGCCGGCGAGCCCCTTCGACAAGTACCGGAGCCGCGCGCTCCTCGACAGTGGCATCGGCGAGCTCGACGCCGGCGTGAAATCGGCGAACGGCCCCGGCTCGGACATCAGCCCCGGCCTCGGCCGCGCCTGGGAGTTCCAGGAGAACCAGGACTCCGACTTCCAGTCCGGCGCCAACGACGAGCGGCTCAAGACCGCAGGCACGAGCTACCGGACGCCGGCCTACGCAACCACTGGGTTCGACCGCATCGTCGAGTTGCGGGCCTTCTTCCGCCTCTACCTCGACATCAAGAAGGGCAAGGTCGCGACCTCCGACATCACCAAGCCGGAGGATTGCTTCGTCACGTGGCTCAACCTCAAGGACGGCGAGTGGTGGGTCGTCGAGCCCCTGCTCCTGCGTGTCCCGCGCTCGCGCGACTTCCGGACCGGCTACCGCTACGAGCTCCAGCTCAAGGTGCTCGGCCGGATGGATCCCGCGAACCTGCCGCTGTCCGCCGGCGTCGAGGCACGGCTCGAGGGCTTCGATGCCACCGCAGGCGGCGGCGCGGGCCTCCTCGAACGCGCGCAGAGCTGGGTCGCCAAGGCCAGCGCGGCCTTGAACGAGCTCAACAAGGCCATCCAGCAGATCCAGGACGTCTTCAACGAGGTGGCCGCGCTCGGTGGCAGCCTCACGAACCTGGCGTCGACCGCGTTCGGCGTCGCACAGAACGCGATCGGCCTCATCAACGACGTCTCGGACCTCGCCAAGGATGCGATGGACCTGATCGGCGGCATCGCCCAGGGCTCGGTCGCCTTGGTGACGGTCCCGGTCCAGGACTGGGAGAACCTGACCCTGTTCGCCGACAACTTCGCCCGCTCGCTCGAGCTCCTCGGAAACCAGCTCCCTGGGGCCAACCCCGGCTCGAGCGCACCTGCGCCCTTCGCGCTCGGCGCCGGCGGCGATCTCGAGGGCGCCGCACGCAACCTCGCGCGTGCTGGCAAGCGCGCCGTGAACGCGCTTCGCGCCGAGGGCAGCGCCGACTCCACCGATCCCCTGGTCGCGGCGCAGCGCCGCCTCGAGCTCGCGCGCGCGGTCGACCCGGTGCTGGCGGCCGCGCCGCCCGCCCGCAGCGTGGCCCAGGCGATCATCCTCCAGGGCGAGACCATCCGGGATGTCGCGATGCGTGTCCTCGGCGATGAGTCGCGCTGGAAGGAGCTCGTCATCATCAACGACCTCCTGCCTCCCTACGTGACCCCGACGGGCGGCCCGGGGCTCCTCCGGGGCGGCGATCGCATCCTGGTCCCGTCCTCCTCGCCGGCGCCCGCGGCGAGCGTGGCCCCGCGGACCGGCACCGGCCGGCGCGCCGATCTGGCCGAGCGCCTCTACGGCACCGATCTCAAGCTCGTGGACCCCGCCCGCTCCGCCGGCGCCGTCACCGACCTCGGCGCTTCGACGTTCGATGGCGACGGCACCCGCGCTTCCGAGCACATCGCCCAGGAGATCGACATCACGCGCGAGGTCAGGGGCGGGCAGGCGGTGTTCGACTTTGCCGTCGTGCGCGGCGTGCCGAACCTCGTGCAGTCGCTCTACATCAAGGCTTCGACCCTGCCGGGCGAGCTGCGCCTGCATCCGAGCTTCGGCTTTGCCCTCCCGATCGGGACGCGCCTGTCGGCCCTGGCCCTGTTCCGCGCCAAGTTTCAGGCCTACCGCACCATCGCGGCCGACGATCGCATCGCTGCGCTCGAGGACCTTTCGGTACGCGCCGAGGGCGACGTGCTGCGTATGAGGGTCAAGGCCATGGCCGTGGGTACGAGCGCGCTCGTGGGCGCGAGGACTCCGGGGTTCTGATGCCGTTCGTTCGCCGCATCTTCGCCCAGATCCTCCAGGACATGATCGACCATGTCTCCTTCAACACGCCGCTGTCCGACTTCCGCATCGGCTCGGTGATCCGAACGCTGCTCGAGGCGGCCGCGCTGGAGGACGACGAGGCCTACTTCCAGATGGCGCAACTCCTGCGCGACTTCTCGTACACGTCGGCGACCGGGGTGGAGCTCGACCGGCGCCTCGAGGACTTCGACCTCGTGCGCGAGCCAGCCGCACCGGCCCTGGGCGAGGTGATCCTCACGGCGCCCCGGCCGGTCCTTCGCGACACGCCGCTCCTCGCGCCCATCACGGTCTACGCTGACGAGACCTCTGATCGCCCGCGCGTGGAGCTCGTGACCACGCAGAATGGCGTCATTCCCGCGGGGCGCACCGCCTCGGCCCCGATCCCGATCGTGGCGACGATGCCCGGCGCGTTCACCAACGTCCCCTCGGGCGCGGTGCAGTTCCTGCGCGCGCCGATCGGCGGCCTCGACGGCGCCACCTGCTCGAACCCGATCTCCACGTTCGGCGGCCGCGACGCGGAGAGCGATGATGACTTCCGAGCGCGGGCGCGCCGGCACATTCGCGCGTTGCCGCGGGGCACCGTGGCCACGCTCGAGGGCAAGGTCATCGGGGTCAAGTCCTGGAGCCCCGCCGGAACGCTGCTCGGGCAGGTCTCCTCCGCGCTCCTGCGTGAGGAGAAGCCAGGCGAGAGCACGCTCTTTGTCCTCGATGCGACCAACCACTTCGCGCAGACCACCGAGACGCTGCTTCAGCCGGAGGTCGTCCTCGCCGCTGCGACAGCTGGACAGCGACACGTGCGCCTGCATCACGTGCCGGTCGTTCCGGCCACGCTCGAGCTCACCATTCACACGCCGGGCGTCCCGAGCGCGCTGACCCTGGTGGCCACCGATCCCGCGTTTGCGCTCTACGCGGAGCTCGACGACACAACCGGAGTCGTCACGCTCGGCGTCTTGTCCCCCGATCACGCGTACCGGGATCCCCGCACGGGCGTCGCGGCACCGGGCCTGCGCGCCGGCGCGACGGTGAGCGCCAGCTATGCCTACTACACGGGCCTGGTCGCCGAGGTGCAGCGGGTCATCAACGGCGACCCGGAGGATCGCCTGCGCTACCCCGGCTGGAAGGCTGCCGGGACGCGCGTCCGCGTGCGGTTCCCCCTGGTGCGCCAGATCGACGTGCGCCTGGCGCTGACCCCCAAAGAGGGGTTCGCGCGCGCGGACCTCATCTCGCCCGTCACGGCCACGGTGGAGGCGTACATCAACGGACTGGGCCTCGGCACCGAGGTCGTGCTCGCGCGCGTCCAGGCCCTCGCGATGGATGTGCCAGGCGTCTTCGACGTGACGGCGCTCCTGCCCACGGGGAACATCGTCGTCCTCGAGGACGAGATCGCGCGGGCGCCGCAAGGCAGCGTGGTGGTGTCGTGAAGATCGCCACGCGCATCTGCAGGCTGGTCCGCAGGCTGCTCTGGAGGTTCCTCATGGCGACCGCATACGTCTTCGAGGTCGTGACACGCTGCCAGGCCCCCAAGGTCCACCTCTGGCTCCCGACCGATCCGATCCCGGACAGCCTCATCGGGCCCGAGGGCAACCGGGGCATCTTCGAGGCGCTCTACGGGTCACGCGGTGAGCCCGCCGGGACCGGGACCTGGGTCGGCGTCACCGGCCTGTCCTTCGGCTACGACACCGTGGCCCTCGATCTCCCCCACTGCGCCGGGATCGCGGCGCTCTCGAGCCCGCTCCACCCGAGTCCGCACCAGGGGCGGGGTGCGCACTTCGGGATCACGCTTCGGCCAGGGTTTGTTGATCGCCACGTTCTGTCGGTCGTCTTCGGGATGTCAGGCAAGGGCAAGCCGGCGCGCCTCGTCGGACGGCGAGAGCTGGACGTGATGCGCCTGACGATCCCCGCGCCCGCGCCGGTCGGCAGCCCGGTGCATTCTTGCCGGGGCGAGCTCGTGGCCGAGCTCGCGCATGTGCCCCATGCGGTCATGGCCGCGCTCGCGGCGGGCAAGGAGACCGCTCTTGTGCTCGCACCGGCATGTCGCGGCATCACCCGGCTCGGGAAGTTCACGCCCACCGGTGCCGCGAGCGGCTCGCTCGAGTTCGTCGTCGAGGAGACCCCCGATGGCGTGCACCAGCTCGCGCTGACCGCACGCTGTCCAGAGGACGGCCGGACCCTGTCGGCCGTGGCCCCCGCCTTCCTCTTCGAGGCGCGGCCCCGTATCGAGCTGCGCGGCCCCGCGGCCGCCCGCGCGGTGCCCGCGGATCCTCCGGCGCTCTTCCGCATCGGCCCCTTCGACGGGCTCGCACCTGGCGAGTGCGACGTCGTGCACGCGGCGTTCGGCGACCTGCGGCGCTGGAAGCAGCCCTACAAGGGGCCGCCCTGGACCTTCCAGCTGCGCGTCCAGCCCTACCGGCGCGCGGACGGCACGGTCAACGATGCTGTGCCGCAGGTCAGGAGCGGGCAGCTCGAGCTCACCGAGGGCGGCGACCTCGGCGTCATCGTCGCCGCGGACAGCGCACATCCCCGCTTCACCTGCGCCTTGGTCGAGCACGGCAAGGTCCAGGCACGCCTGCCGCTGCTTCGCACTGGCAACCCGTTCATGCCAGCGGACGGCACGTTCCCGGAGATCGCCGTTTCGCTTCGGGGCGCGGGGATCGAGCGCCAGGTCCAGCTGCCGGACCGGGCGATCCTGTTCTTCCTCGACGAGTTCGAGCTCACGAACGTGTGCGATGGGCTCCTGCGCACGATCGACAACTCCTCCGATCACTGTGGCACGGCGCTCATCATGGCGCTGCACGCGCTCGCGCCCTGCGGCTGCGTGTCGCGCCTCGAGCTGTCGGCGTCCGCCTCGGAGCCGCTCTCGATCGTCGGGGGTCTCCGGATGCAGAAGGCCCACGCATGAACGCCTACCGGCTCGTCTACGACCGGCAGATCGTTCGGCCCGCGTGGGGGCCGCCGTTTCTGCGCGGAGACCGCATCGTGCTGCCGCTCTTCGGGCTCGATCGGGACATCGTCTCCGTCACCCTCCTGCCCGGCTGCCAGGGCATCGCCCGCGCCGAGCTCGCCAACCTAGGGCGCGGCACGGGCGACCTCCTGCTCTTCCCGAGCGCGCCTCTCATCGGCCGGTACGCGTTCGCGCTCGCGGTGCGGTACTCGGACGGCATCCAGTCCGTAGACGACAAGCTCGAGGGCGAGGTGCGGGCGAAGGGCGCTCCGCTCCGCATCCGGTTCACCGAGCACGGCACCGTGCGCGTCGATCTGCCCGTGGGCCTCGCTGTCACCGCAACGCTGACGGAACCGGCCACCTATCGCATGGAGACCGTGGAAGCCGGAGCCGCGCCCATGCAGGTGCGCTCGGTCGGTCGCGAAGAGCGCAGGCCGGATGCGGTCGGAGTGGTGCGACCGGTGTCCGACCCCACGTACCTCGAGCTCTTCGTGACCGGTGGAGTGACCGGGACCTACCGGCTGCACCTGCCCGCCCTGCCCACGGCAACTGGCGGCGTGTTCGGTCCGGCGAGCGGCACGTTCGTCGCGCGCCTGGTCAAGCGCGGCTTCGCGGAGAAGACGCTCGGCCCGAGGAGCGCGCATGCGCACGAGCTCGCGACGGGCGTCGTGCTCTCCGCCATGTTCGCGGAGGACGAGCGCTGCGGGGGAAGAGAGGGCGGCCGTGGCTGATCGCTTCCAGGGCGCCATCGACCAGGTGCGGGACGAGCTGTTCCTCGATCGAGCGGACGGCCGCTACCTCGACGTGATCGGCGAGAACTTCGGCGTCTTCCGCCCCCGCGCCGGCGTGGACGACGACACCTGGCGCCAGGTGCTGCGCCTGGTCCTGATGTCCCCCAAGACCACCGCGGAGCGCCTCGTCGCGCTACTCGATGCCCTCCTCGGCGACCTCGTTCGCATCGACTACGTCGGCGACGCGGTGACCGCACCGCCTGATCTGCGCGTCGAGGTGCTGCTCGACCCGAACGCCCCCCCGGCCAGCCCGCAGCCGCCGGCCTTCGCCGTGCGCTTGACGGGCCAAGGGCTGCCCGCCGACGCGCCCGCGGCACCGGGGCCGGGAAGCGTGACGATCCCCGCGACGGGCGTCCAGGTAGGAACGCCCGGCTCCCCCGCACCGGTGCCGGTGCCAGGCCCGGAGATCGTCGTGGCCCGCGCGCTCGGCGGCGCGACGACCGCGCAGCTCGCGTTCGCGCCCGTCGTGGCGGGCTCCGTCGAGCTGTGGGTGAACCCGCAAACCCCCGCAGCGCCCGATCCTGTGCGCCTCGATCGCGCGCACTTCGACGTGGATGCCGGAGGGCTCATCACGTTCGACGTCCTACCGGCGCCGCTCACGTTCTTCGCGGTCGATCCCTCGACGGGCACCCCCATCCCGCGCCCCGGGCTACCGCTCGGCGCTGAGGTGCTCGCCACGTACCGCATCGACACGCGCACCTTTGCCGGACTCGGCGCCGCGCTTCGCCTCAAGCTCCCGCCGGTCTACCGCATGACGCTCTCCGAGGTCTCGAGCGCGCATGCCTGGGCCGACCTCGAGGCCGCCGATCAAAGCATGGAGGCTGTTCTCCTTCCCGGTCCTCCGGCGACCGAGGATCCGAATCCGCGCTTTCTCACACTCGTCACGCGCATCGATCTCCGGTCCTGGGCGCTGTACGACGTCGGCCGGGCGCAGGGGCCGCCCGATGCCCAACCGACGACGCCGTTTCTCGATCAGCAGACGGTGGGACCGCGGGTATTCGTGGATCTGCGCCGACGCGACGACGTCACGCACGTCCGGGCGGACCTGCGGCAGGCGAGCTACCTGCACGACGACCTCGACCATCCGGCCCCTGTTGCGGTGCCAGATCACACGCTCCTCGAACCCGCGGGCGAGCCCTGGCAGCTCCCGCCGGTGCCGGCGATCGAGCCGGCACCTCAGCTCTGGGCTGTGCACCCCTGGAATCGTTCCGGCGATCCGAACCGCCTCGCAACCGACCCAGGCTTCCCGGGGCCGTACGTCTACACCTTCGACGTGCGCCTCGCGCCCTGCGGCCGCGAGCGCGTGCCGGGCGATCCCACGACCTGGGAGCCGTTCGCCGAGGAGTTCGCGAACGTGCTGGCCCACGATCCACGAAGCGGGCGCGACCTGCCCGTGGTGGTCCGCCAGGAGCCAGGAGCGCTGAATCCCTTCACGGGCTCGCCGCTCGAGACGGCGCCTGGATCCGGCGTCCTCTACCGGGACCTCGCGGTACCCCGGCCGTACGTGCCGCACCCCGACCGCTCCGATCATCCGTTGGTCCTGTTCGCGGACAACTTCTGGGTGGATCGCCTCAAGTCGCTGGTCGACCTCGTGCGCGCCGCCGGCGTGTTCGTGACCTTCGAGCGCGGCCCCGATCCGACGCCCGACAGCGCGCCACCCTGGTTCTGCGAACCCTGCTATGTGCTGCGGTTCTACGCGGAGGCGCCATGACGCCCGCGCAGGGTGACAAGACGCTCGCGGTCGACGTGGCCTCGCTGCAATGGCAGCGCGACCAGCTCACGAGCGCCATCGCTACCAAGCAGGCCATCTTGAACGACCTCGAGACTCGGACGAACGCGCTCTCGAAGCTCAAGGAACAGACGCTCAAGGACGCGAGCGCCGCGCAGGATCGGCTGCAGTCACTCCAGGACGAGCTCTCGCACTTCCTGGCGGCGATACCGACGCTGTCCACGGATCTGGCCGAGGTCGTGCGCAACACGGTCGACGCGGCGGTCGGTGAGCGCATCGATCGCGTGGTCCGCCAGGGTCTCAAGAAGCAGCTCCTGCCCGCGCTGCGTGCCGCGCTCGCGGCGCCTGTGGAGAAGAAACCATGAGCAAACGACTCCGGGTTCTCGGTAACCAGCGCATCGGCCTCGAGGACTTCCTGCACGGCGGCAGCGGCTTTGCCGCCGCGGAGCTCAAGGTGCACGTCGGCCAGCTCCTCTCCGAGCTCATGGGCGTCATCGAGGGCTTCGATGTCGCGCTCGACGGCAGCCCGGGCTCCGAGACCAACGTCCTTCGCATCTACAACGGCGCCGCGCTCGACCCCACGCTCCAGCTCGTGCACGTGGAGGACGCGCCGGGCACCGTCGTGACGCTCCCGCTCGACGGCGCCGGGCTCCATCACATCGGGGTGATCTTCCGGCTGGTGCCTTCGGACACCGCGGCGCGCTACTTCTGGGATCCGGGCGCGCAGAACGCGGACGGCACGACCGGCCGGGAGTTTGTGCAGGACGTGCGCACCCGGCTGTCAGTCGCCTGGCAACCCGTGGATGCCCTCGACGATCCGACCTTCGCGACCTCGGGCGTAGATTCGCCGGGGCTCGTCATCCCGCTCGCCGTCATCCCGGTGGTCGCGCTCCAGGGCCGAAGCGTGATCGACGAGTCGCGGCTGCGCACCGAGGCCGCGATCGGCAAGGTGCTCACCCTCGACACGACCGATCCTGCACGGACGACAATCCGCGTCGTGCGGGCCGCCCTGTTCCGCCCGGGCTCTGCGCTTGCCGTGCCGCTCTCGGCGAACGCCTACAGCGTGGACGCCGTCGACCCGGTCAAGAACGAGCTCGTCGTCACACCGGCCATGCCACCTACCGACCAGGCCCGAGCGGTGGCCATCGGCTTCATGTTGAACCTGGCTCCGGCGCTGCCGCCCTCGAGCTGGGGCTACCGCTTCGTCCGCAACGTCGGCCGCCTCGCGGATCCGAACGACCCGAACGACCGCAGCGCTCCCGGAGACGTGCGTCCGCGCCTCTTCGAGGGCGACGTGCTCCGCGGCGAGAAGCTCCTGGCGCGTTCGATCGACAACCCCGACCGCCTGGGCGGGACGGGCGAGCGCATCACGGGACGAGAAGAGGACGCGCTCGGCACGCACAAGAACCTGCGCGATGCGCTGGCGTTCTTGGTCACCGAAGCCAAATTCGGTCGGCCGGGCACCTGGGCCCCGACCTCGACCACGAGCCCGACGCCGAAGTGGATCGATCCCGTCCCGGTGCCCCTCTGGGACATCGCGCGTCTCTACTTCAACGAGCTCAACGGCACGGGCGTGATCGCCGGGGGCCTGCCGACCCAGCTCCAGCTCTCGCCTGGCGCAGCGCCAGGCCAGTGGTCCGCCAGCGTCCACTTCCCGGACACAAGCTACTACAGCGCGGGCATCCGGCATCGCATGGCGCCCACGGTGGACGCGGAAGACTTCGCGATCGCGCCCGCCGCGGGCGTCCTCTTCGTCTACTGGTGGGCCACGCCGCAGGCGAACGTCAGCGACCCTGCCCTTCCCCTGACCGGTCCGGACTGGCAGACCGCCCCCACGCGCATCCAGCACACGACGAGCCCCACGTTCCAGCCCGATCCGCCCGCCCCGACCGCGCGCTCCGTGCTGCTCGGCGCCGTTCGCTTCGACAACCGCGCCGGCGGCACGCTCCCCACGCCGACCCTCATCGCGATGGCGCGAGTGCCCAGGCGGGTGGCCGACCTCCTGGGGCCCGACGCCCAGGGGCACCTGCAGCGTGACCTCATCTTCCGCTCCTGGGCCGCGCTCGGAGATCCAGGCCGTCGCATCTCGGTGGACGATCCCCAGGGCAAGCTCAAGGTCGACATCGTTGCAGGCACGCTGGTCGTGCACAGCCAAGGCATCGTGCACCTGCTAGGTGACTTCCCCGGAGCACCTGCCGCGATCCGAGCCCACGCCGGCAACGCGCAGAGCCCGACCATCGTGCAGCTCGACTCCAGCGGGGTCAGCTGCGCCCTTGGCACCGGCGTGCGCCTGTGGGGGACCCAGATCCGCGGCCGCGGCGATCTCCTTGGCGCCTTCGAGCCCGGCGACGACAGCGGCCGCGGCCTGCGCAACCTCGGACGGGTGGCCAGCCTGGTCGGCGCAACTGGCGACCCGACGCTGGCAGGCGCGGTGCGCCTTGCCGCCAACGACGGCTTCGACCAGGACGGCTGGTCCGATGGCATCGTCGCCGTGGACGCCGAGGTGCTCGAGGTCCGCCGCCGCCTGCGCCTGATGGGCCAGGCCGCGATGATCAACGTCGACCGCGACGCCAGTGGCAACCCGAGCGGCGTCGCGCCCGGCTTCAACTTCCTCAACCCTTACAAGCTCCCACTCGCGTGGGCGTACCTGAGTTACGCAGCCGGGGGGAACTTCATCCTCCGCGCCCAGTCCCACTACCAGCGATC